>JAJZRS010000031.1 GCA_021802545.1 Pseudomonadota bacterium
TTCGGGACGCAGGAGTCGGAGGTTCGAATCCTCTCACCCCGACCATGTCGCCTTTTAGGCATCGTCAACAAATTCTCGGCAAGGCCTCTCCTGCCAGCCAGTCCACCATGCGAAAGCCGCCGAATGCAGTTTCGAGCTGCACGAATGCATGACTGTCTTCGACCACTTCCCCTAAAATCGCCGCATCCTTTCCCAATGGATGGCTTTTCATGACGGCAAGCAGGATATCGGCATCCGGCTCGGAACAGATTGCAACCAGCTTCCCTTCGTTGGCGACATAAAGCGGATCCAGGCCGAGAAGCTCACATGCCGCTGCGACGCCTGCTTTCACCGGAATGGACCGCTCGCTGATCTTCATTCCCACGCCCGACTGACTTGCGATCTCGTTCAAGGTCGTTGCCAGCCCTCCTCTCGTCGGATCCCGCAGAGAATGGATGTTTGGCACGACTTCCACCATCTTTTCGACAAGTCCGTGGAGGGCAGCAGTATCCGATATGATTCCCGTGTCGAAATTCTCCCGCATGGACATGATTGCGATGCCATGGTCCCCGATCGTTCCCGAAACGATGATTTTGTCTCCCGGTTTTGCTGCATTCCCGGAAATGTCGCCCCCCTCAGGCACCATTCCCAAGCCTGTGGTGGTGATGAACAGGCCATCCGCCTTTCCCCTTTCGACCACCTTGGTGTCGCCCGTGACGATCGCGATTCCTGCATCCCTTGCGGCCGCGGCCATCGAGTTCGTGACGACCACGAGATCAGAAATGGGAAAACCCTCCTCTATGATGAAGCTCGCCGAAAGATGAAGCGGCATCCCGCCCGACATCGCCACGTCGTTGATGGTGCCGTGCACCGCAAGGCTGCCTATGTTTCCACCGGGAAAGAAGAGAGGGGAGACGACATGCGCATCGGTAGTCATCACCATTTTCCCCTCCTTCACCCGGAACGATGCCTGGTCATTTTTCTGCCTGAGCCATTCGTTGTCGAAGGCTTTCAGGAAAAGCTCTTCAACGAGCTGGAACATCGCCCTTCCCCCGCTCCCATGCCGCATGTCTATCCTGCCATTGTGCAGGTCGATTGGCTTCATTTGTATCGCCCGTAGCTATAATAGGCCGCGCATGCCCCTTCGCTGGACACCATGCAGGAACCCAGGGGATTTTCAGGGGTGCAGGACGTGCCGAATACCTTGCAGTCTTTCGGATTCTTTATTCCCCTCAATATCTCGCCGCATTCGCAGGCCTTGTGATCGGCCACGCTCGTCACCGGAATGTCGAAGCGTTCCTCGGCGTCGTAATCAGAATAGTGCGCTGCTATCTTCCTCGCGCTCTTTTCCATCCATCCCAGCCCGCGCCATTCGAAACTGTCCCTCAGTTCGAAAACGTCATCGATCAGCGTCAACGCCTTGAGATTGCCCTGTTTTTCGACAGCCCTGCTGTATTCGTTCTCGACCGCCGCATTTCCGGAATTGATCTGGTCCACAAGCATGAGTATCGCCTGCATCACGTCCAGCGGCTCGAAACCCGCAATGACGATGGGCTTCCCATATTGTTCAGGCACGAAATCATACGGGCCCGTGCCGATCACGGCGCTGACGTGCGATGGGCCGATCACGCCGTCTATTCCAGCGCCCGAATCGAGTATGCCCAGAAGCGCAGGAGGCGTGAGCACATGGTTACAGTAGACCGAGAAGTTGCAAAGCCCTTCGGACTTCGCCCGCATGATCGCGAGCGCTGTAGGCGGCGTCGTCGTCTCGAAGCCTATCGCGAAAAAAACGACCTCCTTGTCCGGGTGCTCTCTCGCAATTCTTAGCGCATCCTCGACCGAATAGACCATGCGTATGTCAGCCCCTTCCGCCCTTGCGCCATAGAGGCTCGCGCCCTTTGAGGCGGGCACACGCATCATGTCCGCATAGGTGACCAGGATCACTTCCTTTTTTCTCGATAGAAAAATCGCGCCGTCTATGCGGCCTATCGGCAACACGCAAACCGGGCAGCCCGGTCCGTGTATCAGCCTGATGGAAGGCGGAAGCAGATCGACGATTCCATACCGGAATATGGCATGGGTATGCCCGCCGCAGAATTCCATCAATCTGTATTCCCTGCCCCCTGTTCTTGAAGCGATTCTTTCGGCAAGCAGTTTTGCAGCCGCGCCATCCCTGTATTCGTCGACGTACCTCATTCTTCCCTGCCCATTTCGGTAAAGAGCGCTATCGTCCTCATCGCCTCTTCTTCGTCCAGTTTGGAGAGCGCATAACCGACATGCACGATCACGTAGTCGCCCACCTTGGCTTCCTCAATGAGCTCCAGGGACACTTCCTTCCTGATGCCGCCGATTTCGACCACCGCTCTCATGTCGTCGAGCATGATCACGATCTGTGCAGGAATGGCTAGGCACATGACATTTTCCCCAGCATTGCGGCGTAACACTGGCCCAGGCTGATTCCGCCGTCGTTTGGCGGCAGGCATAGCGCCTCGAAAACGGCAACGCCTTCCTTCTCAAGGCTTTTTCTGAGTCCGGTAGACAACAGGCTGTTCATGAAGCATCCCCCCGAAAAAACGATTTTTTCTGCATTTTCGGCGAGCACCCAGTATTTCAGCCCTTCGACAAGGCTGCAATGGAAAAGCGCTGCGCCGTATTCCTTGCCCCTGACGAGTGAAATTTCATCAAGCAGCGGACTGAAATCGAGCACGCCATTTTCAAGAATGCAGGCGTTCTCCATGGGCTTGACCTGACCGTACCCTTCCGCCATTTTCTCGAGCAGCATCGCCGCCTGCCCTTCGAACGTGGTCTTTTCCATGATGCCAAGAAGCGCCGCTGCCGCATCGAACAGCCGGCCCATGCTGCTCGCAACTGGCGTGTTGAAGCGCCTCTCGATCATCTGATTGAGCGCTGCCCCCATCCTTCCATAGCGCATCTCCAGTTCTTCCATTCTTCCTCGCGAATGGAGGAAGCCCGCAGCGATCCGCCAAGGTTCTCTTGATGCGGCATCCCCCCCGGGAAGCAGCATTTCCGCAAGATGCCCGAGGCGAAGGAAGCCGCCCTTTTCGTCGACATGGAGAAGCTCCCCTCCCCAAGCCGCGCCGTCATTCCCCAAGCCCGTCCCGTCGAGCGCAAGTCCGGTTACGGGCCCTGTCAAGCCATGTTCCGCCATGACGGATGCGACATGGGCATGGTGATGCTGGATACCCATGCAGGGGATGCCCAATCTTTCCGAAAAACCTTGGGCGAACTTCGTGCAGTAAATATCCGGATGGAGGTCGTGAGCGACAATTTCGGGTTCGGCATTCAGCAATTTCATAAGACGGTCGACCGCTTCCTCCATCGCCATGCATGCCGCAGCGTTGTCCAGATCCCCGATGTGCTGCGAGACGAACGCTTCATTCCGTCTGGTCAAACAGATAGTGTTCTTGTACCCGGAGCCCGTGGCAAGGACGGAAGGGCCTGAAATGGGCATGCTCACGGCGGAAGGCGCATAGCCCCTTGCACGCCTCACGAACTGTGCTGAGCTGCCCGTCCAGCGCATCACGCTGTCGTCGCACCTCGACAGTATTTCACGATCGTGCACAAGAAAGAGGTCTGCATCGAGCCTATTCAGCGCATCGTCGTTTTCAATGACGATCGGCTCCCCTCTGGGGTTCGCGCTGGTTGCGACCAGTATCAGATCCTGCGCGCACTCCAGCCATGAAATGCCATCAGGTCTTCCAGCAGCCTCATGGAAGAGCAGATAATGGATGGGCGAATAGGGGAGCATCGCGCCCACATGGATCACGCCTGGCGCGATTCCCACGAGTTCCCGCCTTTTCTTCAGCAGCAGTATGGGCCTCTCCCTGGATTCGAGAAGCGCTTTTTCGTTATCACCCACATGGGCATAAGGCAGGAGGGAAGGAACATTCGCGGCCATCAGGGCCAGCGGTTTTTCCATCCTCGCCTTGGAATTTCTCAGCCTTTCGATCGACGCCCTGTTCTTCGCATCGCAGAAAAGGTGAAATCCGCCGACTCCCTTCACGGCCACTATTTTTCCGGAGAGGATGGCGTCCAATGCGTTAGCTATCCCATCCCCCGAAATGGGCTGCCCATTGACGTCATGAAAGGTAAGCACGGGGCCGCAATTGCCGCAGGCATTGGGCTGGGCATGGAAACGCCTGTCGGCGGGATCGAGATATTCGGCATGGCACTCGGGGCACATTTGGAAATGCCCCATGCTGGTATGCTTCCTGTCGTAGGGCAGGTTAGAGAGCAGCGTAAAGCGGGGACCGCAGTGGGTGCAATTGATGAAAGGATGCCTGTATCGCCTGTTTGAAGGATCGAAAAGCTCGGATACGCATTCCGGGCATACCGAAACGTCGGGCGGAATGCCGGTGTCCGCTCGCCCTTCCAGGCTTTCCCTTATCGTGAACCCCCCCTCTCTTTCCCTTTCTTGCGACAGGCTGAATTCGATTTTTTCGACTTTCGAAAGAACCGGGCTTTCCGATTCGAGGCGATTCAGGAAATCGCTTACGGCATCGTCCTTCCCGCTTATCGCTATTTCGACGCCTTTGGGGTCATTCCTGACCCATCCAGATAGATCGAGCTCTCTCGCAAGGCGGTAGACGAATGGACGGAATCCGACACCCTGAACCCTTCCCCTGACCCTGACGAGCCCCTGCATTCAAATCATCCCTTCTATCCAGTCCGCCCAGCCTTCGAAGCCTTCCCCCGTTCTCGCGGAAAGCATCACGACATGGATACCGGGATTCACTCTTTTTGCGTAACTGATGCATTGATCGACATCGAAATCGAGATGGGGCAAGAGATCGATCTTGTTGAGTATCATCACTTTCGCAGCACTAAACATGTCCGGGTATTTCATCGGCTTGTCCTCGCCCTCTGTCACCGACAGGATGGCGACCTTGCAGGCCTCCCCGAGATCGAAGGACGCCGGGCAAACCAGATTGCCGACATTCTCGATCAGGAGCAGGCTGTTCTCTTGCGGATGCAGCGTCCTGATGGCGTCATTCACCATCTGCGCATCGAGATGGCATCCCTTGCCGGTATTGATCTGTACGGCAGGCGCCCCCGCTTCCCTGATCCTTTCCGCGTCGAAATTCGTCTGCTGGTCGCCTTCTATCACGAAAACAGGCCTTGTTGCCTTCATGTGCGCTATGGTTTTCTCGAGCAGCGTGGTTTTCCCGGAACCCGGGCTTGAGACGAGGTTCAGCGCAAGGATGTTGCGCGCCTTCAGCCATTCCCTGTTTTTCTCGGCATGGGCATTGTTCTTCGCCAGGATGTCCTGCTCGACCCGGACGATGCGCCTTGCCTCATGCGCCCTGGCTCCGCCGAACTTCTCGTATTTGCCACCGCAGCCGCAAACCGTGCACATTCCTTCCCCCTATTCCACCTCGAGTTCCTTGACGCGCATTTCCTCCCCCCCGGTCACCTGGATCTGATGGCCACCGCAGAAGGGACAGGGATCATACCGTTCGCCGATCTCGACTGTTTTCGAACATGCCACGCACCATCCCTGCCCCTGCTTTTTGACGATCTCGAGGATTGCATCTTGTGCCATTGTGCCGCACATCACAGCATCGAAACAGAAATCCAGTGCTCCCGCATCCACGCATGAAAGCACGCCAATCTCGAGGCAGATCTTCTTCACCTTGGTGAACTTTCCGCTTATCGAGGCATCCTCGATGATATCCAGGACGCTTTGCATGAGAGACATTTCATGCATGAGCGAGCTTCCTCCGACATGATTGAGTACTCCTGTCGATCATAGCGCACTTAACAGCGTGAAATGGAATATTTCATTGTGGCACAGCAGTGCAGAAAGGAAAAATGGACAGGCGGCAATGATATCGTTCGCCTGAAGATGTTGAATACCGGGATGGAAACCGGATATCCTCTCACTCTCGATCAGTGAGCACCATGGAAGAACCAGACTGCACGAAGTGCGCCCATTACTATATCACCCACGATCCAAGGTTCCCCTATGGATGCAGGATAATGGGATTCAAGGGAAAGAGAAAGCCCATTCTGGACGTCCTCGAGGCATCAGGGCAATCCTGCCTTGCCTTTGAGCTCAGGACGCCGGGAAGTCTTATTCGAAAGGATGGCGCAGGATGATGGTTTCGTCGCGCTCCGGTCCCGTCGAAATCATGTCGACAGGCACGCCGCATATCTTCTCGAGCCGCTTGAGATAGCGCCGCGCATTTTCGGGCAGATCATCGAAGCGCTTGATGCCCGCCGTGCTTTCGCTCCAGCCCGGAAGCGTTTCGTAGATCGGCTCGCATCCCGCGATTGTCTCGGCCCCCACGGGCAGGATGTCGTATTGCTCGCCGCCGCAATGGTAGCCCACGCCGATGCTGAGCTGCTCCAGTCCGTCGAGCACGTCGAGCTTGGTGATGCACAGCCCGGTGACGCCATTGATCTGGATCGACCGCTTGAGCGCTGCAGCATCGAACCAGCCGCACCTTCTGGCTCTGCCCGTCGTCGACCCGAACTCGTTGCCGATTTTGGCAAGATGCTGCCCGACTTCTTCAGAAAGTTCGGTGGGAAACGGACCCGATCCCACTCTTGTCGTATAGGCCTTGGTGATGCCGAGCACGTAATCCAGCCTTCCCGGCCCAACCCCGCTGCCGGCTGCAGCTGCCCCCGCCACGCAATTCGACGAAGTGACGTAGGGATAGGTGCCGTGGTCGATGTCGAGGAGCGCGCCCTGAGCACCCTCGAACAGGATGTTCTGCCCCGCTTCCATGGCGTTGTAAAGCAGCCTGGGAATGTCTGCGACAAGCGGGCTGATCTTTTCGCTCAAGGCGAGCGCCTCATCCAAGGTCTTCCTGAAGTCGACCCGTTCGGCCTTGAGATAATGTTCGAGGACGAAATTGTGATAATCGAGGACGGATTCGAGCTTTTCGGAAAAGCGCTCCGGATGGAAGAGGTCCTGCAGCCTCAGCGCGCGCCTGGCCACCTTGTCCTCGTAGGCAGGTCCGATTCCGCGCCCAGTCGTGCCGATCTTGTTGACGCCTTTCGCGCGCTCACGCGCGTTGTCGAGCGCAATATGGTAGGGCAGGATCAACGGGCAGGCTTCGCTGATCTTGAGCCTGGCTCTCACGTCCACGCCGGCTTTTCCGAGCATGTCCATCTCGTGCAGCAGCGCTTCCGGCGAGACGACCACGCCGTTGCCGATGTAACAGGCGACATCTTCCCTCAATACGCCTGAAGGAATGAGATGTAGAATGGTCTTCTTGTCTCCGATGACCAGGGTATGGCCTGCATTGTGCCCGCCCTGAAAACGCACCACGCCCTGCGCATGGTCGGTGAGCCAGTCGACGACCTTGCCTTTGCCTTCGTCACCCCATTGCGTCCCGATCACCACTACGTTCTTAGACATGTAATAATCCATTGAAAGTTATTCGATTACCCACTTCCCGGCGCGCGAAACCAGCCTTTTCCCCGGCTCCTCGTCATGACCGGGAAGGTCGACCACCACACGTCGCCCTTCATCCCTCAGCATTGCTATCGCGTTCAGAAGATCGGGATCCTTCGAATGAGGCGCGTGGATGCATGCCTCATCAGCCAAAGGCGGCAGGAGGGAGGAAATTTCCCTGAGATCCATGCTGAACCCGGTTGCAGGCCTCGCCCTGCCGAATGCGCTGCCGACCTCGTCGTAGCGCCCCCCCAAAGCGACGGCATTGGGGCATCCATCGGCGTAGACGGCGAACACCATGCCGCTGTGGTAATGGTAGCCGCGCAGCTCGGCAAGATCGAAAGAGAGATCCGGCACATGCTCGGCAAGCTCGGATGCGACCGCAGCAAGGTCGGCAATCGCATCCAAGGCCCCGGGAAAGCCGGAAAGATGCTTTTTCGCAAGCTCGAGCACTTCCTTCCCGCCATAGAGTTCGGGAAGCAGGCAAAGCGCATCCCGAATTTCCTTGCCAAGCGGCGCCACAAGTTCCGAAATACCGGCAATATCCTTGGACTGCAGCGCTCTGAAGAGTTCTGATTCGAGTTCGCCGCTGATATTGGAGAGTTGCGCGATGCTCCTGAACACGCCGACATGCCCCAGGTCGAGGTGGATCTTGTGCACCTCCAGCTTCGACAAGACATCCAGCATGAGCCTCTGGATTTCTATGTCGCTCTCGATCCCCGCATGGCCGTAAATGTCGGCCCCGATCTGCAAAGGCTCGCGCGTACGTGTGAGGCCAAGCGGCAGGGTGTGCAGCACGCTCCCCGCATAGCATAGTCTCGCTACGCCTGGCCTGTTGAGCAGCTGAGCGTCGATGCGCGCGACCTGCGGCGTGATGTCCGCGCGAATCCCGAGGAGTCGGCCGCTCATCTGGTCGACGAGCTTGAATGTCATGAGATCCATGTCCTGTCCTGTGCCGCTCCTCAAGGATTCGACATGCTCGATGAGGGGGGGCAGGACGAGGTCGTAGCCGTGGGCTCTGAAAAGGTCGAGCGCTCGTCTGCGCATGATCTCGATGCGGTGCGCATCGGGCGGCAAGATATCCTCGATGTATTCGGGAAGGATCCAGTTCTGCATCATCATTGTCGGCCTATTCGACCATATTGAAGAGGAGTATTCCTGAGGCGAGCGAAATGAGTCCGACGAACCTGACCTGTCCGTCGGAGAGCCTTGAAATCTTCGTGAATGCGTCCTTCCAGACGGCGGGCAGCGCGAACGGAAGCAGCCCTTCCAGCACGCACACCAAGGCAAACGCCTGCATGAAATGCCTCACCATGCCGCAAGCTTCATTTCGTCTTGCCTTCAGCGTTCTTGAAGTACTTGAAGAACTGCGAGTCCGGCGAGATGACGAGCGTGCTGTTATTGCCGCTGAAGCCGTTCCTGTAAGCCTCCAGGCTCCTGTAGAAGGCATAGAATTCAGGATTCTTCGAAAAAGCCTTGGCGTAGATCGCCGTAGCTTGAGCATCCCCTTCGCCCTTGATCGTCTGGGCCTGCTTGTAGGCATTCGCGATGATGACTTCACGCTGCCTGTCCGCATCGGCTCTGATCTGCTCGGATTCGGCCGCACCGGTCGAACGCAGCTCGTTGGCCACGCGCTTTCTTTCCGCCTGCATCCGCCTGTACACGGAATCGCTGACCTGCTGAGGCAGGTCGACGCGCTTCAATCGGACATCGACGACCTGCACGCCTATTTTCCTGGCATCCAGATCGGTTTTTTGCCGCATCAGCTCCATGATCATGTCGCGCTGGCCGGATATGACATCGTGCACCGTCCTGTTGCCGAATTCGTCCCTGAGGCTTGAATTGATCGTCTGGGCGAGCCTGATTTGCGCGCGCTCCTCGTCGCCTCCCGTGCTGATGTAATACTGCCTGGGATCGATGATGCGCCACTTGACGAACGAATCTACGAGCACGTTCTTCTTCTCCGAGGTGATGTAGCGCTCGGGTTCGGGAGATTCGAAAGTCAGTATCCTGTCATCGAAATAGCGCACGTTCTGGACGAGGGGTATCTTCCAGTACAGCCCGGGCTTGGTGTCAACGGAAACGATTTCACCGAGCTGAAGCACGATGGCGCTCTGCCTCTGATCGACCGTATAGAGACTCGAACTCAACAACACCAGGGCGACGACGATGGCGGCGATAGTACCTATTCTCACGGCCTGTCCTCCCTGTCACGGTTGCGGAATGCGTCCCTCGAACGCGCATCGCTGTCGGCGGGCGCAGCAGTTGCCGGAGATGCCGCATCCTGGGCGGGAGCGGCGCCGGGGGACGTCGCCTGCATCAGTTTGTCGAGCGGCAGGTAAAGCAGGTTTCCGCCCTTCTGCTGATCGACGAGAACCTTGTTGGTGTTGCTGAGTATGCGCTGCATCGTTTCGAGATACATGCGTTCCCGCGTCACACCCGGCGCCTTGTCGTATTGGGCAAGTATCTGCTGGAAGCGGCTCGCGTCGCCTTCCGCGTTAGCGATCACGCGCTGCTTGTATCCCTGGGCCTGCTGCATCAGTCTTGCCGCATCACCGCCTGCACGCGGCACGACGTCATTGGCGTAAGCCTGCCCCTCGTTCTTCAGCCTTTCCCTGTCCTGATTCGCCTTCACCGCATCGTCGAAGGCGGCCTGCACCTGTTCGGGCGGCTGCGCGTTCTGCATCGTGACCTTGCTGATGGCCACGCCGGTCTTGTAGCGATCGAGGATCTTCTGCATCAGGGCCGCGGCCTGGTCGGCGACCTGCTCGCGCCCTTCGTAAAGGACGAAATTCATCTTGCTTTTCCCGACCACCTCGCGGATGGCCGTCTCCGCGACCTGCCTCACCGCATCCTGCGGGTTCCTGTTATTGAACAGATAGTCTTCCGGATTCTTGATGATGTACTGGACGGCGAACTGGATGTCGACGATGTTCTCGTCATCGGTCAGCATCAGTGATTCCTGCGGAATCTTGCTCTTGACGTTGTTCCTGTAGCCAATTTCGACAGTCCTCACCGTGGAGACATCGACGATCTCGGCGCTCTCGATCGGATAGGGAAGATGCCATCTGGGGCCGGGCATGGTCGTCTCGACAAATTTGCCGAAACGCAGCACGACGCCCCTCTGGCTGGCGTCCACGATGTAGAAGCCGCTGGCCAGCCAGATCAGGAAGGCAAGCGCGATGAATATCCAGAGCCCGCCAAGACCGATACCCGGCTTGGGTCCGGAAGGCGCGGCACCGCCCTTCTTGCCGGAAAAAAAGGCCTCGAGCTTCTGGTTGAAATTCCGCCACAGTTCGTCGAGATCGGGAGGGCCGGATTTCCCGCCCCCCCATTGCGGATCGTTTAATCCCATATTTCAAAACCTGTCAAATTGATGCTGCAGTCAGCGCCTCGCCCGTAAATTTTCGGGCCTCGATGAATTCTCCCAGACACTGCCTGAGCAGATCCAGTCCATCTCCGGTTTTCGCGCTCAAGCGAACTTTGACGATTCTACCATATTCGTCGCGTTCAAGACCCGGCGCCAGACCATTTATGTCGATCTTGTTGAAAACGAGGACCTGAGGAACCGAGTCGGCCCCGATTTCAGCAAGCACCCTGTTGACATCTTCGATCCGATTCATCTTGTCCGGATTGCCCGAATCGACCACATGAAGCAGCAGATCGGCATGCACGGTCTCCTCCAGCGTGGCGCAAAAGGAGGCGACCAGCGTGTGCGGCAACTGCCTGATGAATCCGACCGTGTCGGACAGCACGACCTGGCCCTGCTCGGGAATGTAAAGGCGCCGCGAAGTCGTGTCCAGGGTCGCGAAAAGCTGGTCGGCCGCATAGGCATTGGCGCGGGTCAGCGCATTGAAAAGCGTCGACTTTCCTGCATTCGTATAGCCGACGATAGAAATGGAGGGCACATGCCCACGCGCGCGCGACCGCCTTTGCACTTCGCGCTGTTGCCTGAGCTTCTTGAGCCGCTCCTTCAGGAGCTTGACTCTTTTTCCGATCAGACGCCTGTCCGTCTCCAACTGGGTCTCGCCCGGACCCCTCAGGCCTATCCCCCCCTTCTGGCGCTCGAGGTGGGTCCAGCCGCGAATCAGCCTAGTCGAAAGATGCTCGAGCTGTGCAAGTTCCACCTGGAGCTTGCCTTCTGCGCTCTTAGCTCTTTGGGAAAATATGTCCAGAATCAGACTGGTCCTGTCGATCACGCGGCATTTCAGCCTGTTTTCAAGATTGCGCTGTTGCGCTGGGGAAAGTTCGTGGTTGAAGACGACGAGCTGCGCGCGCGTCCCGATGAGCGATGCAGCCACCTCGTCTAGCTTTCCGCTGCCTGCAAAGGTCGCAGCGTCGGGAAATGCCCTTTTGCCCGTGACTGTCGCAAGCACGTCCAGCTTCGCACTCGAGGCGAGCTCTTTCAGTTCCTCCAGACTTTCTTGGAAGCCGGGTTCGCCGAAATCGATGGCGACGAGCACGACCTCATTGCCCGACCCTTCCGTCATCCAGCAGATGTGGAAGAGGAATCGAACGGAATGGAAACGGGCCTGGAGGGAACGACCGTCGAAATCGCATGCTTGTAGACCATCTGCGTGACCGTGTTCTTCAGCAGGATCACGTACTGGTCGAACGATTCGATCAGCCCCTGGAGCTTGATGCCGTTGACAAGATAGATGGAAACCGACACATGCTCCTTACGCAATGTGTTCAGAAACGGGTCTTGTAACAATTGCCCTTTTGCACTCATAAACTTCTCCGATTTTATTGTTAACCTTTACGCATTTTAGACTAGTGTTCAGGTTTATGCTAAAAATTTTGGAAATACATTCAAACGATTGGACAGCGCAACCTGAAATAGGTTCATCACCCGTATTTTTTCCTGCCCAGAATGCGCTTTCGGTGCGCCGCGCGCTTTTCGCTTTCCGTTTTGGGGGGAGACTTCTTGCCTAGAAACGGATTTTTCCCCTGCTTGAACTCCACCTTGAGCGGCGAGCCCTTCAATTCGAAGGCCTCCCTGAACGTCTTTTCAAGATAGCGCCTGTAGCTGTCCGGGACATGGTCGAGAGAGGTGCCGTGAATGATAATCAGCGGCGGATTCATGCCTCCCTGATGCGCATAACGCAGTTTCGGTCGGAACATCCCTGTTTTTGGCGGAGGCTGCCTTTCCACTGCGGCAATCAGGAGGCGCGTCAGCTTAGGCGTCGACAGTTTCGCCATCGCTGCAGCATAGGCCTCGTCGACCGACTTCATGAGCGCATCGAGTCCAGTCCTGTTCAAAGCTGAAATGTAATGGACTGAAGCAAACCCAGTGAAATTGAGTTTTCTCGAGATATCCCTTTTCACGGCATCCCGACTGTAGGCATCCAGGTTGTCCCACTTGTTGACCGCCACGACTAGCGAGCGCCCCGCCTCCAGAACGAACCCGGCGATGTGCGCATCCTGGTCCGAAATTTCGGCCTGCGCATCCAGAACGAGCACGACAACATTGCTGTCCTCGACTGCCTGCAACGTCTTCACGACGGAAAACTTCTCCACCGCCTCGAAGATTTTTCCCTTCTTCCTCAATCCTGCCGTGTCGATCAGGGTGTAGGATTTCCCACGGCGCTCGAATTCGATATGAATGCTATCCCGCGTGGTGCCGGGCTGATCGAAGGCAATGACGCGCTCTTCGCCCAAAAGCGCATTGACCAGGGTCGATTTCCCGGCGTTGGGTCGACCCACGATGGCGATCCTCGGACCTTCGGTGATGGAAAAGTCGGACTCTTCGCTTGGAAAACCATCGAGCGCGATCTCGACGAGGTCGCGCACATTGTCGCCATGTGCCGAAGAGATCGGCAAAGGCTCGCCGAGACCGAGTTCGTGGAATTCTGCGGAGACGACATGACGCATCATGCCTTCTGTCTTGTTGACCACCAGGAAAACGGGAATGCCCGTTTTCCTGAGCTGATCTGCAATCGCCCTGTCCTGCGCGGTCAGTCCTTCCCTGCCGTCGACCAGGAACAGGATCACGTCCGCTTCGTCGATCGCCTGCAGTGTCTGCTTCGCCATCTCGTGCACGATGCCTTCCTTGGCGACAGGCTCGAAACCGCCCGTATCGACGACGAGAAAAGGCTTGTCCCCTATCTTGCCGTGCCCGTAATGCCTGTCCCGGGTGAGCCCCGGAAAATCGGCAACGATGGCATCCCTGCTCTTGGTGAGCCTGTTGAAGAGCGTGGATTTGCCGACATTAGGTCGGCCGACAATGACCAGTGTCGGTTTCATCGCTCAGGGCGCAGCCATCGCGTAAAGGTGGCCGCCTCTGGTCTGTACAAGAAACATGTCGTCATTGAGGCGGACGGGGCCGTATCGAATCGGGCTGCCGTCGGTCTCGGCGCGTGCCACGAGATCGCCATCGCTGCGCTTCATGAAGTGGACGTAGCCCTGGACATCTCCGACAACCACGTAGCTGTCCTGGACATAGGGAGAGGTAGGTTGCCTGCCTTCGAGCATCGTCTGCTTCCACAAGGTGGCGCCTGCCGTGCTGTCCAGGCCCAATACGTCCCCCTGGTCGCTCGTCACGAAGAAATTACGCTTGTTGACGATCATGCCCGCATAGCTTGAAATGTTGCGCGACCAGATCAGATCTCCCTTGCCGATATCGAAACAGGCAAGCCTTCCCTGATAGGCCACCGCGCAAACCTGAAGCTCGTCGACGACCGGCAGGCTGGTGACATCCGCGATTCTTTCCAGTTCGGTTGTGCCATGCGCCAAAGCCACGGCGGAGTCCCAGTTGACCGCGCCCGTCTTCACGTCGATCGACACCAGCTTCCCGCCGGCGAAACCCGCATAAACCGTACCTTCGGATACCACGACCCCTGCGTAGCTGCGGACCGAAAGCGCCGGATTGGCGTATTGGTAGACCCAAAGCTGCCTGCCGTCCTTCTCATCGAGCCCGAATATTCTGCCGTCCCCGACCCGGACGATGACGACCCCGTCGGCCACTTGGGGAATGCTCAGCAGTTCCCCCAGAATCGCATGATTCCAGAGCTGTTTTCCGGATTCGTCGTAAGCCAGCACCTCGCCGTCATCCGAGCATACGACCAGCATGCCGTCGCCCGCGCCTATGCCTGCGGAAAGCTTGCGCCCGGCATCTACCTTCCAGGTCACCCCACCCCTAAGGCTCTCGATCCGCATGATCTCGCCGTCATGCGACGCTGCGAAGACCGCGCCATGTTGGACAGCCGGAACGAAAACGTCGTCGTTCGATGCGCCCACGTTTTCCTGCCAAAGCACGAGGGGCTTGAATGCCTGATTGATCTGCGGCAGCTTCGGCACAGCGGAGCTGCTTCCGAAAAGATTGCCGATCGTCGAACAGCCCGCAAGTGAAGCGAGCACCAGAAAAACAGCCAGTATTCTCATTTCGCCCCTCCCGCCGCATCGAGCTTGATGCCGATCACGCTCCGATAGGGGCTTCCGCTCTGAATCTTGTTGAGGGCGACCAGGTAGGCGCTTCTCGCCTGATCGCGCTTGCCTTGTTCCGCGAAGATGTCTCCCTTGAGATCCGAATAGAGTCCGTCGAAAGCTTCGCTGTGCTGCCCGTCGAGCGTTCCGATCGCTTCCTGATACTTCTTCTCGTCGTACAGGACGCGCGCCAGCCTGAGCCTTGCGATATCCCTGACCGGAGCCTCCTTGCTGTGATCCAGCACCCACTGCAGCTGGAGCCTGGCATCGTTGCCATCCCCTTCCTCGAAATCCCGCTCAGCGACGATCAATGCAGCCCTTCCCGCATAGGGCGTACCGGGATAGGTTTCCACGATGCTGGACGCTGCGAGCCTGATCTTCTTGATATCCTCCCCCTTCCCCATTTTCAGGAGCCCGTCATACAGGGTGGAGGCCTTTTCGGCCTGTTGCAGCGCGTAATGGCGGTAGCCGAGAAATGAAAAGATGCCGATGAGCACGGCAAGAATGCCGAACACAACCCATTTCCCGTGCCGCACCAGCCAGGCCTTGATGATCTCCAATTGCTGCTCTTCGTCCAGATCGTACATAGTTCTTCCTCAAATTGAGTGTGAGTTCAGCCAGGCCACGGCCTGTGCAAGACCCATCCTTTGTTGCCCCGCTTCGACGCGCAAGGGTTTCAGGGTAACCTCCCCCGCCCCCGCTTCGTCGTCTCCGATGATCACGGCAACATTCGCGCCGCTCGCATCGGCTTTCTTCATTTGCGATTTGAAGCTTCCTCCGCCGCAATGAAGGATGACTGAAAAATCGTTGTCCCGCAAAAATTCCGAAGCGATCATCGCGAACCTTGACGCCGCTTCTCCCTGGTGCACGAGATAAACGTCGCGGGCTTCTGCTGTCCTGCCCTGGTTCTCTTCCTCAACGAGCGCCAGGATGCGCTCGATCCCGATTGCGAATCCGCAGGCAGGCGATGGCTTCCCGCCGATCTGCCCGACGAGCCCGTCGTATCGCCCGCCGGCGCACACTGTCCCTTGAGCGCCGAGCTTGTCTGTGACCCATTCGAAGACCGTGCGGTTGTAGTAATCCAGCCCCCTCACCAGCCTCGGATTGATCTCGAAATGGATGCCCAGCCCTTCCAGGGTCTTTTTGAGTTCTGCGAAATGCGCTGCAGAATCTTCGTCCAAATCGTCGAGAAGCTTGGGCGCAGCCTCCACGATTTCACGCATCGCAGGGTTCTTGCTGTCCAGGATCCTGAGCGGATTGCTGTGGAGGCGCCTTTTCGCATCCTCGTCGAGCAGATCAAGATTCTCCTCGAAATGCCTGATCAGCTTTCCCCTGTGCCTTGCGCGCGAGGCCGAGTCTCCGAGCGAATTGATCTCAAGCTTCAATCCCGACAAACCCAGGTTTTTCCAGAGCCTCGCCGCCATGACGATCTGCTCTGCGTCGATGTCAGGCCCTTCGAAGCCGAGCGCCTCGACGCCTACCTGATGGAATTGCCTGTAGCGCCCCTTCTGGGGACGCTCGTGGCGGAACATCGGCCCCATGTAGGACAAACGCAAGGCGCCGGCATAAAGGAGATTGTGCTGGAGCACCGCGCGCACGCAGGATGCCGTGCCTTCTGGCCTCAGGGTCAGGCTCTCTCCGTTCAACGCATCCTCGAAAGTGTACATCTCCTTCTCGACGATGTCCGTCACTTCCCCGATCGAGCGCCTGAAAAGCGCAGTCTGCTCGACGATGGGAAGCCTGATCGACAGGTAGCCGTACGCTTTGAGCCAGTCTTTTACCGTTTCTTCGAAAAACTCCCACCAGTGCGCATCCGTCGGCAGGATGTCGTTCATCCCCCTGATCGCCTGAATCTTATCGTTCATTTCCATACCGCGTTCTGACGTAATCGTCTATGATCAATTGGAATTCCTGTGCAATGCGATCGCCCTTCAAAGTCACCGTCTTGACGCCATCGACATAGACAGGCGCCGCCGGGTTCTCCCCTGAGCCCGGAAGGCTGATCCCGACATTGGCGAGCTTGCTCTCGCCCGGACCGTTGACCACGCACCCCATCACCGCGACACTCATGTTCTCCACGCCCGGGTAGCGGTTGCGCCACACAGGCATCTGGCTTCTCAGGTAGTCCTGGATGTCACTCGCAAGCTCCTGAAAGAACACGCTGGTCGTCCTGCCGCACCCGGGACAGGCCGTCACCAGGGGAGAAAAAGAGCGGAATCCCATGGTCTGCAGGATCTCCTGTGCCACGACGACCTCTTTCGTTCTGTCTCCTCCCGGTTCGGGCGTGAGCGAGACGCGTATCGTGTCGCCTATTCCCGCCTGAAGGAGTACGGCAAGCGCCGCAGTGGAAGCCACGATGCCTTTTGACCCCATGCCGGCCTCGGTGAGGCCCAGATGGAGCGGATAGTCGCAGCGCGATGCCAGATCGGTGTATACCTCGATCAGGTCCTGTACATCGCTGACCTTGCAGGACAGGACAATCTTGTCGGGGGATAGACCGAGTTCTACCGCTCTCGCTGCGCTGGACAGAGCCGAGACGATCAGCGCCTCTTTCTGGATTTCGCCGGCTTCGAGCGGTTTTTCACGCTTAGCATTGTCGTCCATCATCCTGGCAAGAAGATCGGGATCGAGGCTGCCCCAGTTGACGCCTATCCTCACCGGTTTGTCGTACCGGCAGGCCGTTTCGATCATGGCCGCGAATTGCTCGTCCCGCTTCTTGCCAGCACCGACATTGCCGGGGTTGATGCGATACTTGGCGAGCGCTTCTGCGCATTCGGGATATTGCGAGAGCAGCTTGTGCCCGTTGAAATGGAAATCCCCGACGATCGGAACCGAACAGCCCATCCTGTCCAGCATTTCCCTGATTTTCGCGACCTGGCTTGCCGCCTCAGCAGTATTGACAGTGATCCGGACGAGTTCGGAACCCGCCCTGGCAAGCTCATATACCTGCCTTGCCGTCGCTTCCGCATCCGCCGTATCGGTGTTCGTCATCGACTGGACAACGATGGGCGCGTCACCCCCAACGGCGACATCGCCGACCCAAACCTTTCTGGATCTTCTTCTCTCGGATTTCATACTTACTTGAGCGTGAGGTGGGCCACTTCGACCTTGATGTAGGGCGCAAGCGCCACAGGTTTGCCTTCGTAATCAAGCCTGACGTGCTTGGCATTGCCGATAACCAGCGAAAAAGGCGCATCCCCGGAGACGTATGCTTCCGTACCCGCGCGGTTCAGTTTCGAAAACACGATCTTTCCGCGCGCATCCCTCGCTTCGGCCCACGCATCCGCATCGAAGGCAAGATGGATCGGTCCGGAAGACAATGCCTGCGGAGCGGCTGCGGGAGTCGAGACCGTAGTCGGCAGAGGCACCGCAGCCGGCATGGACACCGCAGCCGGCATGGACACCGCAACGGGCTGAGGGGCTTCGATCGCAGGCGCTGGTGCGGCCACAGGCATGGACTCCGGTTTCATCGCAGGCACAACGGGCGCAACGACCTTGGGCGCAGGCTTGACCGGCCTGGGCGCCGTTTTCAACGGCGCATGATTCTCGCGGTAGATCTCATAGAAAAGGATGGAAAAGGCCACCAGCACGAAGCCGATCGCATAATGGACCCAGCTCTTTTTCTGTCCTGATGGAAAGGGGATGCCTTCGTCCACCGGCGGCTCGATCGAACCTTCCGGAAGATCGACGGCTTCGAGCAATGGGCGCGCATCGACCTGCAGCAGCTTCGCGTAATTCCTGATGAAGCCGCGCACGAAAACAGGCCCAGGCAGAACGCTGTAATCGCCCGACTCAAGCGCCTCGATCTGGTTGCGCGACAACCTCATCTGGCTCGCGACATCCTCCACGCTCAACCCGCGCTTTTCGCGCTCCTGACGCAGGAAAAGGCCGGTCGACTCTTCCGTCATTGGAATTTCCCATTCATAAGATCCTGCGCTTCTTTCGAATCAGGGAAGCGGTCCTTCAACTGCTTGGCGTAATCGGCTTCGACATCCGAGTCGCCAAGCGCATGTTCTATCCTGACACCCAGCCAAAGCGACTCGGCAGTGGTGTCAGCCATTTTCATGTAGTTCGAAAGAAAGCGCCTGGCGAGCCTGTATTTGCCGTCTCGGTAATAGATCCCGGCGAGTCCGAGATTCGCCTGCGCAAGCCTCGGTTGAGCCTGAAGCGCTTCGCCGTAATAGATCTCGGCATGCCTGTCGTCATGCATGCGTTCCGAACAGATGCCCGCATTGAGATAAGCTTTCTCGGGGGTGGCATAAAGGGGATTGGCAAGCGCGACCTGGAAATGCTCGATCGACTGGGATTCCCTGCGCGTCTGGCAAAGAAACCAGCCGTAATTGTTGTTGATGTCCGAATCCTTCGGACTGATGCGCAGCGCACGCTCGAAATTCTCTTCGGCCTTCACGTTTTCGCGCAAAGTCATGTAGACGAGTCCAAGCATGTTGTAGGCCTGCGCATAGGCGGGATCCGCCTTGAGCGCTTCCTTCAGTTCCTGCAATGCAACTGCGTATTGTCCACGGCTATAGTATCCCGCCCCGAGCTCGGTATGCACTGCCGCGCTGCTTCGCTTGGTTTGATCCGAATTGAGCTGCGCCGGCTGTGCAGCGCATCCGGCCAGTGCAACGAGCAGGAACAAAATCTTCTTCACGCCGGAACCCCGCTTCGCTTGGTTTTGTCCCTGACTTGTCCTGCCAGCTGCCCGCAAGCCGCATCGATATCGTCTCCGCGCGTTTTCCGCGTGGTCACGACGAAACCCGCATCCATCAGAATGGCTTTGAATGTCTCGACGGCAGCATGTTTCGATCGTCCGTAACCCGAACCCGGAAATGGATTGAACGGGATCAGATTGAATTTCGAAGGCACATTCTTCACCAGCTCCACCAATTCCCTTGCATGGGCCGCGTTGTCGTTCACGCCATCGATCATCACGTATTCGAACGTGATGAAATCTCGGGGGGCATGCTCGATATAGCGCAGGCAAGCCGCCATCAATTCTTTTAACGGGTATTTCCTGTTGATGGGCACGAGCACATCCCGCAACGGATCGTTCGGCGCATGGAGGGATACGGCAAGCGCAACGGGGCAACGCTCGCCCAGCCTGTCCATCGCGGGGATCACGCCTGAAGTGCTCACCGTGACCCTGCGGCGCGACAAGCCGTAGGCCGAATCGTCGAGCATCAGGTTGAGTGCGCTCACCACGTTCTCGAAATTGAGCAGCGGCTCCCCCATGCCCATCATCACGACATTGCTGATGATGCGTTCGCCTCCCGGCTCGCTCCCCAGCGCGCGGTTCGCCCACCAGAGCTGACCGACGATTTCCGCCACCGAAAGATTGCGATTGAATCCCTGCCTGCCCGTCGAGCAGAAGCTGCATTCCAGCGCGCAGCCCACCTGGCTCGAAATGCACAGCGTGCCGCGATTCGCTTCCGGGATGAAGACGGTTTCCACCGCATTGTCCCCTCCGACGGAAAGCAGCCATTTTTTCGTGCCGTCCGCCGCATCGAGCTCTCGGACCAGCTCGGGCGGGCGGATTTCAGCCATGTCACCGAGTTTCGCCCTCAGGCTTTTCGCGAGATCGCTCATGTTGGCGAAATCGCTTTCCCCGAAGCGATGCATCCATTTCATCACCTGCTTGGCGCGAAAGGGCTTCTCGCCGATTTCAGAAAAAAAATCGGCCAGCCTTTCCGCATCGAAATCAAGCAGGTTGACCGTCATCAGCGGGAATAGACAGCAAGCGCCGGAAAGAAATAGGCGATTTCTGTCGCTGCAGTATCGGGCGCATCCGAGCCGTGCACCGCATTCGCATCGATGCTTTCGGCGAAATCGGCGCGAATCGTGCCTTTTTCCGCTTTCTTCGGATCGGTCGCTCCCATCAGGGTACGGTTCTTGAGGATGGCGCCTTCGCCTTCGAGAACCATGATCACCACGGGACCCGAGATCATGAATTTCACCAGATCGTTGAAGAAGGGACGCTCACGATGAACAGCGTAAAACCCTTCCGCTTCGTTCTGCGAAAGCAGCTGCATGCGCGCCGCAGCGATCTTCAGCCCGTTGTCCTCGAAACGGGAAATGATTTTGCCGATGACGTTCTTGGCCACGGCATCGGGTTTAATGATGGAAAGGGTGCGTTCGACAGCCATTTGGTTCTCCAAATTAAAATGCATTAAAACTTGATATTTTATCAGGCTTTCTTCGCAATGTCGCAGGTTTGGGGAGAATTCGGCTCCCAGCGCGGCAGGAATCCGTTTTCCCCCTTGAACTCGGGATCCATGCCGATCCCCGGCACCCAGATCAGCCTGTCGCCGCAATAAAGCAGGGGAACCCTGTATCGCTGCCAGGGGGGGATATTGCATTCCTGGAAAAGGTGCTTGAGCGCTTTCTCAGGCCGGTTCTTTCCCGGTCGAAAGCGCTCCCCGCCGGCTCTTGCACGCACTGTCAAAGGAAGGGCAAGCTTTGCCGGATCGATGCCGCCTTCGGCCTGATCGAAGAAAATCGACCCGCCGAGCTCAGGCAAATCGAGCTTGGACTCGCCGTTCCATGGTCTGCAAAAATTCGCCAAAGAGTGCTGCTCGACGACCTGGATCTTTCCCTTGTAGAGGCGAATTTCGACACCGTCATGGCCGATAGCCACGGACGCATCGCGGCGCGCGTTGAGAAGCTGCTTCAGCATTTCACACAGGCGGCGCTCAGAAGGCATCCTGACCCCGCACCCTTCCAGGAAGTGACGCAGCAGATTCTTCGCCCTGGCCTCCGAAAGCTCGGCGAGACGTGAGGCGCTCAATGCATTTCCTTCCACCGCACCCATCGAGTCGATTTGCGCAAGATCTGAAAGCAGATTGGACGCTTCGGCCAGAAGGCCGCACGACCTGGAAAGCGTCCTTTTGAAGGCGGGATAGCGCTTCTCGATCAACGGGAAGAGGCCGTGACGGACAAAATTCCTGTCATAGCGCTGATCCAGGTTGCTCTCGTCATCGACCCATTCAAGCCCGTTTTCTTTCGCGTAGGCTTCGAGCTCCTTTCTTGCAACGGAAAGAAGCGGGCGCAACTTTTTCTTGCCGTGAAGGCACCCGACTTCCCCCATTGAGGCAAGCCCTTTTATTCCCGCCCCTCTGAATAACTGCAGAAGGAGTGTCTCAGCCTGATCGTCCTGATGCTGAGCAAGAAGGATCCATTGCGCATCCTGTTTTTCGAATGCGGCATGCCGCGCAATTCTAGCCGCAGCTTCGACGCCCTGATCGGCATGTATGGAAATGTCGACCCGCTCCACCTTCAGGGGAACATCCCATTTCGAACAAAGATTCGAGCAGAATTCGGCCCACAAGTGCGCATTCGGGCTGATGCCGTGGTTGACGTGTAGGCATGAGAGCTCGACGCCAAGCGTCAAAGCAAGCTTTTTGAAGACATGAAGCAGGACGACCGAATCGAGTCCGCCGCTCAATCCCAGGACGACGCGCTCGCCCGGCACGAGGTGCCGCCTGGCGACCTGTTCGGCGACCGATTCAGGATCAGGGTAGCGCGACTTCCTTGAACTTGCCATGATTCATCAGCCGCTCGTAGCGGTCCTTGAGCATGGCTTCGCTCGATTTCGAGCGCACCTGGCCCAAGGCATCCCTGAGGGCGGACTTGAGGGCGAGCATCATCGCATTGTAATCGCGGTGCGCACCGCCCAGCGGCTCAGCAACGACCTTGTCAATGAGCCCCAGCGTCTTGAGGCGGGAAGCGGTGATGCCCAGGGTTTCAGCAGCCTCTTGAGCCTTGTCCGCGCTTTTCCAGAGAATGGAAGCGCAGCCTTCCGGAGAGATCACGGAATAGGTCGAATACTGAAGCATCAAAAGCATGTCGCCGACCGCGATCGCGAGCGCACCGCCGGAGCCCCCTTCGCCGATCACCGTGCAAATGACGGGCACCTGCAGTTCGGCCATCACATAGAGATTCCGCCCGATCGCCTCGGACTGGCCGCGCTCCTCGGCGCCGATGCCCGGATAGGCTCCCGGGGTATCAATGAAAGTGAACAGCGGGAGATCGAATTTCTCCGCAAGCCGCATCAGCCGCAAGGCCTTCCTGTACCCCTCGGGCCGAGGCATGCCGAAATTGCGGTAGATTTTTTCCTTGGTATCGCGCCCTTTCTGGTGCCCGATCACCATGACCGGCTGCCCGTCGAATCGGGCGAATCCGCCGACGATCGCATGGTCGTCAGCAAAAGAGCGGTCGCCGTGCAGCTCCTCGAAATCGGTGAAAAGATGCTGGATGTAATCGAGCGTATAGGGGCGCTGGGGGTGTCGCGCCACCTGGGAAATCTGCCATGCGTTGAGCTTCGAGTAAATTTCCTTCGTCAGTGCCAGGTTCTTCTTCTGCAGCCTTTCGATTTCCTCGGAGATGTCGACGGCCGAATCGTCCTGAACGAATCGCAGTTCCTCGATCTTGCTTTCAAGTTCTGAGATGGGCTGCTCGAAGTCAAGGAAAGTGATCTTCATAAGCGGGGTTCGAATGAAATCCGGTAATCATACCTGCTCGGATCGATTTCTCAAAGTTTCCACAAGCATGCGCCTCCGCTGGCTTTGTCGATTTCTCCGAGCTGTTCATCATGCGCGATAAGCTCTTCATCGTCCGCTTTGACGACGATGAGTTTGCGCTCGAATGGTGCGACAGCCTCCCGGGGAAATTCAGCCTCCTCGAGCGCCATGATCAGGCTTTCCTGACCCCTCGTCATGGCCAGATAGACTTCAGCCAGAAGCTCGGCGTCGAGCAATGCGCCGTGCAAGGTGCGCTTGGCATTGTTGACCGAATACCGCTCGCACAATGCATCCAGGTTGTTCCTTTTCCCCGGATGCAACTCCTTCGCCATGACCAGCGTATCGATCACTTCATGATCCAGGGAAGGCAGGTCGAGCAGGCCGAATTCCGTGTTGAGGAAGGCAAGATCGAATGGCGCGTTGTGAATGACGAGTTCGGCATCGCCCAGATAATCCAGGAATTCCGATGCGATTTCCTTGAATTTCGGCTTGTCCTCCAGGAATTCGAGGGAAAGTCCATGGATTTCCTGCGCCTTCTCATCGATCTCGCGTTCCGGGTTGAGATAGCGATGAAAGCGCGAACCTGTCAGCCTGCGGTTCATCATTTCGACCGCAGCAAGTTCGATCACCCTGTGGCCGAGCTTCGGATCCAGCCCTGTCGTCTCCGTATCGAGTACGATCTGCCTCATATCTTCCCTCCCAGCACGCTCTGTACTCCCCTGTTGGCCAGCCTGTCTGCGGCCTCATTGCCGTCATGCCCGCTGTGGCCCTTCACCCATTGCCATTCGATTTCGTGTTCTGCAGCCAGCCTGTCGAGCTCACGCCAGAGATCCTCGTTCTTCACGGGCGCCTTGCTCGAAGTCCGCCACCCGCGGCGCTTCCAGTCGTGGATCCAGGTGCTGATGCCCTGCTGCACGTATTTCGAGTCCGTGTAGACCCTCACCTTCACCTTGCGCTTCAAGGCTTCCAGCGCCCTGATCACCGCCATCAATTCCATGCGGTTGTTCGTGGTGGAAGCCTCTCCGCCGAACAATTCGCGCTGATGCGCGCCCATCCTCAAGAGCGCCCCCCATCCGCCGACGCCCGGATTTCCCTTGCATGCACCATCCGTGTAAATTTCAACGAATTCCTGTTCAGTCATTTCGATTTCCTGCAGCGCGGCTTGTTCAATTCGCTGACCGAGGGCGCCAGCGCAGCATTGATTTCCCAGTTCGGCTTGATGAGCCTCAATCCCTTTACCCGCTTGATCGCGACGAGAAAGTACACGCCCCCGGATATCGGCCACCATCGATCTCCCGCCTTTTCCATGAAGGCGAATCGGTTCAGCCACTTTTCCTGGTCGAAAGGCGGCGCATAGCAGCAAAGCTTCCCTGCCGACACTTCGAACCCCAGCAGGGCAAGCCAGTCCTTCATGCGTGAAAGCGAAATGAAGTTCCCGCACCAGGGCATGACGACGGACTGCGTCGCAAGGCGCCTCAGGCCCCAAAGGCTGAAGGGATTGAAGCCGCTCAGCATGATCCTGCCTTCCGGCCGCACCACACGCTCGATTTCGCGCAATATCTGGTGAGGATTGCAGCTGAATTCGAGCAAATGGGGCAAAACGGCAAGATCGATGCTGCCGGAGTCGAACGGCATATTGAAACAATCGAGTTCGAGATTCGTGCCCGCACGCACCTTTAGCTGCATGCGGCTCGTCCTCAGAAAATCGAGGCTAGGGACGCCAATCTGTACGGCATGGTAACCGAAAACGTCCCCTACGTTCTGGTCGAAATAGGCCTGCTCTCGCTCGATCAGGTATCGCCCTATGGGCGATTCGAACCATTCTTCCAAACCGGTCATCGTTTCTCAGGCTAAGCTATAATTTGGATTTGGCCCGGGATTTCAGACATGCCCTCGATCGACCCCATCCCAGCGTTCATGGACAATTATATCTGGGTGATCAGAAATAGCCAGCATGCCGCTGCCGTCGACCCTGGGGATGCGGCACCGCTTTTAGACTATCTCGAGTCGGAACATCTGGATCTCGTCGCGATCCTCAATACCCACCATCACGCGGATCACGTCGGCGGAAATCTCGAATTGAAGGAGCGTTTTTCCTGCAGCATTTACGGCCCTGCAACCGAATCGATTCCCGGACTCACCCACCCCGTGAACGGAGGGGACAAGGTTGCCCTGCCCGAACTCGGCATGGATTTCGAGGTGATCGACATACCTGGGCACACGCTGGGGCACATCGCCTATTACGGCAACGACGCGCTGTTCTGCGGAGACACGCTTTTCGGTTGCGGCTGCGGCAGGGTTTTCGAGGGCACGATGGAACAGATGCACGCATCCCTGGAGAAGCTCTCAAGCCTCCCTGAAAATACACGCGTTTATTGCGCGCACGAGTATACTTTGGCCAATATCCGCTTTGCGAAGGCCGTCGAGCCCTATAATGAAGCGATTCTGAACCGGGAGATGGAAGATGCGGAATTACGCAAAAGAGGTTTGCCGACCCTGCCTTCGACGATCAGTCTCGAGAGAAGCACCAACCCTTTTTTGCGTTGCGGCGTCCATGACGTCACACTCAGCGCGCAAAGACATGCTGGAAAGCAGCTGGACGACCGTGCGTCGGTTTTCGAAACGCTGAGAATGTGGAAGAACGGATACAAATGAAGCTGCTCGCCGCCCTCCTGCTGTCATTCTGGCTGATCGGCGCACATGCGGCGGAAGACCTATGGGACAACCTGAGGGGCGGTTTCTCCCTGCCCGCGCCGGAAGACGCCAGCGGAGTAGAAAAGCAGGAAGCCTGGTATGCTGACCATCCGCAAAATATCGAGAACATTGCGGACAACGCGAAGCGCTATCTCTACTACATCGTCAGCGAAGTCCAAAAAAGGGGTATGCCGACCGAGATCGCGCTCGTGCCCATGATAGAAAGCGGGTTCAATCCGCTCGTCTATTCGCGCTATCATGCGGCTGGGATCTGGCAAATCCTTCCCGGCACGGGAAAGCATTTCGGACTGCATACGAACGGAAAATACGATGGCAGACAGGATATCGTCGCGGCCACTCGCGCAGCGCTTGATTATCTTTCCCATCTTCACGATCTTTTCGGCGACTGGCCGCTTGCCCTTGCCGCTTACAATGCAGGCGAAGGCACGCTCTTTCGAGCGCTCAACAACAACAAGGCAAAGGGGTTGGAAACGGATATTTCCATGCTTACCCTGCCCAAAGAAACGCGCCTTTTCTACGACAAGCTTTTCGCCTTGAGAAACGTGCTGAACGAACCTGAAAAATTCGGCGTCGACCTCTCCCCCATACCGGACGAACCCTATTTCACCAGCGTCCAGGCAGGAAAGGATTTCGACATCAGAACAGCTTCCCGCATCACGGGTATATCCGAATCCGAATTTTCGCTGCTCAACCCCGGGATCAAGGGATCAGTCTGGACAGCCAGGGATGCAAAATCCCTTCTCGTTCCCGCTGACAAGGCAGACGAATTCGCAAGCAGCCTTGCATCGCTTCCCCCGCCTTCCAGGGAAAGGAAGGCACTTCAGGTCGTCTATGCGGTACGAAAGGGAGACACCTTGAGCGGAATCGCCCATCGTTTCGGGATGAAGCCCTCCGAAATCATGATGCAGAACCGGATTAAATCCACAAAAGCCCTGCGCATCGGCTCTCGACTCGTGCTCGTTCAGCGCCCTACGCCGTAATAGGAGAAGCCGAGTTTCTTCACCTTCTCCGGATCGAAGACATTGCGTCCGTCGAAGATCACTTTCCCCTTCATCACTTCTTCCATGAAGGAAAAATCCGGCGTCCTGAACGCCTTCCATTCCGTCACCAATACCAGCGCATCCGCCCCCATCAAGGCATCGTACTGATGGGCCACGAGCTCGAGATTGC
>JAJZRS010000048.1 GCA_021802545.1 Pseudomonadota bacterium
GTCTATGTCGGATCCCTAAGGATCCTCAGACGCCAAGCGCCCACACCTATCGACTGTATATTTTTAAAGAGCAGTTCCGCTGTCACACTTCCGTCATGCAAATCAGCAGAGAAGCGGAATCTTACAGGAGCGGAATCCTCCCGTCAACAACAATGCTAGAATCGGCAGATGAAATTCGAGCAATTCCATCCATGGGACCTCTCCCCGAATGAGGCCATCGCGCTGCAGAAGCAGCTCGCAGGGCAGGTCTCGAGACGAAACGAGCTTGGAAACATATTATATGTCGCGGGGGTGGATGTCGGATTCAAGGAGAATATCGCGACCGCATCGGTCGCCATCCTCGAATATCCATCGCTTGCGCTTTTCGAATCCAGGACCGCGAGCCTCCCCGTCTCCTTTCCCTATATTCCCGGGCTGCTTTCCTTCAGGGAAATCCCGGTCGTGCTCGCTGCGCTTGAAAAGATCGAAACCCGCCCCGATATCATCATCTGTGACGGTCAGGGCATCGCCCATCCGAGACGATTCGGGATCGCGTGCCATCTCGGCGTGATCACCGGCATTCCGACCATCGGCGCCGGAAAGACGAGGCTGCTGGGCACGCATCTCGAACCGGGAGAAGAAAAAGGCTGCCTGAGCCCGCTCATCGACAAATCGGAAGTGATCGGTGCCGTGTTGAGGACGAGAGCGCATGTGAAGCCGATCTATGTTTCGATCGGCCACAAGGTGGATCTGGAGACAGCAATCTCGTGCGTGCTTTCGTGCACCACGAAATACAGATTGCCGGAAACGACGAGGTGGGCGCACAAGCTCGCTTCCCTGTCGGACAAGGCGTCGGTTTAGCGACAATTGCGACAGGAAAAGAATCGGCTTAATATTGGAAAAACAAGCAACTGGAATTGGCCTGGAAATTGCTTGTCTTTTGAAGGTTGGTTGCGGGGGTAGGATTTGAACCTACGACCTTCGGGTTATGAGCCCGACGAGCTGCCAGACTGCTCCACCCCGCGTCAGAGAACGTAACTATAGCAAGTTGAAGCGATCCAGTCAATCGCGCTCTAGGCCTCGAATGCAGCCGATTTAGAGCAGGTTGATGTTTTGCTGGAAATGGTTAGAATTGAATCATGGCTGCAGCTGAAAACACCGTCATCCAACCGAAGAAGCTCGGTCTGAAGCCGCCCGGCATGTATAACGTGCTGCTTCTGAATGACGATTTCACGCCCATGGAATTTGTTGTCGTGGTGCTGCAACGCTTTTTTTCGAAAGACAGAGAACAAGCGACGCGAATCATGCTCAAAGTACATAGGGAAGGCCAGGCGGTATGCGGTATCTATCCCAAGGATGTCGCCGAAACAAAGGTGGAACAGGTTGTCGCCTTTTCGAGGCATAACCAGCACCCTTTGCGATGCGTGATGGAGGAAAGTAAATGATTGCCCAGGAACTTGAAGTCAGCTTGCACATGGCCTTCGTCGATGCGAGACAGAAGCGACACGAACTGATCACGGTCGAGCACCTGCTGCTCGCCATGCTCGACAACCCCGCCGCGGCGGAGGTGCTGCGCGCATGCGGCGCAGATATCGACGATCTGCGCCATTCGCTCAACGAGTTCCTGAACGAGCACACCCCCATCGTGGCAGGCACGGAAGAAATCGACACGCAGCCCACCCTCGGATTCCAGCGCGTGATCCAGCGCGCCATCCTGCACGTCCAGTCCTCAGGCAAGAAGGAAGTCACGGGCGCGAACGTGCTGGTTGCGATTTTCGGCGAAAAGGATTCGCACGCCGTTCATTTCCTGCATCAGCGCGGCATCACGAGGCTGGACGTCGTGAACTACATTTCCCACGGCATCAGCAAGAGCAGCCAGGGAACCCCCGAAAAAGCCGAAGTGGAAACGGAGGGAGAGCACGAACAGTCCTCTTCCGGCGCGCTCGAATCCTACACGATAAACCTCAACGCCATGGTGCTTGCGGGCAAGATCGACCCGCTGATCGGCAGGGACCAGGAGCTCGACAGGGTGATCCAGACGCTTTGCAGAAGGCGCAAGAACAATCCGTTGCTCGTTGGAGAGGCAGGAGTCGGCAAAACGGCGATCGCCGAAGGGCTGGCGAGAAGGATCATCGAGGGAGAAGTGCCCGACCTCTTGAGGCACAGCAGGGTCTACTCGCTCGACATGGGTTCGCTTCTGGCCGGAACGAAATACCGCGGCGATTTCGAGCAGCGTCTCAAGGCCGTCCTGAAGCAGCTCGCTGACCATCCAGCCAACATCCTCTTCATCGACGAGATCCACACGCTGATCGGCGCAGGCGCCGCATCCGGCGGTTCCCTCGACGCATCGAACCTCCTGAAGCCTGCGCTGAGCTCGGGGCAGCTGAAATGCATAGGCGCAACGACATATGCCGAATACAGGGGAATATTCGAGAAGGATCATGCGCTCTCCCGCCGCTTCCAGAAGATCGACGTGGAAGAGCCCAGCGTGGCCGACACCATCGCCATTTTGCGCGGACTGAAATCCAGGTTCGAAGCGCATCACCAGGTCAAGTACAGCTCAGCGGCCTTGTCCACGGCAGCCGAGCTTTCGGCGCGCTACATCAACGACAGGCATCTTCCCGACAAGGCCATCGACGTGATCGACGAGGCGGGAGCAGCCCAGCGCATCCTGCCCAAATCCAGGCAGAAGAAGACGATAGGCAAGCAGGACATCGAGGAAATCATCGCCAAGATCGCGCGCATCCCGTCCCGCCAGATCTCCTCCGACGACAGGACGGCCCTCAAGGTGCTCGAGCGCGACCTGAAATCCGTCGTCTTCGGCCAGGAAAAAGCCATCGAGGCCTTGTCTTCCGCGATCAAGATGACGAGAAGCGGGCTGGGCAACCCCACCAAGCCTATCGGCGCATTCCTCTTCTCCGGCCCGACGGGGGTCGGCAAGACGGAAGTGGCGAAGCAGCTCGCCTATGCGCTCGGCATCGAGCTCATCCGCTTCGACATGTCCGAATACATGGAACGCCACGCCGTATCGAGGCTGATCGGCGCGCCTCCCGGATATGTCGGATTCGAGCAGGGCGGCCTCCTCACGGAAGCTGTCACCAAGCACCCGTATTCCGTGCTTCTTCTCGACGAAATCGAGAAGGCCCATCCCGACATCTACAACATCCTGCTCCAGGTGATGGATCACGGGACGCTGACCGACAACAACGGAAGGCGAGCGGACTTCAGGAACGTGATCATCATCATGACGACCAATGCCGGCGCGGAATCCCTGGCGAAAACCCAGATCGGCTTCACCCAGACGAAGCAGCCCGGCGACGAAATGACCGAGATCAAGCGGCTGTTCTCGCCCGAGTTCAGGAACAGGCTCGACGCGATCATCTCCTTCGCGCCGCTCGACGAGGAAATCATCCTGCGCATCGTGGACAAGCTCCTGATCCAGCTTGAAGAGCAGCTGCACGAGAAGAAGGTCGAAATCACCTTCTCCTCCGAGCTCAAGGCCTATCTCGCCAGGAACGGCTTCGATCCGCAGATGGGCGCAAGACCCATGGCGAGATTGATCCAGGACACCATCAGGCGCGCGCTGGCCGACGAACTCCTGTTCGGCAGACTCTCCGAAGGCGGCGAAGTCGAGGTCGATGTGGACAATGACGGAAAGATCGCCCTCAATTTCGCAAGGGAAACGGAGAAGGTCTAAATTCCCGTTGCATAATGCAGGAATTATTCTACTGTAGATAGTGTTAACTCGCTATCTGCGGTAGATATGATTGAAAAAATTAATCAAACGCTGCGGGCTACGTCCAGCCTTCCGCTCTTTCTGCCCACCCTGCAGTTAGCCATCCTTCACAAGACGCCATTTGCGCTTGCGGCCTTCGTTCTTGCGCTGAACCGCAGACCGAACGGCCATTCACGGGAATGGTGGCGATATTTCTTCAGGGCAATTCCCATGGGGAGCGCACTTTTCGACAGGCAGGGAAGATGCATTGAAATTCTTTCCGCATCCCTCATGCCATTCGAGCCAGGCACGCTGATCGACAGCAGGCTGTCGCCGGAAGCGGCAGAAAGAATGGGCAAGGCGCTGAAAGCCGTTTTCGAGGGAAAAGCCTCGGAGCCCGTCGAATTTTCCACCGACAATGCATGGTACGAGGCGAACCTCGTGCCGATGAAAGGCAAGGCGCTCGGCTTCTTCGCCGACATTTCTCTCAAAAAAAAGACCGAATCAGAAAAGGAAAAGCTCCAGTCCATCCTGCGTTCGATCGGCAATGGCGTGATCGCCACGGACGAAAAAGGGCAGGTGACCTATCTCAATCCCCTTGCCGAAAAACTGACCGGATGGCCGACAGAAAAGGCGACCGGCCGCTCCGTTTCGGAGGTTTTCAGGATACTCGTCGAAGCGAGCCGCGAAGTTGCCGAGAACCCGGCGCTTGAGGCGCTGCGCCTCAACAGCGTCGTTGCACCCAGGAAGAGCATGCTGCTCGTGTCGAGAAACGGCTCCGAAATCGGCATAGACGAAACCGCAGCGCCCATCCTCGTTGAAGACGGCCGCATTGCCGGCGCGGTGATCGCCTTCCACGACATCAGCGCCAGCCAGCATCTTCTCTGGCATGCAGGGCACGATGCATTGACGGGATTGCTCAACAGGGTACTGCTGCACGACAGACTGATCCATTCGATGGCCAGCGTGAAGCGGCAGGGCAACCTGTTGGCCGTCATGTTCATCGACCTGGACGGATTCAAGGGCGTCAACGACCAGCTCGGCCACGCCGCCGGGGACATGATGCTCAAGGAAGTGGCCCAGCGGCTCAAGAATGCAGTGCGCGCCGAAGATACGGTCGCGCGCCTCGGCGGCGACGAGTTCATCGTCCTGCAGGAGGCATCCGACAGGATGGAAGTGAAGCACTGTCTGGAGCGCATCATGGGAACGATCAAAATGCCGTTCAAGATCGAGGAAATGCCCGCTTCCGTCTCGACGAGCATCGGGGTCGCGCTCTATCCGGAAAACGATTCCGAGCCTGAAACCCTGCTCAGGCAGGCGGACATGGCCATGTATAACGCCAAACAGTCCGGCCGGGACCAGTATCGATTCTTCGAGTCGAACATGAACGCCCTGGCGAGAACGAACATCGAGCGCCAGAGCAGGCTGGCTTCCGCCCTCAAGAATGGCGAATTCAGGCTCTTTTATCAGCCCGAGATCAACCTCAGGAACGGAACGATCATGGGGCTGGAAGCGCTCATCCGATGGATGAACCCCGATCTCGGCACACCTGTCCTCCCTCCCGACTTCCTCCCGGCGAGGCTGTGTGAAAACGCCATGAATCTGTCCACGAATGACCGTCTAATGCGTTAATGTAATAACGTCGGCATGGAGGATATGATGAGGCGATTCATCGAAGGCGCAAGCCGGAGCCAAGCCAC
>JAJZRS010000032.1 GCA_021802545.1 Pseudomonadota bacterium
ACGGCAAGGTGACGATCAAGAAGGAAGGCTGTTCCGATTACGTCAAGACGGTCAACACGAAGATCGTCAATGTCGGATTGAAGGCGAAGCTCGACTGCGGGCAGAATTCCCCGGAAGCCCAGCAGGCAGGCGCCGCTCCTCAATACAGCATACCGGCCAGGATGTCGAAGACGGTCGAGCAGCGCCTCGAAGAAATCAAGGACCTGCAGAACAAGGGACTCATCACCGAAGACGAAGCGAAGCAGGCGAGAGAGCGCGTCCTCAACGACCTCTAATTTCAGCCGCATTGAACACAAGAACGGCGCCTCAAGGCGCCGTTCTTGTTCCATAATTCCGAATTCCGTGCCTGGTCTTGAATTATCAGTTTTCCCGGCTAGGATAAATCATGACAAGGCCCTTGCGTATCGAATTTCCCGGTGCGATTTATCATGTCATTTCCCGCGGAAATGCTTCCCAGATAATCTACGACGATGACAAAGATCGTCAGGTTTTTCTCGAAATACTGTCAAGAACAACACAACGCTACCATTGGCTTTGTCATGCCTACTGCCTCATGGATAACCATTACCATCTTTTGATTGAAACGCCTGAAGGAAACCTTTCAGCTGGCATGCGACAGATCAACGGGGTATACACCCGCCGATTCAATACACGCCACAAGAAATCCGGGCATCTATTCCAGGGAAGGTTCAAGTCCATACTTGTGGAACGAGATTCCTACCTACTGGAAGTCAACCGGTATATATCGCTCAACCCGGTAAGAGCAGGCATGGTAACCGACCCGGCTAAATATCGATGGAGCAGTTTCGCTGCAATGACAGGAAAAGGGGATGCGCCGCCCTTTTTGAACCGAAATTGGACCTTGAGCCAGTTTGGCTTCATCGAAGAGAATGCAATAAGCAAATACCAGGAGTTTGTCTACAACGGCCTTTCACAAGGCAATACGATTGATCTTACAGATCAATCCGTTCTGGGCAGCGCAAAATTCAAAACCGATCTTCAAGCCCTTCTCAGCAGGTCAGCGAACATCGATGAAATTCCTCGCGAGCAGCGTTTTGCAAGCCGCCCCACCCTGAAGGATATTTTTTCTGATAAGCAATCGAAACGCGCAAGAAATACCGCAATCAGGGATTGCATTCTGAAATATGGCTACACGCTGGCTGAGGTCGGAAAACACCTCAACCTGCATTATACCACTATCAGTAAAATAGCGAATCGGAAAAACTGATAATTCAAGACCAGGCACCGATTTTCCTGATAATTCAAGACCAGGCACCGATTTTCCGAATTATGCAGCGATCTGCAAGGGCAACTGGAAATGCCCTTCGACTATACCGCGAACCGTAATGTCCTCATCAAGATCGTCCCAACGTAGCGACGTTCCATTGAGGCGCAATCGCACTTTTTTCAACGCTTCATCATTTGCGTCACGAAGCAATTTGAACCGCTCCGAGGGAAAACCTATCTGCCTCCCGTCAGTCAACTCGACAAAAACCATACGACCCTCTGCCCACGCCCGTACAGCGCAATAGTCAAGTTCATTTTGCGAAGAATTCATTCCATTTCTCCATAATGAGTTGTTCATGTTCAAATACCGCTTTTTCGATGCGGCGCAATTCAAGGGGATTGACGTTGTTACTCTTTGCCAATCTCACTGGCTGAAGCCAAAATTTGCACTCGCCATCTCCAGTATCTACATGGATATGCGGAGGTTCCATGCCCTCATCAGAATAAAAATGGAAGCGCCATCCGAGTAGTCTCAATATTGTCGGCATGTCTGCCCCGATTTCTTTGTGCAACTCTCATCGTTTTCATCATAATCCGTTTTTGTATCAACGGGGTGGATTTGAAATAAAAAAACCCGTCACCTTTTCAGGCGACGGGTTCGAGTTTTACCGGTTGACCCGGCTTGTTATGCTTTAGCTTAGAAGCCCATCCAAAGCGTCAGGTTGGTGAGCTGGTCGCCCACGTACCCGGCTCCTGCCTGAGCTGCAGCATTGTACATGTCGCCGCTGTACTTGGAGTAGGTGAACTCAGCACGCACGTTCAGGGCGATGTTGTAGGTCGCGCCAAACATGATCGCATTGTCGGTTGCGTTGCCGGTTGCGGTTCCAGGAACATTGACACCCGAGCTTGCGCGGCGGAGACCGACTTGCAGGGTGGCCTTGTTGGGGAGCACGCCCAGTTCAGCACCGATGTTGAACGACTTCCTGCTTCCAGCAGTGCCGGGGTTGAACGCGTTGGTGCCGCCGTTCAGTGCAGTGCCGGTCAGATCCGATGCGGGCGCAGTTGCGTAGGACGCGATCAGGGTCAGGGGCATGCCGCCTGCGTCGCCCAGCATCTGGCCGTCGATTTCAGACATCTTGGTGCGATAGGTACCAGCCGTGATCAGAGCGGTAGACGTCGAGCTCGTTCCGGAGAAGTACTGGAAGCCGAGAGCGCTGTCGAAGCCGGCAACGTTGCCCGTCCATGCTGCACGCAGATAGTTGGAGGTCGGGGAACCGGCGTTGTTGGCACCACCGTTCGAAGCCGCGCCACCCAGCGAATCGATCTGCCACTTGGTGAAGCTTGCGAAGCCCATGTCGGTGTAGTAGTAAACTGCCGCACCGTTCGAGGGCAGCGCACCGCCAGCGATCGTTGCATTAGCTTGTCCAGCTGCGTTCATACCCCAGATGTAGGCATTCGCACTGATGACAGCAGGATCTTCCTGGTTGAACAGGTGAACCGGGGTCGCGCCGTCAGACAGCGGCTCGAAAGCTTGCTGAGGTCCAAGACCGTCGGTCAGGAAGGGAACGACGCCCAGCTTGCCGCCTGCAACGTCATAGGAGAAGGGGAACTTGACGGAAGCCAGAGCTGCGGGACCGGTCAAACCGACTTCACCCTCGAAACCGATGTTCTCGGCAACACGGCCGCCCATGAACAGGCTGTACTGGATCGCGCTGAACTGACCATTGTTGGTGTTCTTGGTCGTTGCAGTCGTGCCAGCGGTAGGACCGTTGGTCTTGTTGTACTGAATGCCGGTAACGAATGCGAGGTTCAGCACTGCCGGGATGGACAGGCCATCGCCCTCGATTTTCTCTTCGGAACCCACCATGGTGAAACCGCCTGCCTTGAAGGCGCGGCCGAAGCTGTTCAGGGTCGGGAAATGCTGGTAGTGGCAAGCCGAGCAAGGCATGCCGACCTGGCGCGCGAACGCGGGGATCGCATGCGCCTGGGGAGCCCAAGCTGCAGCGGCCATCAGCGCGGACGTCGCAAGTAGCGTTTTCTTAAATTGCATGTTTCACTCCTTATTTATTAATTGGTGAAGTACCTATTACACCCATCGCACGCCTCCTCCATCAGGGTTTAACGTGCAACACCTGCTTTATAGCATGCAAAAAAAAACAGCGTCAATCTTAAATCAATCTTATGTTGTATATTTGCAACAGGCTGAATTTCGCATCTTGATTGCCAACAGGCCGGCCTGTTTGTAAACTTCACCATCGTTCCCAACTGGAGATGGTCGATTGCGTGAATGGCTTGCCATGCTGCTCAGGCATCGGCCGAAATCCTTCCTGAAGCTGATCCTTGCCGGATACCTGATCGTCGCCCTCCCCCCCTTTCTTGCGCTTGCCTACAGCGCGCTTTCGATCGACAGGCTGGCCAATCAAAGCAGGGATGCAGTCTACCAGGCCGAAAAAATCGCCCATGGCAGCAGAATCCTCCTCGACCAGGCCGCAGCGATGGAACACAGCGTCAGGCTGTCGCTCATCCTGAGCGACTCGTCCCTGCTCGAAGGATTCGACGCGGCGCACGAACAATTTGCGTCCGTTGCCGAAGGACTATCCGAGCTTCCGCTCAAGGAAGACCAGAGGCTTCTTCTTGACAGGCTGATCTCCCTTGAATCAGCCGACTACAGGAAAATCGGCGACGCCCGCAATTCCGGGCTCGCCCTCGATACGGTCAGCTTCACGCCTTTGATCGATGCTGCGCGATCCTTCATGAGCCGAGGCGACATCCCGATCGAGCGCGAAGTGAATGCCATGCAGGAAATGGCGGGGCGCGCCCGGAGAATCGTGATCTGGCAGCTTCTGTCGCTCTTTCCGGCAGCCACTTTGCTCGCTTTCGCCTTTTCCTGGCTGGTGAACCGCCCGATCAGGCAAATCGACGAAGCCATCCGGATCATCGGACAGGGGGAACTGTCAAAAGGCATCTTCGTGAAAGGACCGGACGACCTGGTGCACCTCGGCGAACGGCTCGACTGGATGAGGCGCCGCCTGCTTGACCTTGAGGAACAGAAAACCCGTTTTCTGCAGAACGTTTCGCACGAACTCAAGACGCCGCTCACTTCGATCAGGGAAGGCGCGGACCTGCTTGCCTCCGGCGTGGTCGGCCAGCTGAACGAAAAACAAATGCAGGTAGCCAAGATACTGCACGGGAACAGTGTAGAATTGCAAAAACGCATCGAGGATCTGCTCGACTACAGCGCCATCCAGTCGGGAGCATCCGTTTTCATCAAGAAGGAAGCGCGCCTGAGGCAAATCGTCGATGACATATTACAGGACCATTATCTCGCCATCATGAGCAAATCGCTGCAAATCGACCTCGCCTGCCCGGAAATCTTCTTCGAATGCGACGAGCAGAAAACGAGGATCATCGCCGACAATCTGCTTTCCAACGCCGTCAAGTTCTCTCCGCAAGGCGGAAAAATCAGCATCCATGCGCAGCGGACCGGAAGCAGCATCGTTCTTGAAGTGGCCGACGAAGGGCAAGGCGTCGACCCGATCGACAGGAGCAGGATATTCGATGCGTTCTATCAGGGCCGGAAAGCGCCGCAAAGCACGGGAACCGGGCTCGGCTTGTCCATTGCGCGTGAATATGCGAAGGCCCAGGGCGGCTCGCTGGAACTCCTGAATTCCGAATCGGGCGCCCATTTTCGCCTGACGCTTCCGGCATGAAAAAGCTTTTAGCCTGCATTTTCGCCTTGCAGCTCTGCGCCTGCTCGAGCGAACCCCAGATACCGCCCGCATCGGTCTGCATGCCGCAAGCCGTTGCCATACGGCAGGTCGACGATCTCATGCAGTATTATGCAAACTTGAAGAAGCTCTCTCCTGCCGAGCTCGCCAGGGAGCATCAGAGAGCGGCGCTCGAATTTTCGAGGACGAAGAGCGATGAGAGCCGCATGAAGCTCGCCTTGCTGCTCTGGTTCCCGGATACGCCCTTTCGCGATCCCGGCGCTGCGCTCCAGTTGCTCGACGCGAAACAAGAAGGCTCGGGACTGGAAAGCTTCGCCGCGCTTTTCGCTGCGATGCTGACCGAGCAGGCCGCATCGGCCAACTCTGCTCATAAACTCGAGACGCAGCTCAAGGCGGAAAGGAAGCAGAGTTCGGACCTCAGGAAGAAAATCGACGCCATCAAGAAAATGGAAAAAAACATGATCCGCATGGAGAAACCTTGAAACAGTCCGTGCTGCTCGTCGACGACGATACCGATCTGCTGCAACTGCTTTCCATCCGACTCATTTCGGCCGGATTCGAAGTCGAAACCGCGACAAGCGCCGAAGCGGCCGTCAACCGGCTCGACTTTTTCCACCCCCAGCTGGTGATCACGGACATGCGCATGAAGGAAATGGACGGCATGATGCTCTTCGAGCACATCCACCGCATCCGCCCATCCCTTCCCGTCATCATCCTCACGGCGCACGGCACGATTCCGGACGCGGTGGCCGCCACCCAGAAAGGCGTGTTCAGCTACCTGACGAAGCCCTTCGACAGCGCCCTGCTGCTCGACCAGGTGAAAAAAGCCCTCAGGCTTTCCGCTGGCGCGTCAAACCAGGAAAAATGGCGCGACGACATCGTCACGCAAAGCCCGGTCATGGAGGATCTCCTGGCGCGCGCGCAGCTGATCGCGCAAAGCGATGCAAGCGTGATCATCCGGGGCGAAAGCGGAACAGGAAAGGAGTTATTCGCGAGAGCCATCCACAAAGCCAGCAGCCGCGCCGAAAAACCGTTCATTGCGATCAACTGCGCGGCGATCCCTGAGCAACTGCTCGAATCCGAGCTGTTCGGTTATGTCAAAGGCGCCTTCACTGGTGCGATCAGGGACCACAAGGGCCTTTTCCAGGCGGCGGACGGCGGCACGATTTTCCTCGACGAAATCGGCGACATGCCGCTTGTGTTGCAAAGCAAGCTGCTGCGAGTCTTGCAGGAAAAGCGGGTCACGCCCGTCGGGGCGTCCAACTCCATCGCACTGGATGTGCGCGTCATTTCCGCGACCCACAGGGATTTGAAGGGAGAAGTCGCATCCGGCCGATTCCGCGAGGACATCTATTACCGGCTCAACGTCGTGGAGCTCTCCATTCCTCCGCTATCCGAGCGCCGCGAGGACATTCCCCTGCTCGCCAAGCATTTCCTTGCGCAGCTTTCGGCCAAGTACAAAAAGAACATCAACGGATTCTCCCCCGATGCAACGGAAATCCTGGTGAATGCCGCCTGGCCAGGCAATGTCAGGCAGCTCCAGAACGTCGTCGAGCAAAGCGTGGCGCTGTGCACTTCCTCACTCATCTCTCCGACGCTCGTCAAGCGCGCCATCAACGCAGAAGAACAGATCGCTTCCCTGGAAGACGCCAGGCGCCGCTTCGAACGCGACTACCTGATCCGCGTCCTCAAAATCGCCGAGGGCAGCGTCACGCAGGCCGCCAGGCTTTCCAAGCGCAACCGCACCGAGTTCTACAAGCTGCTGCAGAAACACCAGCTCGACCCTTCAGAATTCAAGCAGCCCTGACGGGTTTCTATGCCCCTGCGGAATCCGTTATACTTGGCCCTTTTACTGGAAATAATGGATGTTCGAAGCCTCCAGACTCGAATGCGTGCGCGGTGACAGCAGACTCTTTTCGGATGTCGGCTTTCTGCTCGAGCCAGGCGGCCTTTTGCATGTCAAAGGCCCCAACGGCAGCGGAAAAAGCAGCCTGCTCAGAATGCTGTGCGGCCTCATCCTCCCCGAATCCGGCGAGATCAAATGGAACAATGTCAACATCAGACATTCGGAGGATTACAACCAGTCGCTCACCTATCTCGGCCACCTGAACGGCATCAAGGATGAGCTCTCGGGCATCGAGAACCTGCGCATCAACTGCGGGCTTGCCGGGTTCGACATCAGCGAGGAACAGGCCTATGACGCGCTCGAACGCATGGGGCTGGAAGGGCGCGAGCACCTCCCGGTGAGCGTCCTCTCGCAGGGACAGCGGCGCCGCGTGATGCTGGCGAGACTGCTCGTGGCGAGAACCCCGCTCTGGATACTGGACGAACCGATCGTCGCACTCGATACGGATGCCATCGGCATGATACGCTCGCTTTTCGAGCTGCATCTCGACGAAGGGGGCATGCTCATTCTCACCACGCACCAGGAAATGGAAATCGCAGCGAAAACCATTCAGGAAGTCAGGCTCAACTCATGAAGATTCTGGCATGGGTAGTCAAGCGCGACCTGCTTCTGGCGATGCGGCGCAAATCGGACGTGCTGACGACATTGTTCTTTTTCGTCATCATGGCCAGCCTGTTTCCGCTCGGCGTCGGCCCCGAACCCCAGCTTCTGAAACAGATGGGACCGGGGGTGGTTTGGGTGGCCGCGCTGCTCGCATCCATGCTCTCCCTGGGCAGGCTCTTTTCTGCGGACTATGCGGACGGCACGCTCGAGCAGATGCTGCTCTGCCCCGAATCGCTTGCCCTCATCGTTCTGGCGAAAGCCGCCGTGCACTGGATCACGGCAGAGTTGCCGCTGGTTGCATTCGCTCCGCTCCTCGGCCTGCAATTCGGCCTCTCCGAACAGGCATTGTGGGTGCTGATCGCCTCCCTCCTGATCGGCACGCCCGTGCTCAGCCTGGTGGGCTCCATCGGCGCATCATTGACGCTGGGCTTGAGAGGAGGCGGTGTTCTGGTATCATTGCTGGTTTTACCGCTTTATATTCCCACGCTGATCTTCGGCGCGGGGGCGGTCGATGCCAGCACGTCAGGGCTGGGCGCTCAAGGCCATCTTTCCATCCTGGGCGCGCTCCTGGTCCTTTCGCTGCTTGCAACGCCCAAGGCTGCCGCCGCTGCCTTGCGCATCTCTCTGGAATAAAGGTTCGAATTGAGCAAGGTCAATTTATACAAGTTTTCGGCGCCGGCGACCTTCTACGGGCTCGCGGGACAAATGATACCGGGATTCGCCATCCTGTCCGCCATCCTCTTCGCGGCCGGGCTCTACATCAGCTTCTTCGTGGCCCCCACCGATGCGCAGCAGGGAGAGGCCTACAGGATCATCTTCATCCATGTTCCGGCAGCCTGGATGTCGATGTTCATCTATGTGGTCATGGCCGTCTATTCCGGGATAGGGCTCGCCTTCAATACCAGGCTCTCAGCGATGATGGCCCAGGCCCTCGCCCCCACCGGCGCGCTCTTCTGCTTCATCGCGCTCTTCACCGGCTCATTCTGGGGCAAGCCGATGTGGGGCGCCTGGTGGGTATGGGATGCAAGGCTCACTTCCCAATTGATCCTTTTCTTCCTCTACATCGGCTTCATTTCGCTGCAGGCAGCCATCGAAGACCCGAAGCGGGCTGACCGGGCAGGCGCGCTGATTGCGCTGGTCGGCGTCATCAACGTGCCCATCATCTACTTTTCCGTGAAATGGTGGAACACCCTTCACCAGGGCGCATCGATCAGCTTCTCCAAGGCGCCCACCATGGCCCACACCATGCTGGCAGGCATGCTGGTCATGGCCGTGGCCTGCTGGACCTACACCATCGCGATTGCGCTCTACAGGGTGAGGCTCATCATCCTGGAGCGCGAACGCCACACCACCTGGGCTTCCGAAATTCTGGGAGGCGCAAAATGAACTGGGGAAGCTTTTCGGCATTCATCCACATGGGCGGCTACGCCTTTTACGTCTGGAGTTCTTTCGGCGTCTCCTTCGCCCTGCTCGGCATGGAAATCTGGCTTTTGTCCAAAAGACGGAGAACTTTGCTCAAAAGACTGGGTCAGATTCAAAGATTGAATGCGTCAAAAGGATCGAGATGAAATCGCGTCACAAGAAACTGGCCTTTATCGTGGCAGGGGTCGCCGGAGTCGCGGTGGTCGTCGCCCTGATCATGAATGCTTTCAGAAGCAATCTCGTGTTCTTCTTCACCCCTTCCCAGGTGATTGCCAAGGAAGCGCCCGTCGACCGCACCTTCAGGATAGGCGGGCTGGTCGAAAAGGGCAGTCTCAAACGGGAGAACGACGGGCTCACCGTGCATTTCGTGGTGACCGACCTCAAGCATGACATGAACGTGACCTACAAGGGCATACTCCCCGACCTCTTCAAGGAAGGCAAGGGGGTCGTCGCCCAGGGCAAGCTGAATGCTGAGGGCCAGTTCGTCGCAGACGAAGTGCTCGCCAAGCACGATGCGAACTACATGCCGCCTGAAGTGGCGAGCGAACTCAAGGCTGCAAAAGCCTCCAAGACGAAACTCTAGCCGGAGAAGACCATGATTCCAGAAATAGGCCATTTTTCCCTGATCCTGGCCCTGCTCCTTGCGCTGACACAAGGCACCTTGCCGCTCTACGGCGCCGCGCGCGGCATCCCATCCCTGATCGGCATCGCAAGACCCGTCGCCCAGGGGCAATTCGTCTTCGTCGCCATCGCTTTCGGCTGCCTCGTCTATTCGCTGATCAGCAACGACTTTTCCGTGCTTTATGTCGCAGAGCACTCCAATTCGCAGCTCCCGCTGCACTACCGCATCGCAGCCGAATGGGGCGGACACGAAGGATCCCTGCTGCTCTGGGTCACGATTCTGGGCATATGGTCGATCGCGGTGACCGTGTTCAGCCGCCATCTGCCGGACGAAATGGTGGCGCGCGTGCTCGGCGTCATGGGACTCGTCAGCGTGGGCTTCCTGCTTTTCATGCTGCTCACGTCAGACCCCTTCACCCGGGTCTTCCCCGCCCCGCAGGACGGCGCCGACCTGAACCCCCTGCTGCAGGACCCCGGCCTCGTGATCCATCCCCCCATGCTCTACATGGGCTATGTCGGCTTCTCGATCGCATTCGCTTTCGCCATCTCGGCCCTGCTCTCCGGCAAGCTTGACGCGACCTGGGCGCGCTGGTCGAGACCTTGGACGACTGCCGCATGGATTTTCCTGACCCTCGGCATCGCGCTGGGCAGCGGCTGGGCCTACTACGAATTGGGCTGGGGCGGATGGTGGTTCTGGGATCCTGTCGAAAACGCCTCCTTCATGCCATGGCTCGTCGGCACGGCCCTCATCCATTCCCTGGCCGTCACCGAAAAGCGCGGCAGCTTCAAGAGCTGGACCGTCCTGCTCGCGATCGCGGCATTCTCGTTGAGCCTGCTGGGCACCTTCCTGGTCCGCTCGGGCGTGCTCACCTCAGTCCACGCCTTCGCAACCGACCCGCGAAGAGGAAGCTTCATCCTGATTTTCCTCCTGACGGTCATCGGCAGCTCGCTCACGCTCTATGCATGGCGCGCGCCGAAAGTCGGACTGGGCGGAAAATTCGACGTCGTGTCGCGCGAGTCCCTGCTGCTCTCGAACAACGTGCTGCTCGCGGTGGCCGCGCTTTCCGTTCTCCTCGGCACACTCTATCCGCTCCTCATCGATGCGCTCGGGCTCGGCAAGATCTCGGTCGGCCCGCCCTATTTCAATGCCATCTTCGTGCCCCTGATGGTGCCGATGCTTTTCCTGATCGGCCTCGGCCCCATTGCCGGCTGGAAGAAGGCCAACCTTCCCGACATGATGACCCGGCTCAAGTGGGCGCTCGGTGCCAGCATCGTCACCGCCGTCCTGCTCCCGCTTTCCATGGGCACCTGGACGCCGCTCACCAGCCTCGGATTCCTGCTTGCCACCTGGATCTTCTTCACGTCCTTGCACGCCTTCTGGAACAGGATCAAGTCCACGGGTGACCCGATTGCCGCGATATCGAAGCAGTCGCTGAGCTATTACGCCATGCTGCTCGGCCACATCGGCATCGCCGTTTTCGTGGTGGGCGTGACCATGGTCAAAAGCTATGAGAAGGAGCGCGACGTCAAGATGAACGTCGGCGACACGCTGAAGATCGCCTCCTACACGTTCCGCTTCGACGGCACGAGCGACGTTCAGGGGCCCAATTACACTGCTACGCGCGGCTTCATCACCGTCATGGAAAACGGGAAGACGATGCTCATGCTCCATCCCGAGAAGCGCAAATACAATGCGTCGGGCATGGTGATGACCATCGCCTCCATCGACCCCGGACTCACGCGCGACCTGTACGTGTCGCTGGGGGAGCCGATCGGCAACGACGCATGGAGCGTCAGGATCTATTACAAGCCTTTCGTCGACTGGATCTGGGGAGGATGCCTGATCATGGCGCTTGGCGGCCTCTTTGCAGTCGCCGACAGACGCTACCGCATTCCGGTCAAGAAGGCCGAAGCCGTTCCCAATCTTGAGCCTGCCATGGTGGAAAAATGAAGCTGAAGTTTGCCATACCGCTCGTCCTGTTCCTCCTCCTTTCCGTCTTTCTCTGGAAAGGACTGAGGATGGATCCGAGGCGAGTCCCTTCCCCGCTGATCGGAAAAGCCGCCCCCGAGTTCGTGCTCTCCGACATTCATGACCCGACGAGAACATTCTCGAGCCAGACCATGCTGGGCAAGGTATGGCTGCTCAACGTGTACGCATCCTGGTGCGAATCCTGCCGTGACGAGCATCCGCTCCTGGTGGCATTCTCGGGCAAGCAGCTTGCGCCCATCATCGGCCTCGACTACAAGGACAAGCCCGAGGATGCGCGGCAATGGCTGGACAGGATGGGCAACCCCTATACGCTCAGCGTTTCCGATCTCGACGGACGCGTCGGCATCAACTACGGGGTCTACGGCGTGCCTGAGACCTACGTGATCGACAAGCAGGGGATCATCCGCGACAAGATCATCGGCCCCGTCACGCAGCAGCGCATCGACGATCAGCTCATTCCCCTGATCAAGGAACTTTCCCAATGAAGCGGATCCTGCTGTTCATTGCCCTGCTGTTTGTCTTCGTTCACGTCGAGGCCAATGAAGCGGTCCCGGTCGCAGCCGATCCCGCGATCGAAAAGCGCATGATCGCGCTGTCCGAGAATCTGCGCTGCCTGGTCTGCCAGAACGAGTCGCTCGCCGCATCCCAGGCGGAACTCGCGCTCGACCTCAAGCAGGAAATCCGCGAGATGATGAAAAAGGGCGAATCGGACAAGCAGATCGTGGCCTATCTCGTTCACCGCTATGGCGATTTCGTGCTCTACAAGCCGCCCGTCAAGTCGACCACCCTGCTGCTCTGGTACGGCCCCTTCCTGTTCCTCGTCGCAGGGCTCGCAGCGCTCTATTTCTCGATCAAGAAGCGCCGCACTCAAATCGTCGAGACCGCCCTTTCCCAGGACGAACAACAACGCGCACAATCTCTGCTGGAAAATAATCAATGATCGCTTTCTGGACCATCTGCGGGATACTCATCCTGATCGCCCTCCTTTTCGTGCTCACGCCGCTCCTGAAGAGCGGGAGGAGCGGGAATGTCGGGAGAAGCCGCCTCAACGTCTCCATCTACCAGCAGCAGCTGAAAGAACTCGAATCAGACAGGGAAAACGGGCTCGTCACCGAAACCCAGTTCGAGGAAGGAAAGCAGGAAATCCAGAAGCGCCTGCTCGAGGATGCCTCCGGGGAAGAGGCATCGTCCGCGACGAATTCGGCCGGGAAGAAAACGGCCTTGTTCCTGGGAGCAGCCATTCCTGTTCTTTCGGTTCTCATCTACCTTGCGCTGGGCAACCCGAAATTCCTGGGCCCGCAGGAGATGCCTCAGCAGCAGGCGGCCGACAACGGCCAAATCACCAAGGAAAAGGTCGAGGCCATGGTCGCCAAGCTCGCCGAGCGGTTGAAAAACAACCCGACTGATGCCGAAGGCTGGACCATGCTGGGCCGCTCCTACATGGTGATGAAGCGCTACGATGAAGCATCGAGCGCATTCGACCACGCATCCAAGCTGCTGCCGAACGACGCACAGGTGCTGGCGGAATACGCGGAAAGCGAAATGATGCTTGATCCGAAAAAGCTGAACCCGAAAGCCGTTTCGCTCAACGAAAGATCGCTCAAGATCGATCCGACGAATCCCAAGGCGCTTACCCTGGGCGGCGCCATTGCCTTCGAACAGCATCACTTCAAGCGCGTTGTGGCGCTCTGGAGCGCGCTGCTCGAACAGCTCCCCCCCGATTCCGACGACGCCAAGGCCGTCATGAACGGCATCGAGGGCGCGCGCGCAGCCGCAAAGGCCGAAGGCATTACCATTGCCGAGCCCAAGTTCAAGAAACAGCTCGCCTCAAGCGGCGCAAGCGTTTCGGGCTCGGTGACGCTCTCGCCCGAACTCGAATCGAAAATTTCGCCTGACGACACGCTCTACATTTTCGCTCAGGCCGTCAGCGGCCCGAAAATGCCGCTGGCCATCCTGAAAATCACCGCGAAGGAGCTTCCCCTCACCTTCTCGCTCGACGACACGCTCGCCGTTGCGCCCATGATGAAGCTCTCCGACTTCAAGGAAGTGATCGTCGGCGCGAGAATCTCTAAATCGGGCAATGCCATGCCGCAAAGCGGAGACATGGAGGGGTTCAGCCAGCCGGTTGCGGTCGGCGCGAAGGACATACGCATCAGCATCAGCAAAACGGTCCCCTGATCGACTGAAAAACAGACCGCTTGACTTCTCCGAAAAAACTGAGTAAAAAGCAGTTTGATGCGAGCGAGGCTGCGCCGAGCGAGCATTAATAAGGGGGAACCCGATTTTATTCTTTATTAAGGAAGCACAGATGTCGACCGGTACAGTAAAATGGTTCAACGATTCAAAGGGCTTTGGTTTCATCACGCCCGATGATGGGGGGGAAGATTTGTTTGCTCACTTTTCCGCAATCAACATGAGCGGATTCAAGACCCTCAAAGAAGGGCAGAAGGTTAGCTTCGAAGTGACGCAAGGCCCGAAAGGCAAGCAAGCCTCGAACATCCAGGCAGTTTAATCGATTCCGGAAACAGCCCACTCGCGAGTGGGCTGTTTTTTTACATCCTTTCGATCATGGCTTGACCGAAGCCTGAGCAGGAGATTTGTGTCGCGCCGGGCATCGCCCTGGCGAAGTCGTAAGTCACCTGCTTGTCCCTTATCGCCCGTTCCATCCCGAGAATCAGCAGATCGGCAGCTTCGCGCCATCCCATGTGACGCAACATCATTTCCGCAGAAAGAATGATCGAGCCCGGATTGACATTGTCCTTGCCCGCATATTTCGGCGCCGTTCCATGCGTCGCCTCGAACATGGCGACCCTGTCGCTCAGATTCGCGCCAGGCGCAATGCCGATTCCGCCCACCTGCGCTGCGAGCGCATCCGAAATGTAGTCCCCGTTCAAATTCATGGTCGCGACCACGTCGTATTCCTCGGGCCGCAGCAGGATCTGCTGCAGGAAATTGTCGGCGATGACGTCCTTGATCACGATTCCGTTGGGCAGTTTCATCCATGGACCTGCATCGATCAGCTCGGCGCCGAATTCCTGCTTCGCCAGGGCATAGCCCCAGCTTTTGAACGCGCCCTCGGTGAATTTCATGATGTTGCCCTTGTGCACCAGGGTCACCGATTTCCTGCCGTTGTCGATCGCATACTGGATCGCGCGCCTCACCAGCCTTTCCGTCCCCTCTTTCGAGATGGGCTTGACCCCTATCCCCGAGGTTTCAGGGAAGCGTATGCTCGTGACGCCCATTTCATTCCGGAGGAAGTCGATCATCTTCTTCGCGCCGCTTGTACCCGCCTCCCATTCGATTCCGGCATAAATGTCCTCGACGTTTTCCCTGAAGATCACCATGTCGGTCTTTTCCGGGTGCTTCAATGGAGAAGGCACACCCTCGAAATAGCGGATCGGCCTCAGGCAAACGTAAAGATCAAGTTCCTGGCGAAGCGCCACATTGAGCGAACGTATTCCGCCGCCCACCGGGGTCGTCAGCGGCCCCTTGATGGATACCACGTAATCCTTGACTGCATCAAGCGTCTCCTGAGGCAGCCATGCGTCGTTCCCGTAGACATTGACAGCCTTTTCCCCGGCATAGACTTCCATCCATGAAATTTTCCGGCGGCCGCCATAGGCTTTTTCCACGGCCGAATCGACCACGCGCATCATCACGGGGCTGATGTCCACGCCTATTCCGTCCCCTTCGATGAAGGGAATGACCGGCATATCCGGCACATTCAGGGAAAGATCCGGGTTGACTGTAATTTTTTCGCCCTGGGGCACCTTGATGTGTGAATTCATGTTCCTTCCTGTGTGCTGATCATTTTGCTTATTTTACCCCGTATTTGCAGTGAACATCCTTCGCCGATACAAATTGCCCAAACAGAAAATTTCCTCTAAACTTGTGCGAGCCTCATGGCTTTTGAAATAATCCAGATTAGAGGGGGAGTATATATGAAAAGATTCATCTCGGTTCTCGTCGCCTCGCTTTTCGCAGCAACCCTGAGCCTGCATGCTGCCTATGCTGCGGAATCCGCCTCGGCGCCCGCCGCTGCGGCAGATCAGGCAAAGGCTGATCAGTCCAAAACGAAGAAGCCGCGCCGCCACTGGTGCAAGTCGACCCAGCAGTTCCAGACCGAACCCTGTCCCAAGAAGGCACGCCGCCACTGGTGCAGGACGACCCAGCAGTTCCAGACCACGCCCTGCCCGCACAAGCGCAAGAAGTGGTGCATCAGCACGCAGCAGTTCCAAACCGAACCCTGCCCCAAGGCCAAGAAAGGGGCGAAGGAGAAGAGCCCTGCTTCCGCGCCTGCAGCAGTCGAGAAGAAGTGATCTTCGCCCGCCTGTCAACCTGGTTGGCAGACGGGCGTTAACTGTTCTGGCACCCGAGGTGTCCGATTCCAACTATCATTAAGGATTGAGCAATGAACAAACTGATTTCCGCACTGGTCGCTGCAGTTTTCGCAACTGCATCCCTCTCCGCTGTCGCAGCCGATGCTGCCAAGGCAACCCATGCCAAGAAGCATCACGCTGCCAAGCACCACGCTGCCAAGAAGCATCACAAGAAGGCCGCAGCAGCCAAGTAAGCAGCAGGCCCGCAATCCTGTCAACGGATTGCGGGCTCGCGCGTTAATAGCCTTGCCCATTTTGGGATGTTTACACAATCAAACTGTTAAAGGGTCATCATGAACAAACTGCTCTCCGCACTGATCGCTGCTGTTTTCGCATCCGTTTCCCTCACGGCCATCGCTGCCGACGAAGCCCCCAAGGCTGAGAAGGCTGAAGTCAAGGCTGAAGCGAAGCCCGCAGCCAAGAAGCATCACAAGGCCAAGAAGCACCACAAAGCCAAGAAAGCTGAAAAGAAAGAAGAGAAGAAAGAAGAAGCCAAGTAATTCGGTCTTCTCCATAAAAAGGCGGGGACTCCCCGCCTTTTTTCATTCATGATCTGGAAACCCGACGTCACCGTAGCCGCTGTCCTGGAAACCGAAGGCAGGTTCCTGCTCGTCGAGGAAATCACGCAGCAAGGATTGCGCTTCAACCAGCCCGCAGGCCATCTGGAAGAAAGCGAATCCCTTCTCGACGCTTCCGTACGCGAGACATTGGAAGAATCGGGCTACATTTACGCTCCCCAGGCAGTCCTCGGCATCTACCAATGGAAGTCGCCTGAGAAAACCTTCCTGCGTTTCGCCTTCACGGGAACAATCATTTCCCATGATCCCGACCGTCGGCTTGACGAAGGCATCATTCGCGCAATCTGGCTGACCCCGGAAGAAATACGCGAAAAGCCGTGCAGAAGCCCTATGGTTTTGCAATGCGTGGAGGATTATCTTGCTGACAGACGCTATCCTCTCGATATAATCAATCATTATCCGATCCAAAAGGAGCAGGCTTGAAGAAAGTGGTTGTCGGCATGTCTGGCGGCGTCGATTCGGCCGTATCCGCCCTGCTTCTGAAGCAGCAGGGATACGAAGTCATTGGCCTGTTCATGAAGAACTGGGAAGACGACGATACCGAGGAATACTGCAGTTCCCGACAGGATTTGATCGATGCCGTCTCCGTCGCCGACCGGATCGGCATCGCGATCGAGGCCGTCAATTTCTCGAAGGAATACAAGGATCGTGTTTTCAGCCATTTCCTGGAAGAATACAGGGCGGGAAGAACGCCCAATCCTGACGTGCTCTGCAATTCCGAAATCAAGTTCAAGGCATTTCTGGATCATGCCATGAGCCTCGGCGCAGACTGCATCGCGACGGGGCATTACGCTCAGGTCAGGGAGGTCGACGGGGCATTTCAGCTGTTGAAGGCGGAAGACGGCACGAAGGACCAGAGCTATTTCCTTTACAGGCTGAACCAGGCCCAGCTTTCCAAGACCATTTTTCCGCTCGGAAAGCTGCTCAAGCGCGATGTGCGGAAGATCGCAGAGAATGCCGGGCTTCCCAATCATGCGAAGCGCGACAGCACCGGGATCTGCTTCATCGGCGAGCGCAAGTTCAGGGAATTCCTCAACCGTTACCTGCCCCATGAACCAGGCGAGATGCAGACGCCTGAAGGGAAGGTCGTTGGACAGCACATCGGGCTCATGTATTACACCATCGGGCAGCGGCAGGGGCTGGAAATCGGCGGCGCCGGGGACGCATGGTATGTCGCCGGAAAGGACATGGCGAAGAATGCGCTGATCGTGGTCCAGGGCCACGACCATCCCCTGCTGTTCAAGGGGGGACTGGAATTTCTTGATGCGAACTGGGTGGGCGGCAAGCCGCCCCACGAAAACTGGGTCTACAGCGCGAAAACGCGCTACAGGCAGATGGACGCCCCTTGCTGCCTTTCGAAGACTGGCGCAGTCGGCCATGTCGCGTTCGCCGAACCCCAATGGGCCGTCACGCCGGGGCAATCGGTGGTGATTTACGAGAGCCGGGTCTGCTTGGGGGGCGGCGTGATCGTATCCTGAGGAATGGTGTCGGCAAAACCGGTGCGCTTCAACAGGCGCTCCTCATACCTTGCCAGATTCGGATAATCCGCTCGCCAGGAAAGTTCGGGATACCTGAAGCTCAGATATCCCAGGCAGCAGCCGGCCGCGATGTCGGCGAGGCTGTAGGCCTCATCCACCAGCCAGTGCTTCTCGCCGAGCTCCAAGGCAAGCACTTGAAGACCCACGCTCACCTTCTTCTTCTGGCGCGCGATCCATTCCACGCTCTGCTGCTCAGGCGGGCGCCTGCCTTCCATCACGGCCAGCGCGGCGGCATCGCATATGCCGTCAGCGAGCGCTTCCAGCTTCTTCACCATGATTCTCGAGCGCGAGTCTTCAGGGAGCAGTCTCGCGACGGGGGTCAGCGTGTCGAGATACTCGACGATCACCCTTGAATCGTAGAGCGATTCCCCGTCGTCGAGCAGCAGGACGGGCACTTTCCCGAGGGGATTGTAATGGCCGACCTGAGTATTCTCGGTCCAGGGGATGTCGATTTCGAAATCGCAATCGATGCGCTTTTCGGAAAGGACAATGCGTACTTTCCTCACGAATGGACTGGTCAGGCTGCCGATGAGCTTCATGATGAGGGATTATAGCAGCTGCTGTGATAAAATCGCTGCATCTTTAGAAGGCAGAATCATGAATCTTTCCCCCATCACAGCATTGACCCCTTTGGACGGTCGATATTCAGGCAAGCTCTCCGATCTCAGGCCGTATTTCAGCGAATATGCGCTGATCAGGCACAGAGTCCTCGTCGAAGCCGAATGGCTGAAGGCCTTGTCGGCAGCATCTGAAATTGCCGAAGTGCCGCCGTTTTCCGAGTCCACGCTCAAGGAACTGGACGACCTGTTCGCGCATTTTTCGGAAGCGGATGCACAGGCCGTGAAGAAAATCGAGTCGAAGACCAACCACGACGTCAAGGCGGTCGAATACTGGCTGAAGGAGAGGCTGAAGGACAATGAGGAGATCGCCAAGGTCTCAGAATTCCTGCATTTCTCGTGCACATCGGAGGACATCAACAACCTCTCATACGCCCTCATGGTCAAATCGGCCAGGGACGCTGTCATGCTGCCCGAACTTCGCAAGATCATCGAAAAGATGACGCAGATGGCGCACGACCTTGCCGAAGTGCCCATGCTGTCCAGGACGCACGGCCAGCCTGCCTCCCCCACGACCTTGGGGAAGGAGATCGCCAATGTCGTCTATCGCCTGAGGCGTCAGGAAAAGCAGCTCGAAGCATGCGAAATCCTCGGCAAGATCAACGGCGCCGTGGGCAACTACAATGCCCATCTTGCGACCTACCCTGATTTCGACTGGGAGAATTTCTCGGGGCAATTCGTAGAAAAACTCGGGCTCGCACACAATCCTTACACCATCCAGATCGAGCCTCACGACTATCTCGCAGAAATCTTCGATTGCCTGTCCCGCGTCAACACCATCCTGATCGACCTGGACCGCGACATCTGGGGATACATCTCGATCGGCTACTTCAAGCAGAAGACATTGAAGGACGAGGTCGGCTCGTCCACCATGCCGCACAAGGTCAATCCGATCGATTTCGAGAATTCGGAGGGCAATCTGGGCATGGCCAACGCCCTGCTGCGCCATTTCTCGGAGAAGCTCCCGATATCGAGATGGCAGCGCGACCTCACCGATTCTACGGTATTGCGCAATATAGGCGTGGCGTGGGGCTATTCCCTCCTCGGCTATTCCTCCCTCGAGAAAGGGCTTTCCAAGCTCGAGGCTAATCCTGCAAGGCTGCTTGATGACCTGGAAAACGCATGGGAGGTGCTGGCCGAGCCCATCCAGACCGTGATGCGCCGCTACAAACTTCCCAATCCTTACGAGCAGCTCAAGGAACTCACCCGCGGCCGTGGCGGGATAGACAGGGAGTCCTTGCACAGTTTCATCAGGAATCTCGATCTTCCCGAAGCGGAAAAGACAAGGCTGCTCGAAATGACGCCGATGAGCTATCTCGGCAAGGCGGTCGAGCTCGCGAAAAGGATCTAGCGGGGCTTGAGCTTCTGCCTGATGAGCCCGAACGCGCCGGGCAGGATCGTCATCACGATGATGACCATGATGAAGGCGGAGAGGTTCTCCTTCACGATGGGCGCATTGCCGAAGAAATAGCCGCAATAGACGAAGAAGCCGATCCAGCTGAGCCCCCCCGCGAGGCTGAACAGCATGAACTTCCTGTAGCCCATGCTGCCCACCCCTGCGACGAATGGCGCGAACGTCCTGATGATGGGCAGAAACCTGCAGAAAACCACCGTTTTCCCGCCATGCTTCTCGTAGAAGGCATGCGTCCTTTGCAGATGCTCGTGGTTGAAGAAGCGCGATTTCTCATGCGAAAAGACTTTCGGCCCGACATATCTGCCTATCCAGTAATTGGTGTTGTCCCCGGAAAAGGCCGCAGTCACCAGTATGCCGGTCAGCATGTTGACGTCCATCGCGCCGGTGGAAGCCAGGGTGCCTGCGACGAAAAGCATCGAATCCCCTGGAAGAAAAGGCGCGACGACGAGGCCCGTTTCGCAGAAGATGATCAGGAAAAGGATGAGATAGATCCAGAGGCCGTAATGCTGGGTCAGGATCAGAAGATACTTGTCGAGATGGAGCAGGATGTCCAGGAAATCCATCTCAGCTCGCTTCCAGCTTCTTTTCCGGCTTGACGAAATCCGCGCGCGACACCCCCAGCCACATGACGATGGGGCTTGCAACCAGCACTGAGGAATAGATGCCGAACAGGATGCCTATGGTGAGCGCGAGCGCGAAGTAATGCAGCGCCTCTCCGCCGAAGAAAAGCATCGAGGTGACCATGAGCTGCGTGCAGCCGTGGGTGATGATGGTGCGCGACATGGTGCGGGTGATCGCATTGTTGATGATCTCGGGAACCGAGCTTTTCCGCATCAGGCGGAAATTCTCCCTGATCCTGTCGAAAACGACGACCGATTCGTTGACCGAATAGCCGAGCACGGCCAGCACTGCGGCCAGCACAGGCAGCGAAAATTCCCACTGGAAGAACGAGAAGAAGCCGAGAATGATCACGACGTCGTGAAGATTGGCGATGATCGCGGCAAGCGCGAAGCGCCATTCGAAGCGGATGGCGAGATAGCCCATGATGCCCATGGAGACGAGCAGCAGCGCGAGGGAGCCGTTGTTGACGAGTTCCTTGCCCACCTGCGGGCCGACGAATTCCACCCTTCTCATCTGGACGGTGGGATCATCCGATTTCAGGTCGGCGAGCACGACCTCGCTCTGCTTCGCGCCGGAGACGTCCGCCTTCAAGGGAAGCCTGACGAGGATGTCCTGGGATGTGCCGAAATTCTGCACGGAAACGTCGGGAAGCGCGCGCAGCGTGCTTCTCACCTTCTCGATGTCCACGGGATGCGCATAATGCACTTCCATCACGGTTCCGCCCGTGAAATCGATGCCGAAATGGAGCCCGCGCGTCGCCAGCATGAAGACAGCGGCGATGAAGGTCACGAGCGAAATCACGGTCGTGAACTTCCCGTAGCTCATGAACGGGATGTCTTTTTTGATCCTGAAGAATTCCATTTCTCTTCCCTTATCCGATCATGAGCTTCGAAACCCTGCGCCTGCCGTAGGCGAAGTTGACGATCGCGCGAGAGACGAGCACCGCGCTGAACATCGAGGTGAGGATGCCGAGACAGAGCACGACGGCGAATCCCTTGACCGGGCCCGAACCGAATATGAAGAGCGCGATGCCGGCGATCAGGGTCGTGATGTTCGAATCGAGAATGGTGCCGAAGGCGCGCTCGTATCCGGCGTTGATCGCGGCCTGCGGCGTGTTGCCGTTCCTGATCTCGTCCCGGATGCGCTCGTTGATGAGCACGTTGGCGTCGATCGCCATGCCGAGGGTGAGCGCGATGCCCGCCATGCCCGGCAGAGTCAATGTGGCCTGGAGCAGCGAGAGGACGGCGACCAGCAGCAGCAGGTTGGCCCCGAGCGCGACCACGGAAACGAATCCGAACAGCAGATAATAGATGGTCATGAATATGCTGATCGCGATGAAGCCGAACAGCGTCGAATCGAAGCCCTTCTTGATGTTGTCCGCGCCCAGGCTCGGTCCCACCGTCCGCTCCTCGATGATTTCCATGGGGGCGGCCAGCGCGCCGGCTCTCAAGAGCAGCGCGACGTCATGCGCCTCTCCTGTCGTCATGTGCCCCGAAATCTGCACGCGTCCTCCGCCGATCTCCTCCCGGATGACAGGGGCGGTCACGACCTCGGCTATTCCCTTTTCGATCAGGAGGATGGCCATGCGCTTGCCCACGTTGTCGGCGGTGACCTGCTTGAAGATGCGGGAACCCGTGCCGTCGAGATTGATGTGAACCGCAGGCTCTCCCGTCCTGTTGTCGAATCCTGGCTGCGCATCGTTGATGTGCTCGCCGGTCAGGACGACGTTCTTCTTCACGAGTATCGGCTCGCCGCCGCGCTCCTTCAAGAGCGCGTCGCCGAAGGGAATCTGGCCTGCGATCGCGGCCTTGACGTCATGCTCGTCGTCGACCATGTGGATCTCGAGGGTCGCGGTCCTGCCCAGGATGTCCTTCGCCTTCGCCGTGTCCTGGACGCCCGGCAGCTCGACAACGACCCTGTCCTGGCCCTGCTGCTGGATGATGGGCTCGGCAACGCCGAGCTCGTTGACCCTGTTCCTCAAAGTGGTGATGTTCTGCTGGATCGCGAATTCCTGGATCTTCGTCCTCGCCTCCGGCTTGAGCTGCGCGGTGATGCCCAGACCGGAAGAGGTCAGGAGCAGGTCCGGAAATTTCCTGGAAATCTCGTCCTTCGCCTTGCCCATCGAATCCTTGTCGTCGAAGTGCAGGTCGAGCTCGTCCCCCTGGCGGCTGATTCCGGAATAGCGCACGTCGGCATCCCTCAGGTCGGCCCTGATTTCGCCGAGATTCCTGTCCATCGCCATGGTGATCGCCGCCTTCATGTCGACCTGCATCAGGAAGTGCACCCCGCCCCTCAGATCGAGCCCGAGGTACATCGGCAGCGCGCCGAGGCTCCTCAGCCACGAAGGCGACCTGGAAATCAGGTTGAGCGCGACGACGTAGTCCTGGCCGATCCCGTTCTGGATCAGATCCTTCGCCTTCAGCTGAAGATCCGTGCTCTTGAAGCTGACCTTGAGGCTCGCCGGATCTTCGTACATGCCGTCGAAAGGCGTGCCGGCCGCCTTGAGCAGCGCTTCGACCTTCGTCATCAGCGCCGAATCGACCTTCGCTGAAGGATTGACCGAAGAGATCTGAACGGCGGGCGCTTCACCGAAGAAATTGGGCAGCGAATAAAGCAGTCCGATGACGAGGACCAGCCCGATGATGAGGTTTTTCCAGAGGGGATATCGGTTCATCTCAGTTCGCGGATTTGATCGTTCCCTTGGGCAGGACGGTCTGGACCGCGGTCTTCTGCACCAGCACTTCGACATTCGCTGCGATCTCGAGCGTGACGTAATTCTCGCCCACCTTGACCACGCGCCCGAGCTCGCCGCCAGTCGTCACCACTTCGTCGTTCTTCTGCAGCGCATCGAGCATCGCCTTCATTTCCTTGGAGCGCTTCATCTGCGGACGGATCAGCATGAAGTAGAACACCACGAAAATGAGAACCAGCGGCGCGAATCCCATCAGGCCGGATCCTTGCGGCGCACCGGCGCTCTGGGCATAGGCAGAAGCAATGAACATGTTTTCTCCTTGGGTCTTGCCGAATCAAAACGATAATTCTAACACGCCTCGCCCCTGCGACGTCCAAACTCTTCGACAAAATCTTCGAATTTCCCTGCCTCGATCGCCCCCCTGATGCCCCGCATCAGCTCCTGATAGTAATACAGGTTGTGGATGGTGTTGAGCCGCGCGCCCAGGATCTCGTTCACGCGCTGCAGATGGTGCAGGTAGGCGCGCGTGAAATTGCTGCAGGTATAGCAACCGCAGGTCTCGTCGAGCGGCCTGGTGTCATGCTTGTGCTTTGCATTCCTGATCTTGATGTCCCCGTACCGGGTGAAAAGCCAGCCGTTTCTCGCATTCCGGGTCGGCATCACGCAGTCGAACATGTCTATGCCGCATGCGACCGCGGCGACGATGTCCTCGGGCGTGCCCACCCCCATCAGGTACCTCGGGGAATTCTCAGGCAATTGCGGCGCAGTGTGCGCCAGGATGCGCTTCATGTCTTCCTTCGGTTCCCCGACGGAAAGGCCGCCTATCGCATAGCCGTCGAAGCCGATTTCCATGAGGCCTTTCAGCGATTCGTCCCTGAGGGCTTCATGCATGCCGCCCTGCACGATGCCGAAAAGGGCGTTCGGGTTGCCCTCGTGCGCCTTTTTGCTCCTTTGCGCCCACCTCAGGGAGAGCCGCATCGATTCTTGGGCCTGTCCAAAATCGGCGGGATAGGGCGTGCATTCGTCGAAAATCATGACGACGTCCGAATTCAGCACGCGCTGTATACGCATCGATTCCTCGGGCGTCAGGAAGCAGGTGTCGCCGTTCACTGGAGACTGGAATTTCACCCCCTCCTCGCTGATCTTCCTCAGCTCCCCCAGGCTGAACACCTGGAATCCGCCCGAATCGGTGAGGATCGGCCTGTCCCATCCCATGAAGCGGTGAAGCCCCCCGTGCGCCTCTATCGCCTCAAGCCCAGGCCTCAGCCAGAGATGGAAGGTGTTGCCCAGGACGATATGCGCGCCGATCTCGACGAGTTCGATCGGGCTCATCGCCTTCACCGTGCCGTAAGTGCCGACAGGCATGAAGGCCGGCGTCTCGATCGCGCCGTGCGCAAGGGTCAACGTCCCACGCCTTGCGCGCCCCGACGTCTTGTGCAGTTCGAATTTCATTTCTTTCTCTCCAGAAGCATCGCATCCCCGTAGCTGAAGAATCGGTATTTTTTCTCTATCGCGTGAAGGTAGGCCCGCCTGATTTCTGCCATGCCGGAAAAGGCCGAGACAAGCATGAGCAATGTGGATTTCGGCAGATGGAAATTGGTGAGGAGGCGATCGACCACCCTGAATTCGAAGCCTGGCGTGATAAAGATCGCGGTCTCGCCTTCGCTTTTTCCGTACAGGGCGCATGACTCCAGCGCGCGCAATACCGTGGTGCCGACCGCAACCACCTTCTTCCCTTTTTCCTTCGCGTTTCTCATGGCCTCCGCTGTCGCCTCTGGAACAAGGTAACGTTCGCTGTGCATCTTGTGTTCGATGATGTTCTCGACGCGGACGGGCTGGAAAGTCCCCGCCCCGACGTGCAGAGTGACATGGGCGATCCCTATCCCTTTTTCCTTCAGCTTCCCGAGCATGGCCGCTTCGAAATGAAGTCCTGCGGTGGGGGCGGCCACCGCGCCGGGATGCTTCGCATAGACTGTCTGGTAGCGCTCCTCGTCGAATTCGTCCGCCTCGTGCGCGATGTAGGGCGGAAGGGGCAGCTTGCCGTGCCTGTCGAGCACTTCCTGCACTGCAGCCGAGAAGCGCAGGATATAGAATTCACCTTCCCTTCCCAGCACTTCCGCAGAATACTCGCCGAAGATGAGCATGGTGCCCGATTTGGGGGATTTGCTTGCGCGTATCGACGCGAGGACGCGATTGCCGTCGAGGATGCGCTCGATCAGAACCTCGATTTTTCCGCCAGACTCCTTCATCCCGAAAAGCCTCGCCCTGATCACCTTTGTGTCGTTCAGGACCAGCAGGTCGCCTTCTTCCAGAAAACCCGGCAATTCATCGAAGGCATGGTCCGACAGGCCTGCGCCATTCACGACGAGCAGCCGGCTTTGCCCGCGCCTTTCGGCGGGAGATTGAGCGATCAGTTCAGGGGGAAGATCGAAATCGAATTCGGATAACTGCATCAGCGCATTTTACCTTATTGCGCAAACGAGCGCTTTGCAGGATAATTTCCGGCTTCCCAGGCCGGGATGGCGGAATTGGTAGACGCACGGGACTCAAAATCCCGCGATGGAAACATCATGGGGGTTCGATTCCCCCTCCCGGCACCACTCGAGGATATTCTTGAGAGCATTCCTGTCCGTCATTCTTGCATCAACCCTGCTGGGCACGGCGCCGC
>JAJZRS010000009.1 GCA_021802545.1 Pseudomonadota bacterium
GCCTCGGCCTGCTTCAGAAACCCAATGATCTGTTCTTCCGTAAAACGCTTCTTCACGTCCGTTCTCCTCTCTAAAAACGGACTTTACTAACTTCATTCTGGTATGCCTAGTGGGAGGCAGGTCATCTAAGGGAAATTCTAGGCACTGAAGAGCTCGCGGAAATGCGCAGCGTGATAATCGATAGATCACTTAAGGAAGCAAAAAAGTAGCGGTTACTGAGACAGAATCCACCTGGCCCTCAAATAGGATCAAAGGGGCTGTGGGGGTAGAGTGGGGCCTGTATATCTCAGATGCTGGCCTCGCTCATAGGGGAAACTTTTGTCATAGATTTTTGTCTCATTTGTCCCATATTTGAACAATCCCTCAAGTCCACGGTAAGGAAGCCGATAATGTGTATGGTAGAAAATAGAATGGGTTGCAACCTATTCTAATATCGAGCATAGATTTTGCTTTGATATCATCGTGAACCTTGAGTTGCAAGATATATTGGAACGAATGATTTGACTAAAAGGTGGTTTGTATATACAGTGTAGGGCATGAACCCCATCATTATCTCTAACGAGATTCTTCTGAAGCTGAAAGATAAGCACAATGTGTCACGTAGAGAAGTGGAACAGTGTTTTGAAAACAGAATTGGGGTATATCTTGAAGATGATCGTGAAGAACATAGAACCGACCCTCCCACACTGTGGTTTGTTGCTCCTACAAACCAGAACAGACTCTTGAAAATTATATTTGTTTTCTCTAATGGAAACATCTACATCAAATCCGCATACGATGCGAAACAGCACATTGTAGACCTTTATGAAGAGTGTGGCAGATAATGCGGAACAAAGAAGGAGTATGAAATGAGCGCAAAAGAAAAAATTTTGGGAACAGATGAGGCATGGGAATCAGAGAAACTTGGCGCTGATAAGAAGCATGTTCGGCGCGCTGGTGAGGAGCTGTCATGTCAGATCGACAATGCGCTTGGACTGCAGATGATCTCCATTCGCTTGGATAAGGGCCTAATTGAGTCCTTTAAGACGCTGGCGGCATTTCATGGTGTTGGGTATCAACCCCTTATGAGAGACGCTCTCAAACGTTTTGCTGAATCAGAAATGAAGGCCATTGTTTCTGGCATAGTGGAATCCCAGAAAAAGCAACAGGCCCAACAGGAATCATTATCTGAGAAATCAGATTGTAACCAACAAAAAGTTGCGTAGAGAAAACCCGCAAATGCGGGTTTTTTCTTATGTGGCTACCTTAGCTTTTTCTTCCGGACAATTCCTTCCGAGCGTGTATATAACATTGGGAGAATAACGAGCAAATGTATTCAAGCCCCATCATGCGTTGAAAGTTCTTTTCTACAATTCGAAAATACCCCGCATGAATGCTGACTTTCCGAGGCGCTGAATTTTCGGTTTTGTAGAAAGCTCGACGGTTAAGCAGTTGAGGCGGCTCTAGTTGCTTTCGGATTGAAAATCCTTGTGTCGGTGGTTCGATTCCGCCCTTGGCCACCAAATGAAAAAGCCCGTCGAAGAATCGACGGGCTTTTTTCTTTCAAGCGGTACGAGCCAGTTTGTCTTTTCAGCGAACCAGGCTGAGGAATGCGATCATGAGGCCGGATGACGGGGCGTTCGTGTCGTGCAAAGGATGCACGTAGTCGACAGACATCATCAGGCTCAGCGCCATGACCATCGCGATTGACCAGGCGAAGGACTGGCGCGCCCAAACCCTGTCGTCTCCGTTGCGGGAGCGCCATGCGGAGCGCATCCAGGCGGCACCAAGCAGCAGTGTGACGGCGAGATAAGACCATCCGGTGTAGCGAGCGATGGAAAGGAGAATTGCGCACAGCGTGAATGCGGCTACATAGAGCGGCATGTCACGCTTGATTCTCGATACGCCGCGCACCAGCGGCAGCACGGGTATGGAAGCCCTTGCATAATCGTTCAGATGGAGCACGGCAATCGCGTAGGCATGAGGGAGCTGCCACAGCGCGAAGCTCGCGAACAGGATCAAGCCCGCCGCATCCAGGCGGCCGCTTGCAGCGCAGTAGCCTGCAAGCGGAGGCACCGCGCCTGATAGGCTGCCGACCCAGGTGCCGTGAGTGGTGCGCTTGAGCCAGAGGCTGTAGAGCAGCACGTACACGGCGAAACCGAAGAGGGTGACCAGGGAAGCCAATGGGTTGGCGTAGCGCCACAGGAGGAAGAGGCCAGATGAAGCCAAAAGAAGCCCGAGCAGCAGGGCATCAAGATCGCGAACCCTGCCGTTGGGAAGCGGTCGCTTCTGCGTGCGCAGCATCAGCGCATCGATATCCTTGTCGATCAGGTTGTTGAGCGTGCAGCCGCCGGCTATGGCGAGCGCGACGCCCAAGAGCGTCGCGACGATCACCCGAAGGTCGGGGTAACCCTGGCTGCCGAGGAAAAGCCCGCCAGAGACGGATACCAGGTTGCCGAAAATGATGCCCGGCTTCGCCAGGGAAAGATAATCCCTGAAGCGGCTCATCAGTTGGGCATGGGCATCATGCGTATGCCCGTGTTGTACATGATCCACAAGGTGCCTGCCACCACGAAGACGATGATGATGAGCGTATAGGCGAATGCCAAGACGTTCCAGCGCTGCTCGGAGGATGCGTCGAGGTGCAGGAAGAAATGCATCTGCACGATGATCTGCAGCACGGCGGACAGCACGATGGTGGCGATGGAAATCGAAGGGGGGAACGCGCCGCCCATTGCCATGCCGAACGAAGCCAAAGTGAGCAAAAGGGACAGGACAAAGCCGGTCGTGTTGCTGCGGTAGGATACGGTCTCGTGCTGCATTTTAAAGAACTCCCATCAGATAAACCACTGTGAAGACGCCGACCCAAACGACGTCGAGGAAGTGCCAGAAGAGGCTGAGCCTGAGCAGGCGCGAGGAGGTCCTGGGCGTGATCCCCTTGAAGTGGAGCTGAAGCATCATCACGCTCATCCATACGAGGCCGGTGGTGACGTGGAGCCCGTGCGTGCCTACAAGCGTGAAGAAGGCGGAAAGAAAGCCGCTTCTGCCCGGTCCGCTGCCTTCAAGAACGAGGTGGGTGAATTCGTTCACTTCCATGCCTATGAAGCCCAGGCCGAAGAGCGCGGTGAGCATCAGCCACTTGATCGTCCTGGAGTTGTCGGCCCGGTGCATGGAGATCATGGCGAAGCCGTTGGTAAAGCTGGATATCAGGAGGAACATGGTTTCGACGAAGACGTACTTCAGGTCGAAGATATCCTTGGAAGTCGGGCCGCCGGCATAATTGTGGTCGAGCACTGCATAAGTCGCAAAAAGCGAGGCGAACAGGATGCAGTCGGTCATCAGGTAGATCCAGAAGCCGAACAAGGCATTCTCTTTCGCCTCCTCGGCGTGATCGTGATGATCGTGATGATCATGCGCGATGGTTGCAGACATAGTGTTCATTGAATTCATCCTTGGGTGATCAGGTCGGAAGAGGAACCGGCCGAATTATGGGCGGAGGCGGAGGCGCCATTCTTCTCGATGCGCGCCACTTCTTCTGCGCTCAGCATGTAATCGACGTCTTCATCGCTTGCGCGGGCAACGATGGCGATGATGATGGCAAGCAGGCTGGCAGCTGCAGGCAGCCAGATATGCCAGACCATGGCAAAGCCGAAGTTGAAGGTGAAGGCACCGATGATCACGCCGAGGCTGCTGTTTCTAGGCATGTGTATGGGCGCATAGGGTGCCTGAGCCCTGTGTGGGATGCCCATCTCCTTCATGTGTGCGAATGCATCGAGCGTATCGACATGCGGTATCTTCGCGAAATTGTAGAAGGGGGGCGGCGAGGGCAGCGACCATTCGAGCGAGTGGCTGTTCCAGACGTCTCCTGTCTTGTCGCGCAACGCCTCGCGGTTCCTGACGCTCACGACGATCTGGGTGATCTGGCAGAAGATGCCATAGGCGATGAGGAAAGTGCCGAACAGCGCTACCAGGAGGTAAGGCTGCCAGATGGGGTTGTCGTAGTGCACGAGGCGCCTGGGCATTCCCATGAAGCCGAGGGCATAGAGCGGCATGAAGGCCACGTAGAAGCCGACGAGCCAGGACCAGAATGCGCGCTTTCCCCATTTCTCGTCCAGGCGGAAACCGAACATCTTGGGGAACCAGAAGGAGAATCCTGCGAGATAGCCGAACAGCGCGCCGGGTATGAGCATGTTGTGGAAATGGGCCACCAGGAATTCGCTGTTGTGCAGCAGGAAGTCGGCGCCGGGCACGGAGAGCAGCACGCCAGTCATTCCGCCGACGGCGAAGGTGATGATGAAGCCGATGCTCCACAGCATGGGGGTGGTGAATTCGATCCTTCCCCTGTACATGGTGAAAAGCCAGTTGAACACCTTTACCCCGGTGGGCACTGCGATCACCATGGTGGCGATACCGAAAAAGGCATTGACGTCAGCGCCTGCGCCCATGGTGAAGAAATGGTGCAGCCAGACCACGAAGGAAAGCAGAGCGATCGCGATGCTGGCATAAACCATCGACGCGTAGCCGAAAAGCTTCTTTCTAGAGAAGGTGGGAACCACTTCGGAGAAGATGCCGAATGCGGGCAGGATCACGATGTACACTTCGGGGTGGCCCCAGATCCAGAACAGGTTCGCGAACATCATCTGGTTGCCGCCCATGCCGGTCGTGAAGAAGTGCATGTCCAGGTAGCGGTCAAGCGTGAGCAGGGCGAGGGTGACGGTCAGGACCGGGAAGGACATCATGATGAGCACCGTGGTCACGAGGATGGTCCAAGTGAATACGGGCAGCTTCATGTAGCTCATGCCGGGGGCGCGCATGCGCAGGATGGTCACGAAAAAGTTGATGCCCGTCAGCAGCGTGCCTATGCCTCCGAGCTGCAGGCTCCATATCCAGTAATCCACTCCGGGCCCCGGACTGAACTTCAGTTCGGAAAGAGGGGGGTAGCCGGACCAGCCTGCCTGGGAGAAGTCGCCGATTGCGAGAGACACCATCACCAGGGCAGCGCTTGCTGCAGTGAGCCAGAAGCTCACTGAATTGAGGAAGGGGAAGGCCACGTCACGGGCGCCGATCTGCAAGGGCACGATATAGTTCATCAGGCCGATGAAGAACGGCATCGCCACGAAAATGATCATGATCGTGCCGTGCGCGCTGAAGATCTGGTCGTAATGCTCGGGCGGAAGGAACCCGTGTCCCGCGCCTTCGGCATAGGCCTGATGGATGCGCATCATGATCGCGTCGGCGAAGCCGCGCAGCATCATGACCCCTGCCAGAATGAGATACATGACGCCTATGCGCTTGTGATCCACGCTGGTGAGCCATTCGCGCCACAGGTATCCCCATTGGCCCCGCTGGGTGACCCAGCCGAGCAGCATCAGGGTCAGTATGGCCGATGCGCCGACCGCTCCCATGATGATGGGGTTCTCGTAGGGGATGGATTCGATGGTCAGTTTGCCGAAAAGAACGGATTGGAACATTTTTTTATCCTCTTATCTTTGCGCCTGGATCAGGTTTGAAGGCGTGATGCACCGTGAAGCCAGACGGTTCGGGGTGTCGGGCGCGTATTTGCTCAGGATGGCCTGGAATAGATCGGGCTCCACGCTGGAAAAGTAAATTGGCTGAACGTTCTCACTGGGATTTTCGAGCTTGGCGAGGCTGAGCCTGTCGAGGCGAGCGTCGCCTTTTTTCGTCACGTCGATCCAGTTTGCGAAATCCTCTGCAGAGGCCACGTCCGTTTCGAAATGCATGCCTGCGAAGCCTTCCCCGCTGAATTGGGTGTTGAGACCGCGAAAAGTCCCGGTTTGGTCAGCGAGCAGGTTGAGGTTGGTCTGCATGCCCGACATGGCGTAGATCTGACCGCCGAGGCGGGGGATGAAGAAGGACGTCATGACCGTGTCGGAGGTGATGCGGAAATCGACAGGCGTGTCCTTGGGAATGACCAGCCTGTTGACCGACGCCACACCTTGTTCGGGATAGATGAAGAGCCATTTCCAGTTCATGGCGACCACTTCGACAGTCAGAGGCTTGACGCTTGATTCGATCGGTTTTTCAGGGGTCAGTGCGTGGGTGGAGCGCCATACCAGCGTCCCCAGGATCAGGACGATAATGGCCGGGACGGTCCACACCACCACCTCGACCGTATGGGAGTTGTCCCATTTCGGAGCATAGGTCGCACCGGTATTGCTTGCGCGGTATTTCCAGGCGAAAGCTAAGGCCATGACGATCACTGGAATCACCACGATCAGCATGAGGGCAAAGGCAGTCAGGATGAGATGCTTTTCGTCCGCTGCAATCGGACCTTTCGGATCAAGGAGCGCCCAAGGGCTGCAATACCCTGCGCTGGGAAGCCAGAGCAACGGCAATAGCGTCGTCCACAGTTTTTTCATAGGTCACCGATATCAGTCAATTAGAAGCTTGTTCAGCAAATGCTTCGTTTTTTTAAAATGCGAATCATTGCTAGATTTGTAGTTCGCGATATTCTAATCCCGATACCAGAAAAAAAGGTAAATATCCTGTAACATAATAATCGAATAGGTTAATCGATTGGGTAGGTAGATTGTGCGGCGCATGCTGCATTCGTTATCTGGATCAAGGATTGCCGAGGGTTGTAAGGAAATCGTAAGGATCCCATGTCGATTGATAATAATTATCAATTAGCAGGATTCGATACAAAAAAATGTCTTGATGAGGCGCGTTGCTGTTGGTCTGTTTCCTGCTTGACGCCTTGTGATTCGTCTGTTTCAATAAAGCGCTCCTGGGAGACTGCATGGAAAAAATCATTGTTTATGCCATTCCCGTATTCACCCTGATGATTCTGGCTGAGTACGGATTCGGGCTTTCGACCGGAAAGAGGGTTTACCGCATCAACGATGCTATCAGCAGTCTATCCCAGGGCATCCTGAGCCAGATCACGCTGGTGTTCACCGGAATCTTCCAGATCGGCATCTATACCCTGGCCTACGGGCATATCGCGCCTTATCAAGGCCCCTTCTGGGAAAAATGGTATGGATGGATTGCGGCGATGGTATTCGTCGACTTCTGCGGCTATTGGCACCACCGCTATTCTCACGAGACGGGAATTCTTTGGGCGGCCCACGTGGTCCACCACCAGAGTCAGGATTTCAATTTTTCGACCGCCCTGAGGCAGGAAAGCGCTTATCCGGTGCTGGGGTGGGTGTTCTATCTTCCCATGGCGCTTGCGGGTGTTCCGCCCGGGGTTTATGCCGCTTCCGGCCTTGCTGTCCTGCTCTACCAGGTGTGGATCCATACCGAACTTGTCGGAAAACTGGGCTGGTTCGACAAGGTTTTTTCCAGCCCTTCCAACCACAGGGTCCACCATGCAGTAAACGATCTGTACATCGACAGGAACTATGGCGGGATGCTTATCGTCTGGGACAGACTGTTCGGCACCTTCCAGGAGGAGGCGGATGAGACCTGTGTCTTCGGGATCAGGCCTCAGCTGGACAGCTGGGATCCGGTATGGGCGAATCTGCACGTTTACTGGGCACTGGTCAGCGATGCATGGAAGACCAGATGCTGGGCCGACAGGCTGAGAATATGGTTCATGCCGCCCGGCTGGCGGCCAAGAGATCTTGATCCGAAGCCCGAATTCGAGCTGTCCTCGGTGAGTCGCTACGACCCGCCAATCAGCAGGGGCGCATTGTGGTTCGGCGGTTGCCAGTTTCTGCTGATGCTGGCCGCATTCTCGTGGTTTCTCTGGCAAATGGATGATTTGTCCTTCGGCAAATCGGCAGCCGTCGTCGTTGGCATGATTGCGGGGCTGTGGTCGCTCGGCAGGATCATCGAGGGGCGCATGAAGATACCTGCCGCGCTCCTGATCGACCTTGCGGCGGTTTCCCTGGTTGCGCACCTGGTCTGATCAGGCTGCGCTCAGCTTGAACTCGCTCAGATTCCTTTCGACGGATGATTCGTCCTGCGCCTTGTCGAATTGCAATTTCAGTCGGTCAGGTTGGTGAAGGAAAGCGTGATGACAACGATCAGACTGAAAATGGTGAGGATGTTGATGAACCGGAGTTGTTTTTGCAATGTCATGAAAGCGGGGCGCGATAGGCGCACGTTATGGTAAAACGGCACCATACCCCACACTGAAAACGTTTCGGATTGACGAATCTGATCGGCGGATATGAAAAAAAACCCCGCTTGCGCGGGGTTCGATTATTGGGGCTTGCCGCCCATGTCGATCGGTTTTCCCTGAGATAGGGAAGTGAGATAGGCGACGAGATCGGCGAGCTTTTCGCTGCCCGCATCCGGAGGATTGCCCTGCAGCGCGTTCTTCGTGCATGCGCGAATCTGGTCTTCCAGTGTCACGACCTTTTGGGCCTTCGGATTGAAGCGAGGGAAAATCGCGGCCGCATTGGAAAGACTGGGAATCATCTTGCCGTTGGGCAGCTTGCCCGGGCCGACGCCTCCGTTGGAATGGCAGGCGTCGCACGTTTTGCCTTTGCCGCCGAAGGTTTCGTGGGAAAAAACCTGCTTCCCATCCTGGATCGCCGCTTCAAGCGGATTTCCCGCTGCAAGGGCAGGAATTCCCGCCGCGAGGAGAAGCGCACCTAGCAATGCTCCGGAAAATTTCATTTTTACATCCTTTCTGTGGGTGAAAAACTATCAGGGGGTGACCAGGAGGTATCCCGACTTTTCGAAATCGACGACTGCGCCGATCCCCGAGACGACGCGGCGCGAGAACGGAAGCAGGTCATCCGGCGTATATCCCTTCAGCTTCATGGCGACCGAGCATTCGTACATCTTCACGCCAGCCTTTGCCATGTACATGAGCAATTTCTTGTTGGGGTTGCCTTTGGGATGGGGGTCTTTGACCTTCGCATCATAGGCATCGTCGCTCAGGAGAAATTGCGCGCCGTCCGCCCTGAAGACCATGACGATCTCATAGTCCTTTCCTGCCTGCATGCCCAGCGCCTTGTACTGATCGACGAGATTCATCGTCCCGAAGATCTGCTTGGATATGCCGTTCCTCGGGATGACATCGACATGGTTGATCTGGACGACCACCTTGAGGCCGGTCTTGTTGGCAATCTGGAGCGGGTCTTCATGCGCCAGGTCTTCGGCAAAGACGGCATTGCCGGACAGGACAAGCGCAAAAAACAGCAGAAGCAATTTCTTCATGGGTTCTCCTCGGTGGTTAAAAAGTATAGGTGCATGCGATGTCTATGCGATTGCCGATAGAGCCGGCAATGATGCTCGCATCAGTGAGCTGCGTCCTTTGGGCGGCTTGTAATGCGACAGGCGACTGCAGATAGGACAACGGGTTGGGTACGCTGGCCTTGCGTATTTCGTAGTTGACCAGGAATCTCAGATTCTTGCTGTAGAAATACTGGGCGCCGTAGGTCACGGTTGAAACCAGTCTTTCGTCGTAGGCGGAATTCTTCAGCTTGTCGAGAGTGTCATACCGGATGTCAGCTTCCCATTTGGGGGCAAATTTGTACCCCATGTCCACATAATAGCCATCCGCGGTATTGGAGGAAGCAAGCATCATCTGGTCTACCGGCTCGAATGCCGCGCCGCCGACGTCGAGGAAAGGCGCAATGACGCCGTAATAGATCATGCCTGCCGCCTTGATGTATTCACCGCCGATTCTCAAGCCATGATCCATGTACTTGGCGCCTACCCCTTCGCGTACACGGCTATAGTCTGTCCCGGCATAGTTGCGCCTGCCGTCCTGATACCAGGCGTAAGCCGAGGCATCCTGGCGAAATGCTCCGGATCCGCCGAAGATGTAGGATGCCTGGATGCGGCCTGAAATGTCGTAATTGCCGTTGTTGGCAATATCGAGTCCGTTTCCGTCGCTGACCATGAGGGCGTATGAATATTCCCATTTCCCCTTGTCGATCCAGTCATAGGCTTCGATGCCCATGTCCCTGAATGCGCCGACAGGTTTGTCGTTCAGGGCGCCCATACAGTATGTGCCAGGGCCGGGAATACCTGCGCCACCCGCGCAGGCTCTCTGCAGCGACAAGGCAGGTATGGCGTTGGTGTACGCCGGATTGAGGTTGACCTGGGTCGAGGGGACGCCCAACATCGGCACTTCCTGGCGCCCAGAGTAATAGGGGTTCACGAAGCGTTCGTTCAAAAGCTGGTCTGAAACGTTAGTGAGGTTGGCATAATTCATTGCAGGTTCACCTTGCATCGCCTCCTCCCCCAGAGGAAGCCTGCCGATGCCGACCCTAAGTCTGGTTGCAGGCAGGTTGACGCTGATCGTGGCGTCGGTAATGGCGGGCGCATACCTGAATGAATTGGGATTCTGTTTCACCACAGTGATGCCGTTGTATCCCAATTCGGCAAGCAGGAAATAGTTGATCTTGCCATCCGTTCCGGGCATGATGCCCCTTACACCCGGCCTTGCGCGGAATACCTGTACGGCATTCTGATGGGAAAAATCGGGGCCGACGAGATTGTTGATCGAGTCCTGGCCGTTGTAGTGCGTCAGCTGGGGCGGTGCGACGATGCCTGCGACGGCATTGCCCTCGTTGTGCACCAGTTCAGGCTGGATGAACCCCCAGAAGTGGGCGGTATTCCTTGATCCGGGCGGTTCGTTGTTCTCGAGCTGAAGCCAGTTTGTCGCTTGAGCCGTCTGGCTGAAAGCGCAGAGCACTGCTAATGAAATAATTCCCCTTTTCATATCCCCTCCTTTTGGTAGTTGCTTGCAATAATTGATGTCCTTCTTGTTGCATTATTTTTTCGGCGCTTCCGGCATCTGTATCGGGATGATCAGGTTGTATCCCATCGATTCGTAGTGCGCTATGGTCGGGTAGGCGCCTGAATTGACGACGGCGCGATTCTTTTCGTCCAGGCCTTCCATGTCTGCAGGCTTGAGTCCCATGCTGTGAACCGAATTGCCGCAAAACTCGACTTGGACGCCTTTTCCAGCTAGGGCAGCCCACTTGTCCACGATGCCCTGATGGTCGAGATAGTTCTTTTTGGCAAATACGGTGACGAAGGGCCCCTCGATGACCACGGCAAGCTTTGCGCCTGGATGCTCGAGCACTCGGGTCGCGACCATCGTGGCGTATTTGACTGCATCGATGTCTTTGGCTTTCAGATCCATGATGATTTTCAGATCCTTGTAGTGCACCGAGCTGTGATCGACAGCCGTCCCTCCCGGTGCAAAGGAATCGTCGTCTGCGATGGCCTGCAATGAAGACAGCCCGAAAAGCGCAATAATTGCCAGTTTCAGAATCGATTTCATACTTTTTCCTTGTTTTGTTGATTAATTCTTCATGCGATACCCAAATTGCCTTCCACACCGATGAGTTTCGGCTCATTGAGCTTTCTCGGAGAAATCACCTGCTTTTCCCTGAGGTAGCTCGCCACCACTTCCCATACCGGTTCGCCTTTTGCCCCCTGCGCTACGGGCGCCCAGCCAGCAATTTTGTATTTCTTCCCTGCTTCCATGCGCTTTCCATTGAGCGCGAGATTGTCTATCCGCTTGCCGTATCCTTGCGTGAGATCGCAGGTATAGGTGATTCTGCCGACGCGCACCATGTCGCCGCCCTGCTGCTTGTAGGGATCGGGATTGAACAGGTTGTCGAGCACATCCTCGAGGATGGCCTTGATGGTTTCCCCGGTCATCGCCGTCGTGGTGGTTTGCGGATAGGTGATCGCCGTCTGGTCCATCAGGTGTTCCATGGTGATGGCTTCCCCCGGAAGCAGCGACGTGCCCCACCTGAATCCTGGAGAAAATGCGGCGTCAGCGCCCTTCATTTCGATCAGCGCATCAAGGATCAGCTGATCGAAAGTGCCGTTGAAGTTGCCGCGCCGGTAAAGCAGGCCTTCGGTGACGGCAAGTTTCTCGGCAAGCTTGCCTTCGAACGGCTTGCGCACTTTTTTGATGAGCTCCTCCATTTCCGGATCGGGGTCCAGCAGATTGGAGAAAACCGGGAGCAGCTTGTATCTGTAGCCGGCAACCTTGCCGCCTTTGACGTCGAGATCGAGCACGCCGAGGAATTTTCCGTTGGAGCCCGCATTGGTCACCAGGGTCTGCCCCTTCGCATTCTTGACGACAACCGGCGCCGGCACGCCATCGTGGGTATGTCCTCCCAATATGGCGTCTATTCCGGTGATTCTTCCCGCCATTTTCAGGTCGACGTCCATGCCGTTGTGGGAAAGGAGAACAATGACCGCAGCGCCCTTGGCCCGAGCCTCATTGACGGTCTGCTGCATGTTGTCTTCCTGGATGCCGAAAGTCCAGTCAGGTGTCATGTATCGCGGGTTCGCAATGGGCGTGTAGGGGAATGCCTGCCCGATGATGGCAACCGGAATGCCGTTGATTTCCCTGATCGCGTAGTGTTTGAACACGGGGTCGCCGAAGTCTGCCGTCTGGACGTTCTGGGCCAGAAAATCGATTTTCCCCTTGAAGTCCTTGTCGACGACCTCCTTGACTCTTTCAGCCCCATAGGTGAATTCCCAATGACCGGTCATCACGTCGACGCCCAGCAGCTTGCAGGCATCCACCATGTCCTGGCCGTTCGTCCAGAGGGACGTGGCGGAACCCTGCCATGAATCGCCCCCGTCGAGCAGCAGCGCGCCAGGGCGGCTTGCGCGCATTTTCTTGACGAGCGTGGAAAGATGGGCGAACCCGCCGACCTTGCCGTAGATTTTTGCAGCATGTTCGAAATCGAGACAGGTAAAGGCGTAAGCCTCTTTCGTTCCCGGACTGATGCCATATGCCTTCAGGAAATGTTTGCCGACGAGATGGGGGGGCTTGCTGAGGCTGCCGCCCACACCGATGTTGACGCTGGGTTCCCTGAAATAGATCGGCATGAGCTGGGCATGGCAATCGGTGAAGTGCAGCAGCGAGACATTGCCGTACGGCGGAAGCTCGTAATCATTGAGCGGCGCCGAAAAAGCTGTGCGGCTGCCCGGAACGAGGCCGGCGGCTGTTGCCATGGCCAGGAGGTGCATGAATTCTCTGCGGTTCAGTGACATGATCTACTTTCTGAAAACCGGGGTCTGCATTGGAAGGCCGTTGCTCATGTAAGTCATGAAATATTCCAGATCATTGTATGTTTCGCTGTTCAGGTTCAGCGGCTTGCCGCCAATGTTCTTCGCGCACTGGCGGTAACGCTGCTGCAATGTCATCAACTGGGTGCCGCCGATGAACTCGGGATAATGGGTCGCCTGCCCGACCATCATCGATACCTTTTCTCCATTGATGGGTTTGCCCGCATGGTCGACATGGCAGCTTGCGCAGGATTCCTCATCCTTTCCGTGCTTTTCGTAGTAGTAGCGCCTGCCTTCGAGATAGGCGGACAGCGCGCCTTTTCCCCCGACTTTAACTGCGACCTTCATGCCATCCGATAAACTCTTCGCGTAGGCGGTGATGAGCCCCATTTGCTTTCCGCCATATTCCAGAAGTTTTTCTCCGTTGATGCCCAGGCATGCATTGACGGCATTTTCGAAGGTCACGACGCGGCGGGTATTGTCATCGTAATAGGGGTAGTTGCCTGCGATATTTTTGCCCCCGTTTTCGAAGCATGAAGCAAAGGTTTTTCCATTCTTGAAGGGTTTTCCCCACAAAGCCTGGCCTTCGTCCACATCGATCGAGAAGGGCGGGAAGGACATGATGTCGTCGTATTGGCGCTTTGCCGGCGCATCCATCGAAAAGGTGCCGTAAACGTAATCCGTGAATCCGACATTTGGCAAAAGCGCATGGTAATGATCGAGAAGGGCCTGTCTGTCTTCAACGGGGCCCGCATGGGCAGCAGGCTGCAAACAGACTGCCGACAGCATGATGGTGCAGATCGTCTTGATCATGTCAGGAAATGACCGTTTCACCGTAAAAATTGGTGCCCAGATTGTCTACTGCGCTGATCGCGACTTTGTCGCCAGTTTTTGCCCCTTTGATCTTGAAGCCGAAGAAGGGATTTTGCGAGATCGCTACGCCCCATTGCATGTCGAGGACGGTCTTTCCGTTCAGGGTGGCGTTGACCTGATTGATGAAGTGGGCGGGAATGAGTTTCCCTGTTGCCTTGTCCTTCCTCAGTCCGGTTTCCATGACGTGCTTGATCAGCACCTTGACTTCTGCAACGTCGCCCTGCATCTTTGCGCGCATTTTCATTGAATTGTCCATGACTTTCTCCGGTTTTCAGCCGCCGCAGCCGCCGATTGTGACTTTGATTTCCTTGCCTGTCGTGTAAACCTTGTCTCCCGCCTTCACGGCTACTCTGACGGTTGAGGTTTTCGCCATCTTGATGTGCGTGGCGACGTAGGGTTCGGCGCCGTCCGAAAAGAAGAAATCGGCGACCAGCGGGTTGGGGTTTTTCTCGGCAAAAATGGCCATGGAAACAGTGCCGGGGATGTTGCTCGTCACTTCCACTGGAACGATGGAGCCGTCTTCCGCAATGTCGGGGACCTTGAGGACGATGTCAGTGCTGTCGGCCGCGCCGCCGTATCCTGCATCCATCATCGCATCCATCACCGTCTTCGCCGAAAAAGCCGTCTTGTTCCAGGTTGCGGCCAGGAGTTCGACCGGCCTCAATAGGCCGACCAAGAAGGCGGCCGCAATGCCTTTTAGGAAGGGTCTGCGTTGTAAAATCATTTTGAAAAACCTTTCATCTTGTACCGGATCGGGAAAACTAATGTTAAAGACGTGTGACAGTCATTTTTTATTCCGTAATTTTGCAAATATGCGCGTTGATGGAATAATCTCGGATGCAGATACGTCTTACACTCAATACATAAAAATATTATTGGAGAGGGTATGCGGCAGAGCTTGGAGCTTTCATGCGGGAATCCGTTCGTTAGTGGCAACGCTGGGTTGCCAAAATGAAGATACTCTCCCTGTTGTGCCGCACGGATGCCCTGCAGGATCAATTGGAAAAAATGCGCCCGAAGCTGTATCGGGTGGCTTATTCCTGGAGCCACAATGCCGCGCTTGCGGACGATCTTGTGCAGGAAACGCTGATCAAGGCGCTCCAGAATGCCAAACAGCTTCGGAACGCCGAAGCGATGAATGGCTGGTTGTTCGCCATATTGGCAAATTGTTGGCGCGATCATTTTCGCCAAAGCAGGGAAATGGACGATGTCGAAGAGATCGAGCGTGTCGATGAATTCACGCCGGAAGACGGGCATGCCCAGTCCCAGCTTGTATCGCGTGTAAGGAACGCGGTGGCCAGACTGCCTTTGGGGCAGCGGCAGGTGCTGACGCTTGTCGACTTGGAGGAGTTTTCTTATGCGGAAGTTTCGACCATACTTGAAATTCCGGTCGGAACCGTCATGAGCCGCTTGTGCCGAGCACGCAAGACATTGAAAACGCTGTTGTACGAACTTGCACCGCAGCAGGCTCAAGTCAGCCAAATTCGGAGGATTCGAGGTGTCTAATCCAAATTTTTCTGATGAATTATTGAATGCATTTGTCGACGACCAGCTCGAGGCCGGGGAGAAATCCTGCGTTTTTGCGGAGATGGAGCACGATGAAGCGCTGAAATCGGCCGTATGCGAACTTCGCGGACTGAAGGAAATGACTCGGCATGCGTACCAGAATCCGCCGGCCAGCAAACTCGCCGCACTGAAAAGGCATCCGCTGCGGGAGATCCAGGCTTTGGCGGCATGCCTGCTCCTGCTGGTGATGGGCGGCGTGTCGGGGTGGCTTATTTCCACGCTGACCGATTCCGGAGATCTCGTTCATCTTTATCAGGCGATCGCGCGCAACGACAGCGGTACATCGCCCAGCAAATTCATGGTTTACGTCGGCAATGCCGATCCGGTGAGGATGAAGAGCGCGCTCGACGAATCAGAGAACCTGCTTGCAACGGCCGATCAGGGAAATCGGGAAATTCGGGTTGAAATCATCGCCAATGAAAGCGGAGTGAACATGCTTCGTGCCGGCGTATCGCATTATGCTGCCCGCATCGCCGAGATGCAGACGAAATATCCGAATTTGAGCCTGGTGGCATGCACGCAAACGCTGAACAAGCTGAAAAAGAAAGGCGTTGACGTCCGTCTCCTGCCCAATATCAGGTCGGTTTCTTCTGCTGTGGAAGAAATCAAAAGGCGCCTGGAAGAGGGGTGGGATTATGTCAGGGTCTAAAGAAAGAACCAGTAGACGAGCAGGTTGACAAAGGCCAGCGGCGCGCCGACGACAAGGAATCGCCAGAAATCGAGGTGTACGCCCTGGCGCTCGGCGAGCTGCGCGATGATGACATTGCTGGCGGCGCCCAGCAATGTCAGGTTGCCTGCTATGGTGCTTCCGGCAGCCAGGGCGAGCATGGCATGCTGCCCGCCTGAATGGACGCTCGGCAGAAGCAGCGCGACCAGCGGAACATTCGAGATGATCTGACTGAGCAGGGCTGCGCCGAAAAGAATGCCAGGAACGCCTGAAACGCTTTCAGGCAGCCATGACCGGATTGCTCCGGAATCCCATACTGCACGCATCAGCACGAACATCGCCGCGAAAAAGACGAGCGTTCGCCAGTCGATTTCGCCCAGGACGGTGAATTTTTTCGGGCTGAGCAGCAGTACGGGTGAACAGGCGCCGGCGGACAGAATCCAGAGCGGCAATCCGTAAGAGAAGAATGTCGCGAGCCCGGCCTTGATGAAGACGAGGGCAGCCATGACGGCAAGCCCCATGGCTGCATGGCGGGCAAGCACCGGGTCTTCGAGCTGCGCGAAGGAATGCGTCAGCACATGGCCATGGAAGTCGTGCCTGAAGGCTATTCGCAGAACGACCCATGCGAAAAGCAGATTGAGCGCTGTGGGCAGCGCGAGGGATTTCGAAAAAAGCAGGAAAGGGTTTTCAATTCCCCCGTGCATGGCGATGAGCAGATTCTGCGGATTGCCGACCGGACTTGCCGCAGAGCCTATGGTGACGCCGAAGGCGAGCGCGAGTAGGAGAAGCAGGGGTGGCAGCCTGTGTGTTCTTGCGAGCGTCAGCATCAGGGGCGTTCCGATCACGGCGAGGGTGTCGTTCATGAGCAGCGTGGAGGCCAAGCCGCTGACGGTCAGCACGGCCAGAACCAGCATTTCGGCATTGCCGATCTTTCCGAAAAGGAGGCCGCTCAGGCGATTCAGGAGTCCGCTTGAGACCAGGGCTTGCCCCAGCACGAACACGCCGAAAAGAAAACCGATGATTTCCCAGTCGATCGCATGCCAGGCTTCAGCCAGTGAAATGGCGCGGCTTGAAACGACAAATGCTGCGCCTCCCAGCATGATTTGCCAGATGGCAAGGCGCAACGAGCGCCTGAATGCGATGAAAAGGAGGACGGTTGCAAGCGTCCAAAGGGGCAGGTTCATGGTTGTCCAAAGAAAAACCCCGCCGAGGCGGGGTTTTTTGCGAAGCGGAAAAGCTTATTTCTTCGTGCCGGAGACTTCCACGACAACGCGGCGGTCGGGCTGCAGGCACTTGATCAGCGCTTTGGTGGCCTTCTTGCCTTTGCATTCGCCGGGCTTGGTCACGGGGTCGGATTTCCCCTTGCCTGAAGTGAAGATCTTGGTGGACGGAATGCCGTGGGCGTCGACAAGATATTTCTTGACCGAATCGGCACGCCTGTCGGAGAGCTTCTTGTTGTAGGCGTCGGATCCGATTCTGTCGGTGTATCCGGTCACGCTGACCGCATCATAGTTGACGGTGGTCAGATCATGAGCAAGCTTGTCCAGCGATTTCTTGCCTGCAGGCTTGACGACGGCCTTGTCGAAGTCGAACAAGGAACCTGCCGAGAGCGTCAGCTTTTCCGGAGCGGCAGCAGGCTGGGCCTTCGCTGCGGGAGCGGGCGCCGGTGCCGGTGCGGGCGCCGCAGCAGGCGCAGCAGGCGCAGGCGATTCCCCGAACGGGAAGACCAGGCTCACGGTGTAGGTGTTGATTCCGCTGCGGTTGTTGAAGCCGTCGTTGACAATGTACTTGTTGATTTCGCCGCGCAGCTTGACGGCATCGGAGATGTCGTACTGGACGCCGAATGCCAAGTGCATATTCAGCCCTTCGCTCTTGGAAACGCTGTAGCCCGGGAAGGAATCCTTGGCAGTGGCGTAATTGCCGCCCATTTTCACTTCAAGGGCGAACTGCTGGGTGAGCGGAATGAGGGCCAGCCAGTCGATATTGAACCCGTCGACTTTGGACGTTCCGGTGCCCGCAGCGGTATTGATACCGAACTTGCCCAGATTGAAGTACCCGCCTTCAAAGCCCATGTAGTCATTGAGCATGTAGCCGGCGAATACGTTGTAAGCCGTGTCGTGAGGGGCTGTGCTGAGCAGCGTGCCCGTGCCTGCAGTGGCGCCCGCAGCCGCCGCGCGGGCAGCCATTCCTGCATAATCATATCTGGCGCTGGATTGGCCTGCGCCGACTCCAGCGTACCATCCCGCAGCCGTGGCCATCGGACTTACACACAAGCCTGCCAGCCCAAGCGCCACCCAAATCCTCGATACCTTCATTTCTTCTCCTTATTCGTGTGATTGTTCAGACAACGCAGCAGCAGCCAGAGCGTTGACAGCGAACCTATTGTCTCGACTACAAACGATAGCATATTCAATAAATATTTCAAGTCTGTGTAAGCATGCTTGTTGCGCGTTCGGTGAGTGGGCTATATTCGAATAGAGGACGGAGAGTATGGATACAGAACATGAATTGCAGGCAACTGTGCGGGCGATGGTGCAGGAAGGAAAGGGCATATTGGCCGCGGACGAAAGCCTTCCCACCATTTCCAAGCGCTTTGCGCCTTTCGGCATCGAGTCGACCGAGGAATCGAGGCGCTCTTACCGGTCCCTGCTTTTTTCGACTCCCGGAATGGAAGACTGCGTCAGCGGCGTGATTCTGTTCGAGGAAACGCTGCGTCAGCGGGACGATGCAGGCAGGCTCCTTCCTGAATTGCTTTCCTCGAAAGGCGTCGTGCCAGGGGTCAAGGTCGACAGGGGAACGATTCCCCTGTCGCATTCGCCTGGGGACAAGATCACGGAAGGGCTCGACGGCCTTGCGGCACGGCTCAGGCAATACAGGAGCGAGGGCGCGAAATTCGCCAAATGGCGGGAAGTCTACGGCATTGGCGCAAAGAATCCTTCCGCGCTGGCCGTCCTAGCCAATGCCGAGGTGCTGGCCCGTTATGCGGCGATCTGCCAGGAGGAGGGAATCGTGCCCATTGTCGAACCCGAGGTGCTGATCGATGGGGAACACGATATGGGGCGCTGCCTTGACGTGACCGAGGCCGTGCTGCATGCCGTATTTCACGCGCTGGAGCGGCACAAAGTGGTTCTCGAGCATATCGTGTTGAAGCCGAGCATGGTGCTGCCCGGCAAGGATTTCGGGGAAAAGGCCTCCCCTGAAGAAGTGGCCGAGGCAACGGTCAGGGTGCTGCGCAGAGCGGTGCCTGCGGCAGTGCCGAGCATCAACTTTCTGTCGGGTGGGCAGGGGCCTGAAGAGGCGACGGCCAATCTGAATGCCATGAACGCGCTATTTCCGGGCCAGCCCTGGGCGCTTTCCTTTTCCTACGGGCGCGCCTTGCAGCAGCCCGCTCTGGCAGCCTGGGCTGGAAGGAGAGAAAACGCCGGGAAGATGCAGCAAGCCTTCCTGAGGCGCGCGCAGCTGAACGGGCTCGCCAGAAGGGGAAGCTACTTGTCAGGCATGGAGAAAGAATGATGCGCTATATCCGCTGGTTTTCCGAACTCGGCGTGGGCGATGTCGAACTTGTCGGGGGGAAGAACGCGTCCCTGGGCGAAATGTACCGCGAACTTGCTTCCCAGGGGGTGAGGGTGCCGAACGGATTCGCCGTCACGGCAGAGGCTTACCGCTATGTGCTCGATAAGGCAGGCATATGGCCGAAACTCCACGAGGCGCTCGACGAACTGGATGTCAACGACGTGGACGATCTGGCAAGGCGCGCTCAACTTGCGCGGGATGTGGTTTACGGTGCGCCGCTGCCCGAGGACCTTGCTGAAGAAATCGCCGCATCCTATGAGAAGCTCGTTCAGGAATACGGCCCCGAATTGACGGTCGCAGTCAGAAGTTCCGCAACTGCGGAGGACCTGCCGAACGCGAGCTTCGCGGGGCAGCACGAAACTTATCTCAACATTTCCGGAAAAGAGCGCCTGCTCGATTCCGTGAAGCGCTGCTTTGCCAGCCTGTTCATGGACCGTGCCATACGCTATCGGGTGGACAACGGATTCGACCACTTCAAGGTCTATCTTTCCGTGGGCGTGATGAAAATGGTGCGGTCCGATCTGGCTTCCAGCGGAGTGATCTTTTCCATCGATACCGAAACGGGCTTCCATGATGTCGTATTCATCACGGGCGCCTACGGTTTGGGGGAGAACGTCGTGCAGGGTGCGGTCGACCCGGACGAATTCTACGTGTTCAAGCCCGCCCTCGAAGCGGGCAAACGCGCCGTGTTGCGCAGAAGCCTGGGCGGCAAGGAAATCAAGATGATCTATTCGGAATCGGGGACGCGCAACGTACCTACCCCTGCCGAAGACAGCGAGCGCTTTTGCATCCTTGACGCCGAGGCGATCGAGCTCGCCGAATTCGCGGTCAGGATAGAGCGCCATTACAGCGCGAAGGCAGGAAGAGTCATGCCGATGGACATGGAATGGGCGAAAGACGGTCTGGACGGCAAGCTTTACATGGTTCAGGCAAGACCGGAGACGGTTGCATCCAGGAAATCCGCGGATTTGCTCGTGGAATACGAACTGGAAGCGCGAGGCGGGACGCTCGCGACAGGCCGGTCCGTGGGGGCGAAGATCGCTTCCGGTCGCGCACGGGTCATCACCGACGTGGCCAAACTCGACGAATTCAAACCGGGAGAAGTGCTGGTTGCCGACACCACTACCCCTGATTGGGGGACGGTGATGAAGCACGCCGCTGCGGTGGTCACGAACCGCGGAGGAAGGACCTGCCATGCCGCGATTGTCGCTCGGGAGCTTGGCATCCCCGCGGTGGTTGGGTGCGAGAACGCGACCGAATCAATCAAGACGGGAGAGGAAGTGACGGTTTCCTGCGCAGAAGGCGACATCGGGCATGTCTATTCAGGCATCCTTCCGGTCAAAAAGACGGTCACCGATCTTTCCTCCCTGCCGAGGCCGAAGACGCATCTGATGGTCAACATCGGCAATCCCGACATCGCCTTCAAGACCCGATTCCTGCCGAATGACGGCGTGGGGCTCGCGAGGATGGAATTCATCATCAACGAATACATCAGGGCTCATCCGATGGCGCTTCTCCACCCGGAGAAGGTGGAGGACGGGAAGGAGCGCGCGGAGCTCGAAAAACTGGTCCGCCACTACGAAAGCCCTGAAAAATTCTTCGTCGAAAGGCTTTCAGAGGGCGTGGGCACGATTGCCGCAGCCTTTTATCCGAAGCCGGTCATCGTGCGCATGTCCGATTTCAAGACCAACGAGTATGCCTCGCTTCTCGGCGGACGCTGGTTCGAGCCCGAGGAGAGCAACCCCATGCTGGGTTTTCGAGGCGCGTCGCGCTACGCCCATCCCGCCTATGCGGAAGGCTTTGCACTGGAATGCCTTGCCATGAAGCGCGTGAGGGAGGAAATGGGGCTTTCAAATGTGAAGCTGATGATTCCTTTCTGCAGGCGGGTCGAGGAGGGGGAAAAGGTGCTCGAATCCATGGGGGAGCACGGATTGAAGCGAGGAGAAAACGGTCTCGAGATCTATGTCATGTGCGAAATACCGAACAATGTCGTGCAGATCGATGCGTTTTCGAAGATTTTCGATGGGTTTTCGATAGGATCGAACGATCTTACCCAGCTGGTGCTCGGCGTCGACAGGGATTCGCAGATCGTTTCTTTCGATTTCGATGAAAGGGATCCAGGGGTCAAGGAAATGATCCGTCTCACCGTGGAAGGTGCGAGAAGGAACGGCCGCCATTCCGGGATCTGCGGTCAGGCGCCTTCGGATTACCCCGAGATGGCCGAATACCTTGTCGAGATCGGCATCGATTCGATGAGCCTCAATCCGGATACCCTGCTTGCGACGACCCGTCATGTGCTGGAAGTCGAGAAACGACTGGGCATGCTGCCAAGATCCCTGCCCGAATGATGGGCGCGGGGCTCAGGAGTCGATTTTTCTGCAGTAGCAGTAGATGAACTTCTGTATCTTGCCAGCGGGCGTGTGATGCGCCTCTTCCTCGTGTTTGAGCAGCTTGAAGGGAGAGCCGAATTCGGCATGGAGGCCTTGTGCGTTGTAGCGCATGACCGGCAGTCCGCTGCATTTGTCCGGTCCGTCCTCTGCGAAGGTGGCGACGATCACGTGCCCGCCCGGCTTCACTGCCTTGAGCACCGCTTCGACGTAGGCGTGGCGCTCCTCGCTTGAAGTGAGGAAATGGAAGACGGCCCGATCGTGCCAAATGTCGAAAGCGTGGCGCGGAAGGACGGCATCCAGAATGCTCGCTTCGATCCAGTTCACTTTTGAAGCTGCGGGTCCGAGCCTGCTTTTCGCAGCGAGAAGGGCGGCGGAAGACAGGTCGAGCACGGTAAGATTCGAGTATCCTTCGCTCATGAGGTCGTCAACGAGCGTGGATGCGCCGCCTCCCACGTCGATGATCGCGGCCGATTTTTTTGCGCCGGTGCCGTGGATGAGTCGCAGCGATTCTTCGGCATGCACCTGGTACCAGCTGACGTCGTCAGATGCCTTGGTCGAATAGACCTTTTCCCAATGTTCTTTCGTCTGCACGGAAAATCCTGTTGGTCCGACGGATCTAAAGATAGCCCGTTTTTTTGCATCGCGCAACAGGGATTAATTTCTCGGCCGTTTTTTCCCCTTGCGCTCGATTTTGCCATCCTCGGGCGCGACTTCGACCGTGTTGCCCTTTTGTTTCTTCGATGCGAGCTTTGATGCGTTCATGGACCGTCCGAGCCAGCTTTCCGCCGTCTCCCCTTCATGGAGGCGGGAGAAGCCTATCGATACCGTGATTCTTCTGTCGAGGAGCCTGAGCTCGCGCTTCAAATCCAGAAAGTTCGGTTGCTTGCTGAAGCCCAGCGTTGCATCCATGCTCGGCATTTTCCTGTCCCTTGCCCACCAGATGCGTTCGTTGCCACTGCCGATGTCGACCAGGAAGCCTTCCCAGTCCTTGTAGAAGATGTCGAATTTGGATTGCTTCATGGGCCATGCCAGGTTTTTCTTCTTGACTTGGTCTTGCGCGATGCCCAGGGTCAGTCGGTCGATGATTCTGAGCACGTCCTCGGTCTTTTGCAGGTTTTCCTCATAAAACAGGATGCAAAGATGCCTGGGCGAGATGAACCCGATCACGTCGCGCCGCTTGATCCTGAAATCAACGGCAAGCGCAGTCCACTTGAACAGTTTGGCCGCGTTTTCCTTGCCGTACCGCTTCTCGATCTTGGATGCCTTGTCGATTGCGATGACGACCAGCCAGCAGGGCTTGTCCAAAGCATGCGCCGCGTATTCGCCGAGCAGTTTCCAGAACTCGTCCCCGTCGAGGAAATAGTCGAATTGCTGTTCTATTGCCACGCTATGCCTGCTGCGGAGAGAGCTGGACCGGCGCGCTTTCATCTTCGGCTTGCTCCAAAGCGACACCCTGGGAATTGTTCCTGTATATCCTTTGGCAGAGCAGGGCGATGATCTTCCTGGAAAGCGTCGAGCTGTCTCTGAGCAATGCCTCCAGCGTCTCGGGCGAGATCACGAACAGGAAGCACTGTGTTTCGGCCAATACCGTCGCGGTTCTCGCCTCGTTCAGGAAATAGGCCATTTCGCCGAATATCTCACCCGGTTTCAGGATGCCGAGCTTGGACTTGCCTGCCGATTGCTCCCGATAAAAACCGAGTTCGCCCTTGTAAAGGTAATAAATCGTGTTCGATTTGTCGCCCTGACGTATGATCATTTCGCCTTCCTTGAACGACTTGCCGTATTTCTGGAAGATGCGCGAGGAGCGCCTGAACAGGAAATCCTCAAGCTTTTTGGCGAATCCCGTTTTTTCCGTGCTCTCAATGAAAATCTTCTCGAGGGCGATGATGTCGATCTTGCCCGCGCAATGGAGGAATTGCGCCCATAGATAGAAGATGACGAAGATGGAATAGACGCAGATCAACACGAAGACCATGTTGCCGAGAGTGCCGTAGGTTTGGTCATATTGCGCCACCTTCGGGCTGTCGATGAGGAAATGCTTCAAAGCCAGGATCGAGAGCGCGCACAGCCCGCTGCTGGTCAATGTCAGGTTGAGCCTGGGTTTCTTTGGCGTGATGCGGTAATAGGCCGAAAAAATGACATACCAGAGCAGCAATGCGGGGAACAGGTATCTGATCGCATGGAACAGCTCGGTCAACAAAGCATTGAAGAAAGGCTGGCTGGTCAGATAGATGTCGAGATGATCGTTGATGTAGCTTCCGCAGATCGAGAGCGCAACGACCAGCATGGCGAGCGGAACGATGGAAAGGGAGATGAATCCCGAGGAAATGGCGCCTCTCCTTCCGAAATCGGAAAAGATGATTCCGAAAGAGTTTTGCACGGAGTTCAAAAGTCCCCTGGAGCTCCAGATCAGCGTAAGGATGCTGACGCCCCCTGTCAGTTGGCCGACACCGGAAGATCTGTTGAGATTCTTCAGGAGATTGATGTCGAGCATATGGTCGACGCTTTTGAACAGCGGGAAGAAGCGTCCGTAAAGATCCGGGTAATCGCCCAGGATCGAATTGAATATGAAGAACAACAGCAGGATGAGCGGGATGGCTGAGAGGAGGAAATAGTAGGCTGCAGCGGCTGCCTGGTTCTGCATCTCGGTTTTCATGAACAGGTTCAGCGTGACATAGCCTACCTGCGTGAACCAGTTGATCCTCTCTCGGATATGGCGAATAGAGCCATTTTTCAGCACGGTTTCCATTTGTTTCCCCAGTTTTGCAAGTTATTGCAGGAATGGGGAAGCGTGCGGTCATTGGATGACCTTTTCTCTTAGTGGCGTATCCCCAATGCTTTGTTTTATTAGCAATGACCCTATTATACATAGGGATAGACGGATTCAAAATGTTTATTCCGGATCAGTTCTCGGGCCGGTAGCCGAGCGCCCTTGACAGGGATTCGGCCGTCTCGACGACGAGCGCGGTCCATTCCTTGCGGCGCCGTTCGATCGGTGCGGAAACGGAAAGCCCTGCGACGACATGTCCGCTTGCGTCGCGAACCAGGGTGCCGATGCACCCGACGCCGAGCTCGGCTTCCTCGTTGTCGAGCGCGTAGCCTTGCCTTGCGGAAGACAGGCATTCCTTGGCGAGCGCTTTCGCCTTGGTGTATGTATTGTTCGTGTAAGCGGGGAGTTCCGTGCGCTCGGCATAGCTTCTGCATGCGGCTTCGCCCTGTTCGCCGAGCATCAGCTTGCCGACGGCTGTGACATGCAGCGGCGCGCGGCTGCCGATCACCTGCTCGACGCGCATCATGCGCTTGGCCAGCGCGCGCTCGATATAGACAACCTCGTCGCCTTCTCGCACCGTCAAGTTGACCGTCTCCCCGATCCTGTCGCGCAGCGCTTCCATCAGCGGCAGGGCGGTTTGCCTGATATCCGCATCGGAACCGGCGCGGCTGCCCAGGCTGATCAGCTTTCTCCCCAGTCTGTAATTGCCGCGCTCGGTGCGCTCGACCAGGCCGTGTTCCGCGGCTGAGGCGAGAATCCTGAATGCCGTGGATGGATGGAGTCCGGTTTCTGCGACAAGTATCTTCAGGCTGACAGCTTCTTCCTGCAGTGAAATCGCATCCAGCAGCATGGCAAGCCGCCCGATGACCTGTATTGAATTGTTCGCCATTTTTCGCATTGTGAAAACGATTGTGTATTGCGAAATATTAGGGCGGGCTGTATGCTGTTGTCAAATGTTTTGTTGAGGAGCGGAGCAATGAGCGCGATACCTGATTTTTGCGAAGGCATCCAGTATTTCGGAAATCAATGGCCGGATTTCGATCTGCATGCGAAACATGCAGCCATCAAGCCTGGCCAGTCGGCCATCGGCGATGCCGCCGATCCGGATGCGGTCTACCAGACATTGCTCATGGCCGATGCGCTGCGCTACCTGACGCTTCAGGTCTGCGGGTCGAAAGGGTCCGGGCATCCGGGAGGATTCGCCAGCAGCGCGGAGGCCTATGCTTCCTTGGTGATGCTGGGTCACACCAACATCGTCACCGAAGTCGGACATCATGCCCCGGGTTTCTATAGCGCCATGTTTCTCGACACTTCCCTCGAGGACATGGGGATCAGGACGGTGAGCGACATGATGGCGCGCTTTCGCGAAAGGCATGGCCTGCTCGGCCACCTCTCAGGGGCGATTCCCGGACTGCTCGCTCCCGCGGGTCCGCTCGGCCAGGGGCAGCATTTCGCCATGGCCGGCGCATTGCTTCATCCGGGCACGCTTTTTCCCGTGACCATAGGCGACGGCGGCATGGGGGAGCCCTACGTGCTCAACTCGATGATGCATTTCCATACCGCCTACCCGAATGTGACGAATTTTCTTCCCGTGCTCGTCTGGAACGGCTACAGCCAGGAACATCATTCGATGGTTTCCAGGATGTCGAACGAGGAGATGATTTCCTACTGGAAGGGACATGGATTCGAAAATATCATCCTGGTCGATGCCAAGGAGCATGACGATTCGGGGCAATCTGGCCCCTACGTCGACAGCACGCGTTTTTCCCACAAGGCGCGCGTCGCTTTCTCATCCGCAGTGCTCTTGGGCATGGACGAAGCCGCCCAATCTGCGCTTGGCGGGACGCTGACAGTTGTCATCGTCAAGCAGCTGAAGGGGGCGGGCGTGCACACCGTCGGTTCGAAATCGCACAACCTCTATCCCGCGGACACCCTGGACAAACCGCACATGATCGAGGGGCTGCAGCGGCGCGCCATCAATCCGGAGGCATGGGCCATCGTCAGGGAGAATTTCGTCAGGGCAGGAGGCGGGCCTGCCGCCAGGACGGTCGTGACTGAAAATTCGCTGGAATTGATTCCGCTCGGCAAGATGCCGCTCTATGAGCATGCGAAAGGAGAAAAGGCGGTTCCCTCGACCGCGATGGGCGTGCTGGTCGCCCATGTCGGAAAAACGGACGGCCGGTTTGTCGTGACCAATGCCGACGGCAACGAAGCGTCCGGCATGAAGAATATCAACGATGCCTTGAAGATCAGGCACCCGACGCCCGATCCCATCTACAACCAGACGCCTGAAGGTCAGGTTTACGAGCCGCTCAACGAAGATGCTTGTGCGGGCCTCGCAGCAGGTCTTGCCCTGTTCGGTTCCCGCTCGCTTTGGCTTTCCTACGAAAGCTTCGCAATCAATGGCTGGCCCATCGTGCAAACCGTTGCCCAGGCGATGGCCGAACTGCGGCGCAAGACGCCCTCGATTGTCTGCATGTTCACTGCAGGCGCGCTCGAGCAGGGAAGAAACGGATGGACCCATCAGCGCCCTGAAATGGAAAACTATTTCGCTGCCCAGATGAGAAACGGCAATACCTATCCGCTCTTTCCGACTGACGCCAATTCGATCCAGGCCGCGTACGATTATGCTGCGAACAGCTTCAACAAGTGCATGGTCATCGTCGCATCGAAGAGTCCGCTTCCCGTCCACATGGACATGCGCGAGGCCAGAAATGCCGTTGAAAGAGGCGCGGCCGTCATCCACGAGAGTGGATGCGGGAAGACGGTCGTGTTCGCCGTGACGGGCGACATGATACTGCTGCCCGTATTCGAAGCGGCGAAGCAGCTCGAGGCGGAAGGCCATCGGGTGCGCATCGTTTCCGTGGTCAATCCGAGAAGGCTTTACCGCCCTGCGGATGTTGCCTGGGAGACCGTTTCGGAGCCGGACAATGCCTTCATGGACGACGACGAATTCAATGCCCTGTTCGACGGCGACCTGCTGCTTGCAGTCAGCGGAGGCCCCAGCGCCGTGCTCGAGCCCGTTCTGCTGCGCACCCGCGCAAAATGCCGCGACACGTTCGCATGGAAGCGCGGTGAGACGACGGCGACGCCAGGCGAAATCATGGCCTTCAACGGGCTCACTTCGGAAAACATGGCTTCCCGCGCGATGGCGCTGCTGGGCTGACATGGCGACCAAGATCATCGTGCTCGACGACGACCCGACCGGGTCTCAGACGGTGCACGGCTGCCTGCTGCTCACACGGTGGGATGTCAAGACGTTGCGTGAGGCGTGTGACGACGAAGCTCTGCTCTTTTTCATCCTGACCAATACGCGCGGCATGGGCGATCAGGATGCTGCAAGAATCACGCGGGAAGTGTGCGTCAATCTGAAGGCGGCGCTCGCTGATCGAGTTGACATCACGCCGATCGTCGTCAGCCGCTCGGATTCCACGCTGCGCGGGCATTATCCCGTGGAAACCAACGTCATATCGGATGAGCTCGGTCCTTTCGATGCGCATTTTCTCGTTCCCGCCTTTTTCGAGGGCGGCCGCATCACGCGGGGAAGCGTCCATTATCTCAGGATGGACGGCAGGGAGATTCCCGTCCACGAGACGGAATTCGCGAAAGATTCCGTGTTCGCCTACAGCCACAGTTATCTTCCCGATTACGTCGAGGAGAAAACGAAGGGCAGGGTCAAATCGCAGGATGTCGAGCGATTCCTTCTGGAAGACCTGGAAAATTGTCTCCCGCGTCTGCTTGCGCTCGAAAGAAACGCATGCTGCGTGGTCGATGCGGAAAAAAGGGAAAACCTCGACAGGTTCTCTGAAAATCTGAAAAGGGCTGCGAGCCGGGGCAAGCGTTTCCTCTTCAGGAGCGCTGCGAGCCTGCTCACCTCTCTTGCGGATCTTCCCCCCCAGCCCGTTGCACCTGGGGAAATGTTTGGTTATGCACGAGGCAAGGCAGGCGCCGTGATCGTGGGCTCGCACGTGAAGAAAACGACGCTGCAGCTCGCAAAATTGCTCGAATTGAAAGGCGCTGTCCCCATCGAAATAGACGTCGACCGGATCGCAAGCGAATGGGAAATCCTGCTCGAAGAAACGCAGCAAAAGGCCAATGCAGCGCATGCGGACGGCATGATTCCTGTCGTCTATACGAGCAGGGTGGAGCGCACGTTTTCCGACCAGGCGGAGCGGCTCGCCTTCGGGGAAGCCGTATCGCGATTTCTGATGGACGTGGTGCGCAACCTTCCTGAGGATTTGGGATACCTGATAGCCAAGGGCGGAATCACGTCCAACGACGTCCTCTCAAAGGGGTTGGCGCTTCGCACTTCGCGCGTCCTCGGCCAGATCCTTCCAGGCTGCTCGGTGGTGCGCTGCCCTCAAGACCATCCGCGGTTTCCCGATATGCCTGTCGTGATCTTTCCGGGGAATGTCGGGGACGATGATGCGCTGGCGGAATCCTGCAGGCGGATGTCCGGCCTTGCATGAATTTTTATTCAAAGATGGCGCGCCCGACAGGAGTCGAACCTGTGGCCTTTGGCTTCGGAATCCAATTCTAATATGTAACCTTTAGCTGCGTGTATTTCCATTAATGCCATTAATTCGTTGAAAACTTGTAACAAGACATACTAGATATCATTCCTCTATAATTTCTATATATCGTGTATTTACGTGCATTACGCGTGCGAAATATGAAGGGCTGACAAACTCTGTGTATTCAAAATACGAGCGTTGGTCACCCAGTGCCATCAAATTTCCCCTTGCTGAGACTGCTCATTTAACTATAATTTAATATGTGTCAAACTGATGCATTTGAGTTTGTTTTGGTTATGCCAAAACTGCAATTTTGCTTGGAAAAAATAACCAACTAGGTTAGTATTCATCTATGGAGAAGCGCACTCCTCACAATAAGCTAAGTGTCGTCAAAACACTGGTTGAGGCCGGTAAGGTTCGCACAACCCAAACGGCACGGGCTGGTGCTTCTGAATTGGGGTTGGAATATTCCTCCATGCTGGCTGTGGTGATGGCACTTAGGCCGGTAGATTTTTACAAGAGCATGACCACTCACGCAGACCACACAATTTGGCAGGATGTGTACCACACCAGCACGCAGGTCGGCGATGTGTATCTGAAGCTGACGGTTATAGACGATGTGCTGATCGTTTCTTTCAAGGAGCTATGAACATGAAATGTCCAGTATGCGGTGCTGCAGAGTTGCTTCGAGACACGCGTGATCTTCCCTATACGTACAAGGGCGAAACCACCATGATATCTTCAGTGACTGGTGAGTTTTGCCCAGCTTGTGCTGAATCAATTCTTGATGCGGCAGAGTCGGAGCGAGTCATGCGTGAAATGAACACGTTCAACAAGCAGGTTAATGCATCTATCGTTGATCCTGGATTCATCGCCAGTGTGCGTAAAAAACTCTCACTAGACCAACGCGAGGCGGCTGAAATCTTCGGTGGCGGTATCAACGCCTTCTCGCGCTACGAGAACGGCAAAACCAAACCACCTCTTGCATTGGTAAAACTACTGAAGGTGCTAGATCGCCATCCTGACTTGCTAGACGAGGTAAGGACTGCATAGGAGAACAATCACCCTGGTTGACCAGCCTTTGATTGTAAACAGCCAATTGCTTGAGCAGAAGGGAGATAAGGTGATGGTCGGCATGACTGCTGATAGTAACCTCGCGGAAGGTAAGGAGCCTCGTTTCATTCGACTAAGGCTTGATCAAATTCACGTTCCCCGAAGTGCATTTCGATGGATTGACGATGCGGGGTTTTATCCCATGTCAGTGCCTTCGGTTACTCAGCAGGCATTACCCATTTTACAGTTTATCCAGCCTATTCTGGTTTCGTCGGGTCACAACTACCCATCCCGGGACAGTAGTAAGAAAAATAGTTATACCCTTGTTGCAGGGCGTAGAACCTTTCAATTACTTTTAGAACAACTTACACGTAAATCCAAGATATGGGTCATACATATAGGGCTCGATGAGAGTGAAACTAATTCTTGGGAAGCCATGGACATTTTAAGTTCGATGCTCCTTCGGCGCCCAGACGATGAGACGAAAACCCTGATAGCGGCGGCGCTTTATAAAGACGATGATTTCTCCGCAAGTTCTGGGAATTTTGTGGATATATCCAACACGCATAAAATTTCTAGCCTCTTGGGCATGTCACGGGCCACATTTAATCGAGCCATAAAGTCAGTAGATGAAATGGCATTAAAGAAAGCAAAAACTGCGGCCGAAGCAAAGACAACGCTGGGTATAGCTGATGACGACTTGGTGGATGAATGAACGGAAAACCGAATTCAGGAACATTCAGTGAATTCGATACGGATCATGTTCGAAGAATAATTTCCCCTATAGTTCGTCTTCTGGATGCGCCAGAAGAGTTATGTGAAATTTTTCCTGTGCTTGAACAGTTCCAGACTGTTCTACGGTTTTATCAGCCATTGTCTAATGAGTCTGAGCTTCGTGGGATTGGCAAAATCGAGGAACTCATCGACAGAATACTTTCCGGGGATATAGAGGTTTTGAAGTACATTCCTTCCGCACGAACCAGAAAAAATAGACAAACACTAAAACCGTACTACGAAGATCATGCGCATTACTGTACGTACTGGCATCGCTGCAGTCCAAATTTAGAGCCTCAATACCACGCGCTCTTGGCATCACTCTTGCCTGTTCAGACACGCCTTCAACAAAGCAAGCGAGAATCAGAATCCTTTGTCGAGAGGTCATATCATTTGGGTCTGTCTATACGGCAGCTGACAGAACCAAATGAGGTTGAAACTAGAATATTGAAACAGATACCAACAGAAGCTTTGCCACCCAAGCAACTTCTTGAGTTCCTTGAGGGATTATTCGAGCGATATGGTTATATTTTCAAGACGACCGGGCTGCTTAGAACCTGGGCTTACATTCATCGAGCTTTGTCTTGGTATCAAAGTGGGGAGTGGGAACAGAAAAAAAAATGGTTACATAAAAGAGGCTATAGAAAAGAATCTCCACGGCATGGTGGATTGGCGCTTGATAGAGATAGAGAAATTCAGGAAGTCAGTTCTCATCAGTTAGAACAGGGCGGATCCCGAACAACCCGAACATTCTATGCAGATACGGGTGGTTTGCACGGAATAGAAAAGCAGGATATTGATGCTGACCCGATACAGGATAGTGGAAAACTTTTCGAAAAAATAGAAATTCCTACACAGAAATCGACCCAATTTAATCTAGTAGATCGAGTCCTCATTAACAAGCGAAAAGCCCGATATGCGGCACAAGCAATCGAGATGGGCAACCAGCGACTTCCAGTTACGCATGCAACGATGTCTGGCTTCGAGCTTAAGGTGTTGCTTGATGCTTTTTCCAATATTGAAAGCGACGTCTGGGAAAGCGTTCCACGGAAAATGAGGTCAAAAGTTGCTGCTTGGTGCTCCAGCCGATTTTTTCTGGGAAGAGCCCCGGAAGACCTCATGAAAACTCATGTCGTGGACATGAATGAAGATGGCGATGACATCATGAGGGCAAAATGGGATCCAGAAACACGAACAATGTGGTTGCCATGTCAACTACCGCTCCATAAAGCGCCTAACGATCGATGGCGTGTGCTGCAGCCGAAACCCGGATTCAATCTGGACCTTTCAAACACATTGGCTCCATACCTCAGTAAGGTAACCAAAAATACGCAGAAACTATTCATGAAAGATCATGAAACTGAATTCACTCAATTGGTCAGCAAGCTTAACCAGATATATGGAACTAACCTGACCGTGAATAGGATCACAAATACGATTCCTCTATTGATGGCCCAGCTTGCTCCGGGTGATGAAGTAATAGCGTTGTATTTTGCAGGTCGAAAGCCCAATCAACACAATCCATGCGTATATTCTGCGATCCCTGCAAGCAGGCTTGCATCGCTATTCTCGCAGGCATGTGAGCGAGTATTTGAATTGGCTCAGGTTTCGCGAGATTCGCTCCAATTGCCAGCATTTCCGTCACTGATATCCGGTGAGGATGATTTCGTTGGTTCTTTTCATGTACCGACGATCGATACATTGCAAACAACCATCCTGGATGTGCTCGACAGAATCGAAAACCTCAAAGCCCAACCGGGAACACCTGTACATGAGCTTCACAATATGTATACCGCCTACCTGCTGCTCTTCCTCATGGCAACGACCGCTATTCGTGCAGTACGGCAGCCTATTCCATCAGAGTTCAATATAGACAAAATCACCGGAAGCTGTTTTGTCTCAGAAAAGGATACCGATGTATATCGTAATGCGCGGGTTGTCTGGCTACACCCCTTGCTGATAAGGCAACTCGAAGAATATGAGCGTCACGTTGTCAGGATTCGTCAGCACATTGCAATCAAAAACGCGAATGCTCTGGATAACTTCGACGCAAAAAATGAAATATATAAACTGACGTCTGCCAGTGCACCTGATCGAACGAACGATCAGGAGAGGCTTCAGGTAAAGTCCCCGATGTTATTCATGATGAGCGAGTATGGCGGTCACGCAATTGACATCGAACCGAAGAAAATCGAGGAGTTGCTTGGTCAGCATTGGAAATTAAGACTTGTATCCTTGCGACATTTCATTCGAACAGAATTGCTGATCAGCGGTTGTTCGGGTGCTGTCATCAATGCATTACTCGGTCACGCCGAACGTGGTGAATCACCATGGGGGAAATTCTCTACACTTCCCCCAGTTCTTTGGCGCGACCAGTTGAAGGGTCATCTTGACCCAATACTTGAGCGCCTTAAATTCAGAATTGTGGGCAGCCCTCTACTGCGTTCTTGATCATGAATGAAGAGAAAAAGGATATCGAAGAATCCTTAGGACGCGCAGGCTCCTCTTGGCCGAGTTGGGCAATTAATAGTATTCCTCATGGGTTAACACGTAGGCAGGAATTATTCGAGAAATTCGCCTCTTGGGTGGGGCACCATGCCAAGGATTTATGGGATGGTGTCAACGGACTCAAATTCGATCGTGATGAGCACCAGGTTATTTTGGGGCGTCTTTTGAATACGGCAAACAATTCAAGTGAAGGGCGTATATTAGCCAAATGGTGGTGCATGCTTGTGACGGCCGGAAACAAATTGGGTATCTGGAAAATCTCTCTTCCAGCCGGCGAAGTGACTTTGCCAGCTATCCCTCCAGTGTTTGTCCCGATGGATTTTCAATTGCTGCAGCATTATCGGCCCCTAGAGGAGGCTCTGATTCGGCTTGCTTGCAGCGACCTCAATACAGATCAATTAAAGCATGCTGTTCTCTGCTCGGCCGTATTTTTTGGAGGCATTGCTTCTTCAGGACGACTTGCAGCACTGAGCGCCTTAACGTCTTCAGATATTACGGGGAACAAGAGCCTGCTATGGGCAATGCTCGAAATTCCAGATGGTCGCAATGCAACGAGATTGATCAGGTGGTATCCGGATTCGTTGACTGGCAGCTTGATAGTCCGTTTGCGGGAGACGGGGGCATGGACTAGTTCCCTTCTTGATGTGTGGCGACCCAAGCATCGACTGATAACTGCCATTGATAATCTTGGTCTGGGTACATGGCCAGCAAGCTGGTCAGATAACGAACTATTGCGTGCAGTCCAAACATCTTTGTTCCTTGAACATATGGGGGTGGTTGCCGGGTACCTTTGTGATCAATTTGTAAGTTATTCGCTTTCAGACACTACGTTACATCGCATTGCACAATGGAAGTCAGCCGAGAATGAGTTGCCGTCTGAATCTTTCAAGGCGCATGAAAGTGTTGAAGGTGATTTCGTTCCGATACACGTGCCAGTGTTCTCACCAAGTGTGACGCACATTAGCCAGCGCGAGTCGTTACAAAGGATATATGCGGTTCTGAAAAATGGTAGAGGCGCCCCCGCCAAACTAAGCCAACTACAAAAAGAGATGGGGGCCGAAATGTGGCCAGTTACCCATTATCTGATCGAATGGGCGAAGTGGCGAATAAGCCCTGCCACGGGTGAGAATGGGATCCGGCCAGTCAGCGTGCTAAGGTATTTGCGTCCTTTGGCGAAAACGATTATTTATGAAGCTGACGACGAAGACCTTTTGAGCCTAGATGTCGAGGATTTTGAAATACTGTACGAATTGGCTACCGCGAATATTAAAGGCAGCAAGGAGCGCGCAAAGGTTTGGGCTACCCTTCGCAGTTTTCACGATTTCCTGTTCTTATGTGGTGCCCCTGACATAGACTTTCGAGAGCTGGATGGTTACGGGTCAGATCAGTCTTCGGGAAGTGTATCGGCCAATCTGGTCACTGAGGCAGAGTTTCGTCAGTTCAAAAAAATCTTTTTTCAACCTGATAAAAGTCAAAGCTCACTAGCAAGCCAGCGTCTATTTTTTGCTGCCATGCTGGGCTTCAGGGCTGGCCTAAGAAGGCGGGAGGTTCAGATGTTGCGGATGACAGATTTTCATCCAGGGCCTGAGCCGTTCCTGGTCATTCGCCCTTCCAAATTTGCAACGCTCAAATCCAATTCATCGAATCGACGCATTCCCTTGAAAGCGCTGCTTCCAATAGACGAATTCGATGCCTTCGTTTCGTTCATGGTCCAACGTGATTTGCTTTTAGACGGCCTGCCAGGGTTCATATTTTCAGAAAACCATTCACCGGATACGCCACCTTCTCAAGGGAAACTGATCGATCCGGTTACTGAAGCGTTTCACGTCATATGCGGAAATGGTCGTTCAAATTTCTGTTTTCACCATTTACGCCATTCATTTTCGAATTGGCTGTTTTTGGCGCTGCTAGCATCTGACCAGCCAGAATTAATAGTTGAACGACCGGAATACTTGGATTCTGAGTTGTTGCAGGGTAATCACATCCAAGTTATTCGTGACACACTATTTCCCAGGTTGCCTGGAACGCCTGTCTCACCAGATCGTCGTCATCTGTACCAAGTGGCCGCTTTCATGGGGCACTTGAGCCCGCTTACGACCCTGCGCAGTTATCTGCATGTTCTCGACTGGATTGCCATGAGGAGCCTCGACATCTCCTTGGAAAATAAACTTTCAGATCTGGGGGCAACGGGGTTGGGCAGGGTATGTGGCATGTCAGCCTCGGCACCATACAAGAACCCTTATCGCGATCTTGCTAAACAGCCAGTGAGATTTTTACGAGAATTCATCCATAGTCGCGGCAAATTCAGAAAAAGGGACGCGAAATTTACAGATCCGTGCATCGATCTGCAGAAAATTCAGGACTCGTTGAAAGTACAGGCACTACCTGATATTCGGCTTGTGATGACAGTGATTGCTCGTCGAATCGTATTGGAAAATAGCGATAGTTTGACAAGGAATTTCGCAATTAGTCAGGACAGCGTCGAAGCATCCAATCGAGCCTATATGCGCATGTATGCCAAGCAATCCGTAAAGAATCCGAAATCCAAGGTGCCGATGCCCTCAATACCGAGAAACAGAAGAGACCAGATCGAGTTCTGGCGGATTCTTGAGGAAACGGAAAAAGCATACAAGATTCCGGAAAACAGGCAATGTCTGAGTTTGGCTGCGGAATGCCTCATACGGCGCAGCGGTCCAAGATACGGTAGACTCTATTTCGGAAAACGTATTAACGATGCGCCTGAGATTACACATGCCATATTGTTGATGGGAATTTCTCCAAAACAGGTCAAGCTTGTCGTGCGCAAGGTTCCTTCCGGAGAATATGTGAATCTCGATATCGAAAGCGTTGTTGAGACTATTCGAAAGACTGGCATCGGGGTTGTTACTGAGCCACTCGATTGGCAAACGAGATCCAAAAAATCTGATCTCATCAGGCTAGATATATCTATCTACGACACCGTAGGTGATGGCCTGAAGCATCGTTCTGAGGGGCGAGTGCGTGGTCTAAATTACGCCGCCCTGTTGATAACATTCGCGAATAATCAGGAATATCACTCAAGCTAAATCGCGATTACAACGTTAACTGATCGACATAGCTCTGATAACTATATGTCCGGTTCTTCTTTTGCCCCGTCATTTCCTTGACAATGCCGAGCTCGACAAGCTGGTTCACTGCAGCACTGGCCGTGGGGAAGCTGGTGTCAAGGAACTGCCGGGCGCGCTCTATGTTGAAACGCGGCATCATCGGCAGCATCTCGAATAGGCGATAGGCTACCGGCCCTGGCTTTGAGGATTCCAGCAAACGGCGACGGTCAGCCGCTACCAGGCTGGCGATGGCTACGATACTGCGCTCGGCCTCACTCGCGGCATTGGCCACGCCCTCTAAAAAGAAAGATATCCAATCCTCCCAGTCACCGTCGGTGCGGATGCTGGACAATCGGCGGTAATACTCAGTTTGATATTGCTTTAGGTAGGCGCTCAGATACATCAGCGGCTCAGGTAGCAGCTGCCAATGTTCGAGTAGTACAGCAATCAGCAGGCGTCCGATACGGCCGTTGCCATCCAGGAATGGGTGGATGGTTTCGAATTGGGCATGGATTAGAGCAATACGCACCAGTGGCGGCAGCGTGGGTGAATCGTCGTGGATGAAATGCTCCATGTTGCTGAGCAGATCCGCTATGCGGTCGGCTGGTGGAGGAACAAACACCGCATTTCCGGGGCGTGTGCCCCCGATCCAGTTTTGCGAACGGCGCAGCTCGCCTGGTTGTTTGCCTGCACCGCGCACACCATCCAGCAACAGTCGATGTGCCTCGCACAACAAGCGCACACTGATCGGCAAACCATTTGGGTCACGCAAGTTTTCCTGAACCATGCGGAAAGCACGAAGGTAGTTGGTAACTTCCTCGACATCTTCCGAATTGTTTATGGTAAATCCGGCTTCCTCGTCGAAGAGGTCGGTGAGGGTGGCCTGCGTACCCTCGATCTGAGAAGTCAGCAGTGCTTCCTTGCGGATCGCACTATAGAGCAACCAGTCAACCGACGGCACTAGTCCCGATACACCGGACAGCCTGGCCAGAGCCAGCTCTGCTGCGCGATTGGCTGACACGAACAACTCTAATGCCAGCGGTGGGTCGCTTGGTGGCAGTGGATTTGGCACGAAGGCCTGTACGGCTTCACCCGATGTCGTCGATGTAATGTAAATGCCAGTAGCGCGGATCATATTAAAGACATCTTGAATTCATTGGATTAACATTAAAGCATTCTTTAATTTTATTATCAATATTAAAGAAGTCTTGATTATCTCGGGTATCTCTTTAAATTCAATCAAATTGAGGTCTGTGTTGTCCCTATACTCAGGTACGTCACAAGCATTGCGGGTTGCTAACCAAATTCCCAAAATATATGATCGGAATTGAATCGCTCCCATCGGGGCTCCTGCCGTGTCCGGGAAAGCCGATGCGTACCCCGCAATTCAAGTGACACTCAGGGCTGAGATACGCGGCGACCGGTTCAATTACACATCACTCTCCCCAAATGCAGACAAGCCCCAAAATGGGGCTTATCCAGGGGGTACATTATCCTGTCTTTAGTTCTTCGGCAGATCCGAAGAGTCTTCTTGTTTCTTGGAGCGGTACGCAAGGTAGGTTCCCACAATGGCTGCAATGGCGGTAATGCCTTCAGCCCAGTAGACGGCAGATGAGACGCTCATGATTTCTCCTTATCAAGTTGCCTGTTGATCAATATACATGATTCCGAGAATATCCAAAGAATCGTGAAGAATGGTTGAGGGTGCTGGAAGCACCCCATCTGATGGGAAGCATTCAAACCTTCACCTTCCTGAAAAACACCGTATTCAGCGCATGAAGCCGCATGTGGAAATCCATCGTGGTGAGGTAGCCAAGCTGGAAGAGGGATAGCAGAATACCGAAGGCGGAATTCATGTAGCCTGCGAGTACGATTCTGTCATTGTGCTTGTCGTCCAGCTTGAAGTTGTTATCATAATCACGAATGAAGTAGACGTGGTGATCAAAGGTATTGAGTAGGTGAGTGATGCGCTGGTCATCATATTCGAATTTGCGCATGAACTTGTCCGGATCGAAGTCATTACCAAAAATGCCCATGTGTTTTCTCCTGTTCAAATGATAGTTTCAGCGGGAAGGGTGAAGGGCTTGCCCTTGCGATGAGGGTGTCTGTTGCCCCAGCCTCCGTTCTTGCTGGCCAGCGCCAGGGTCATGTCCTTCTCTGCACTCAGTCGGTCAGCAAAGCTGAGGATCATGGCTTCAGGTGTCACCGGATTGCGAATGCCCAGCCATTCGGCATTGGGTGCAGCTGTCAGTGCATGAATCAGGGAGTAATAGACCGTCTCGGGCAGGTTGATCCGGTTAGTGGATAACGCCGCCGAAATCCATTCCTGAACTGTATTGCGATGCCCGACCAGCTTGCCTCTGTCTGACATGGTCCAGTAATCAGGGCCACAATTGACATATTCGTCAGCCTTGCCGACATCGTGCAACATTGCGGCAGCAAGACAGATGCCAATGTTGGCCTGAGGAAACGATTTCGCAATCGCCAGTGCGTTCTCGGCCGTTTCGATCGTATGCCTGAGGTTCCCATTCCTGTATGCATGGTGATTGTTCAGGGAGGAGGGCGCTTCACAGAATCGGCGGAAGCGGAATCCATCCCACATGACTGCGCAGAAGAGATGGGAGAGATTGCTGGGAAGACGATCCAGCATATCTCTGGCTGCCGTAACGAGAGTCCTGTCCGACACCCATGAAGATGGCACGGTGTCGAAGAGATTGAACTCCCGCAAAGGCCGCTCAATCAGCACCAGACGGTTGATGTGAATGGCTCCATCGGAAGACAATACCGGCAGCTTCCAGCGAATCGACACCAGCCTGTTCACCCTGAGCCGGATGTCAGGCTGAGAGCGCGTGAAGGTGACGTTCAACTGTGCTTGCTCGTGATAGAGCTCGACGGTGTATCGAACACCAATCCCATTGCCCATCGGTTCCTGCAACAGGGAGCGAATACGATAGGCGTAGGGGAGGGTGGGAATCGGCGGAATATTCTGAATGAATGTCATGGTCATTCTCCTGAATTAGGGGTGGTAGAAGAGGGTGACGCGGCACTGGCCGCTCCGGTCTGCATGAGCAGGCGCTCGAACGCACTGCCATCCTGTCGGGTCAGATTCGGCACGAATCTGGAATAGACCCGGAACAGCATTTCGGTCGTGGTATGTCCCATCTGGCGGGCGATCCATTCCGGGTTCTCACCAGCGGCCAGCCACAAGGTCGCAGCGGTATGACGGCACTGGTAAGGTCTGCGCTTCTCGAGATCGAGATGCCGGAGCAGGGGGTACCACACCCGGTTCGTGACGTTCTTGTGATCGAGTGGTGTGCCAATACGCGTGCAGAAGACGTACTCTGTCTTGCCGCGTGTCACTTTCTCCTGGGCTCTGAGTGCGTCATGTACTACCTGAGACATCTGGATGTCACGTTGTGAACTGTCGTTCTTCGTGTACTCATCCTCATTCAGAACGAAGGTCTCCCTAATCAGAATCAGCCGACGATCGAAGTCGACGTATTTCCACTTCAGCCCGTCAATCTCACCGGTGCGCATCCCAGTGAAGAAACGAGTGGTGTAGTAGTCCCGGAAATCTGGGCGCACTGTTTCCAGAATCCGTTTGACTTCATCCAGCGTGAAGGGCGCCACATCCACGCGCTTGACCTTCAGCTGTTTGATATTTTGAAACGGTGTGCGAAAATTGAAACGGTCGGCGGCTTCATTCACGATCTGCCTCAACAGGTTGACCAACTTGTTGATGCGTCGATTCGACAGCTTTGATACCTTACCCCGGGCGTTGACTTTGGCGAGCTCTGCACGGTAAGCAAGGACATCAGCCTTGGTGATTCTGCCGACCTCCTTATCTCCGAATTTCGGAAGCAGTTGGTTGTCGATGTCGTACCTGATGATCCGCTTGTGGGATCGTCTCCACTCCACCTCCTTTTCCAGGTACCAGGTCTGCGCGAAATCTCTCAAGAGAGGTGTCCCAGCTACCCCGCCAACATCCATGTGGGACGATGTTGGCGCGTTATTTTCACCATGAGCGGGTGCCTGGTGTGGCGATTCCGAGGACATGGTTGTGAACTTCTGTCCGTTCTTGCTGTTCGGGAAGAAACGCGAATATTCGAATGTCCCTGCCTGAATTTCCGCCTCGATCCGATCTAGAACCTTCTGGACCCTTTTACGGTTGGCCGCTGTGTCCGTCAGTGCTGTCTGCTCCCGGCAACGAATTCCCTGAAACCTGAAGTCAAGAAACAGGAGTCCGGTATCGGCTCGAGTTCGTATACTACCCATTGCAGATATCTCCGTTAGCCATGGGGATTGCGAAGGCACCAAGAGACTTGTGCATGTCTCTTTCAATGTGCTCCCAGATAAACAGGAACTTGCGCCCGCCGAAAGGCTTGATGTAATGAATGCCTTCAATCAAGACGCTATCGACCATTCTGTTTCGTATGGTCCTGCTGTCGTACTTGATTGCAGCTGCCAGTTCCTCGGTCGTCATATAGGTAAGTGACATTTCACCCCTTTCAAATTAAAATTAGGACAGGAAGTACAAAAATCCTTCTACGTAAAGTTTGTACATCTAGGATGTATTTTATACGGATATTATGCATTGTCAAGAAATAAAATCCATCAAGGATGCATTTAATACCTGGAGAGCGTAGTGATTAAGTGCCACTTATCTCGAATGATGGGCGAGCGGAAGCTAAAGGTTATTGATGTTTCAAGGGAAACCGGGCTACATCGAAATACGGTTGACTTGCTCTACAACGAAACAGCAATTCGGGTGGATCTCGACACGATTGAAAAACTTTGTAAGTTGTTCAATTGCAGTGTTGGGGATTTGTTTGAGTATATTCCATGAGGCGACCTGCTCATGGTAGCTTTCTCTAATTCGGGATGGCGTACCAAAAAAAGCGATCGACTTCAGTTCGGCCTTTGCCGACTTTGACCTGCTTCACCTTGTTGGGCAGGAAGGTGGCGGTAACCCGCCGCTTAGTCACCGGTTGCTCTGAACGTCAGCTTTTCTTTTCGGGGAACTGGCGCTCGGTGCCAAAAGCTGCCGTTAGTATTGGCTTCATCGAGTGTCTCTTCATTGCATTGATCTACCACAGCGACAAAATTTCCATTTACACGGAATCCCGTACGCTTTCAAATCGACCGTAGCGCAGCGCAAGGCTGGGAAGCAGGAGCAGATTCAATGCCGTGGAGGTAAAAAGACCTCCCAGAATGACAATCGCCATGGGGCCTTCGATCTCCCGTCCGGGCGCATTCGATCCCAAAGCAAGCGGCAGCAGGCCCAGTGCGGTGACCAGCGCCGTCATCAGTATCGGCGCAAGTCTTTCCTGCGCGCCCTGCAGCGCTGTTTCGGGTTCCCAGTTCAACCCGGCTTCAGCCACGAGATGTTCGTAATGAGAGAGCATCATGATTGAATTGCGCAGGGTGATGCCGAACAAGGTGATGAAACCGACAAGGGATCCGACCGAAAGCCCAGTGTCAGACAAGAGAACTGCCAGCACACCGCCGATGAGCGCAAAAGGCAGATTGATAAAGATCAGGATCAGGTTGCGGGGATTTCGCAATACCATCGAAAGCAGTAAAACGATGGCAATGCCGGCAATGGCGGAATGCATCAAAAGGTCATTCATCGTGCGGGCCTGCGCCTCGGCAGTTCCCCCGAATTCGACATAGCTTCCAACGGGCAAGCTAACTTTGGAGGCAATTTGCTTCTTTGCCTCGGCAACGAAAGATCCGACATCTCGGCCAGAGACATTGCAGGTAACAGTCTGGACGCGTCTTGCGCCATCATGCAGGATGACGTAGCGCCCTGGTTTTTCCTGAATGTCCGCCAATTGATTCAGCCGGATATAAGTTCCCGTCGCATTGCGAAGCGGTAGGTTGCCGACATCGAGGATGCTTCGCCGACTCATTGGATCGAGGATGACGTTGACATCGAACACCCGATTGCCGTCGTAAACCTGCCCGACGATATCGCCCTGAAAGGCGGTTCGAACCGCATCGAGCACTTGCACGGCGTCAAAGCCCCACTTGGTCAAGGCGTCTTCGCGCAACTTCACCAGAAGTTGCGGCATCCCGGGCGGGGATTGCACCTGTACTTCGGCAGCTCCTGAAATATGGCTCAATATCTTGGCAATTTGCTGCGCTTTTTCGTCCAGGTTATCGAGATTCTTGCCATACACATTGACCACGACCGAGGCGGTGTACCCCGAAAGCGTTTCCTCGATGCGCTCGACCAGAAACGTTTTCACCGATGTCGAGATGCCTGGAAACAATGCCATCGCTTTCCGGATGTCGGATTGTGCGTGACTGGCAGCGTTTTCATCGAGAGGCTTGAGTTCCACATCGATTTCACTGTACTGCGTGCCGTAGGTATCATCCGCCTTTTCCGCTCTGCCGGCCCTCTGGGCGACTGTGTTGACGATTGGAAGCTCGAGTAGCGCCTTCATCATGTTATGCCCGATGCGCATGGACTCGGCGAGCGATGTGCCGGGCACAGCGGCCATGTGGACGATGAAATGCCCTTCCTTGAGTTCAGGGAGAAACTCCCCTTCCATGAATGGAAGTGTTGCAATACCCCCAAGCGTGGCAATTACGGTGAATAGGACAATGCTGCGGAAATGCCTTTCAACGTGCAATAGGAGCGATCGATATCTTGATTTGAGCCAGCGGACAATCGGCGGCTCATGTTCCGGCAGCGGATGGTTTCCGAGCAGCAGCATGCAAAGGGCCGGCGTAACGGTCACTGCCACGGCAAGCGACGCCAGCGTAGCCAGAATATAGGCCAGGCTCAATGGCGAAAACAATCTCCCTGCAACCCCCGACATCGACAACACCGGCGTGAAGACCAGCGCAATCGCCAGGGTGGCATAGACCACGGCGCTCCGAACCTCCAGAGTGGCATTGAGAATGACGTCAAAAGGGGGCTGAGGGACTTCCAGATGGTGATTTTCGCGCAGCCTGCGATAAATGTTTTCCACCACAATCACCGCATCATCCACGAGCAATCCGATGGCGATGGCAAGTCCGCCCAGTGTCATGGTGTTGAAACTCAGCCCCCGGTATTCCATCACCATGGATGCAGTCAGAAGCGAAAGGGGGATCGCGGTCAGGGAAATTGCTGCGGCACGAAGATTGAGCAGGAACAGGGTCAGCACCATGATCACCAGAACGGCTCCGATGATCAATGAATGACTCATGTTGCGGGTTGCGATCAGGATGAAGTTGGCAGGCCGGAACACCGTGTGCAGGACGATGCCCTGATTCGAAAGTCCCGGCGCAAGAACTTTCAGTTCCTGTTCGATATGCTCGGTGACCTTCTGCGTGTTGGTGCCGTACTGTTCCGATATCACCAGTTGCACGGCAGGTTCGTTCATGATCGATGCGGCGCCGATGGCCGTGGCGGGGGCATCGACGATTCTGGCAATATCGCCTAGGACGATGTTCTGACCGTCACGGTGAGCGATGACCGTAGCAGCGATCTCGCCTGGTTCGAGCGACTGTCCTTCGCTTTGCAATACGATCCGCTGGTTGGCATTGTCGATCACCCCGGCGCCCCTGATTCCGGTCGCGGCTCGCGCTGAAGCGAGCACTTCGTCGATGCTCAGGTCGTATTTGACCAGTTTCTCAGGGCGGACCTGAATCTGGATCTCTTTTTCCTCTCCGCCGAATACGGCCACATTCGATACGCCTGAAACGGCGAGCAGATCCGGTTTCAGGGTCCAGTCGGCAATCGTGCGCAGTTCCATGAGCGAATGCCTGCTTGACGTCAATCCTATGGTCAGCGCGACACTCGTGGAGGAGCTCATCGGGGACATGGCGGGGGCGCGCACGCCTTGAGGCAATCTGGCAGTGGTCAGGCGTTCCGCGATGACCTGGCGGTCATGGTAGATGTCGCTGCCGGGTTGAAAAACCACGGTGATGACCGAGAGTCCCTGAATCGAGCTCGAGCGCAATGCCTGAATTCCGGGTGCGCCGTTGATCACATTTTCAATGGGCTGCGTGACCAGAATCTCCACCTGCTCGGCGGATAATCCCATGGCTTCCGTCTGGATGACCGTCTGCGGCGGGGCGAATTCAGGAAATACATCGAATTTGGCATCCGGCAACGTGTAAAGGCCATACAGGAAGAGAAGGCAGGCCAGCGCAATGACCACGCCGCGATAGCGCAAGGAAAAGCGTACTATTGCGGCCAGAATTCCGGAAGTATGCATCAGTCCTGATCGCCTTCGTCGTCACCTGACTGGATCTGGGCATGAAACTCTTGGGAAAGCAGTTGCTGCGCCCCGGTAACCACCACCATTTCGCCTGGTTCGAAGCCCTTGAATGCGAACCACCCCGCTGCCAAGGGTGCATCCATTGGCGCTGGCCGCCTCACGAAGCTCCCCGGTTTCTGCCGAACGTAAACCCAGGCCGATCCCTGCTGCCAAACCACGGCGGAAGCGGGAATGACCACGCCTTCCCGGGATAGCCCTACAGGCAGGGAAGCGCTGACCGTCATTCCGGGAAGCAAATTGGACGACGAGGCATGGAAGAAGAAACTCAGGCCCTGGAATTTGGCGTCCGTTTTCGGGGAAGGCGACACCAGGTTGGCTTTTATCCCGCTCTTCCCATCTGCCTGAATTTCGGCAGTGGCGGGCGCTTCAGGAATGGCAACCCCCGAAGATACCGTGATCTGAATCAATACTTCCTTCCCATCCGCCAACTCCTTGAAGAGCGCGGTATCATTCAACACTGTCCTGACGATGGCGTTTCCCCATTGCAGCCTGGCATCCTTTATGACCACATCGAGCGCTTCCCGGGCCGCATTCGAATTCGCTTGGTCGATCCGCCATGCGCCAGCGGCTGCCTGAAGCGCCTTGTCCGATACATTGCGCCCGTCATCATGTAATGATTTGATGCGCAGGTATTCCTGTCTGGAAATCTCCAGGGCAGCACGGGCCTTCTCCGATTGGGATCGGGACATGATGATCCGGTTTCTCAAATCGAGCAGGCTTTGCGTCGACAGCACCTTGCCGTAGGCCGGTACAGCTTGCCGATGAGCGGCCGGTTTGAGAGGCGCGGCCTGGATCCCGCTGCGTAGAAGAGCGGCCTGATCGAGCCTGACTGTTCCGCTCGACGCCGTGAATTCGCCTGCCAGACCAGGCGTCGTCATGGCAATCAGGAGGGTTGCGAGGATCGGATTGGCTTTCATTGTTCTTCCTGGCGGGGATCTGTCGTCTGAATAACCGGAATGGGCGCTGCCGGAAATAGCGGGCGCTGAACGGCATCTTCCAGCTTGCCCAGGGATTGCATCTCGCCGACGATCGCTCCGAGATGGGCGAGTTCCGCGGACAGGAGAGTATTGTCGGATTCCGCAGCCGCAAGCCGGTCGATTTCCCCTGTGTTGAACCGGCTTTGCATGGCAGCGTGATCGATTTCCTGATCGCGAAGCAACTTGTCGACGACAGCCATCTTTCTGTCGCTAGCCCGGTAAGCCGCCAGGGCAGAATCAATTTCGCCGATAGCGCGCGCCTCCAGCGCCGTAAAGGCAGCTGCCGCCTGACGGCGACGCTCCTCCGCTTCGGCTATGGGCCCCTCGTTCTGATTGAGGACGGGAAGAGGGAGCGCCAATCCGAGCATCCATCCCTGGCCCCAGTCATATCCTGTGCCCAGCTTGATATCCGGATACTGTTTTGCGATCTCGAGCTGCAGCGCGTTCTGACTTGCCGCATATCCGGCCAGCGCGGAAAGGATATCCGCACGGTTCAGGAGCGCCGTCCTGCGTATCGCTTGCGCGGCAAGCATGTCCGGTTTCGGGATTCTTGAAATGCCTTCCAGATCAATCGTGACTCCGGAGAGATTGGTTATGCCAATGGCGGAGGCCAGTTCGGTTCTTGCCTGGTTTTCCCTGCCCTGCACATCACTCAGGGCAACCAGGGCGTTCTGCAACGCAATTTGTGTCCGGGTGACTTCAGGCAGCGAGATTTCGCCGGACTGGAATCTGCTTTGCAGCAATCGAACCATTGCCCGCTGCGACAAGACCTGCTTCTGCAGGATATCCTCTTCGGTTTCTGCTGCATACAGGTTGACCATGCTGGACCTGACGCGGCTGTAGACCTTCCAGGTGCTGGAGGCGAGATCGAAGCGCGCGGAATCGGAAAGATGCTTTGCCTCCATCATGCGATATCCGCGCTTGCCCGCGGTCTCGATCGGAATGCCCAGCTTCCAGAAGAGGCCCCAGGGCTCCACCCCCCTGGGTTCCACGGTATTTTGCTGGGCGGAGAAACCCAGGCTGGGATTGGGGCGCATCCCTGCCGTAATGACCTGTGCTTTTGCAATACCCAATTTTGCGCGCGCCACGTCCAGTTCAGGCTGATAATAAAAGGCGGCCAGCGTCAGGTAATTCAGATCCCAGGTTTTGATGGGCCATGGGGTCTCTCCCATGTTCTTCGTGATGAAATCCCTGAGCCCGGGACTATCCAGCGTGCGGGCCTCAAGCGAGGCTACCGTTTTCGAAGCCGTGATGGGCTTCGTCTGAAAGCCGGCGCAGCCAGCCAATAAGCTTCCAAAAAGACATGCAGTGGATATTTTCGTGAATTTCATGCGGGTATTATAGGGATATGATCCGAACGGGAGGCTGACTGGAAAATGACAAGATCCGTCATCCTCGACATCTCAAAGGGGGAGGAAAGCGAAGCGTGACGGTGGTGCCTTGTCCAGGCATGCTTTGGATTTCAATGGTGCCGCTGTGCATGGTCATGATGGATTTTGCGATGGCGAGACCGAGGCCGCTACCATCCGCGTGATCTGAACGGGAACTGTCGACTCGATAGAAGCGGTTGAACAATTTCGATAGATGTTCAGGTGCTATGCCGATCCCTGTATCTTCGACGTTGATTTCGACCCACTGCCCGTTGATTTCCTTGACGGAGAGGACAACGCTTCCCCCTTTGCGAGTGTGATGCAACGCATTGGAAACGAGGTTGCCGATTGCACGCCTGAATAGGGAAGGGTCAGCATCCAGCATCGAATGCCCCTGGCAACTCAGCGACACATTTCTTTCTTCCGCCATGGCCTCATAAAAGGCGCGAACGGCTTCCAGCTCCTTGTCAGCATCAAGCTGTTTGCGCTCGATGTGCGGCACAGGCTGTTCGGCTCGCGCAAGAAAAAGCAGGCTGTCGATCATGCGTGAAAGCCGATCGTACTCTTCAAGGCCGGATTCGAGCACATCCCGATACTCTTCAGCCGATCTGGGCCGGGAAAGCGCCACCTGCATTTCCCCCATCAGGTTATTGATGGGGGTTCTGAGCTCATGGGCCAAGTCAGCGGAGAATTGGGAGAGACGCTGGAAGGATTCCTCGAGCCGATCCAGCATGTCGTCAAATGCAGCGGCCAGATCCGCCAGTTCTACAGGCCAGCGTTCAGCGCGAATTCGTTCATGCAGTTGCGCTGAGGTGATGGCCTGAGCTTGTTCCGTAATTTTGTTCAAAGGGGACAAGCCCCTTTTCACCATAAATATGCTCAAGATCGCCGAGAGAAGGACGCCAAAAATCAATACGAGAGTAAGCTTATGGCGATAATCCACAGTGAGCCCACCTTCCTGTGAAAGGTCCAGCGCCACCTGGATGATGCGCATTTCCTTCGTTCCGGTTTGAGCAAGAGCCGCCATGAGAAGAAAGGGTTTACCCTGCGGAGATGTCCAGCTTAGCGCCTTGTCAGGCAATACAGTCAAGTCGGCTGATTCAGGAAATGGAGAAGCGGAAAGGACTTTTCCCATCCCGGGCGTCGCGATGAGGGTTTTTCCCTTCAGGTCCAACACGCGGGCATAATACCTGGCCAGCGTGAAAGTCCTGCCTTCCCATTGCACTTCTTCGTTCAAGGCTTCAGGATCGACTTCCGGAGCCTGAAGGATGGACCTCAATACATGGATCTTGTCGGTCAGGAACTGGTTGTTTTCGCGTTCCAGGTTATTGAGAAGCACCCAATAAAGGAATCCAGTGCCGAGAAGTAGGAGGCTAAAGGTTGAAAGGGTGTAAAGGGCTGTCAACCTGCCGGTGATCGACCAAGGTTTTCCAAATTTCAGGAAATCAGCGTGTTTCGAGGACATAGCCGACACCGCGGACGGTATGGATCAGTTCTTTTTTGAATGGCGCGTCCACTTTGGCCCTGAGGCGACGGATGGCAACGTCAATGACGTTGGTGTCGCTGTCGAAGTCCATGCCCCAGATTTGCTCAGAAATTAGTGTGCGCGACAACACTTCGCCAGCTCTTTGCGCAAACAATGCCAGCAGCGAAAATTCCTTCTGGGTCAGGTCGAGGCGAACTCCACCACGGATGGCACAATGACGCAACAGATCCACTTCGAGATCTGCAATGCGTAAAGTGTCTGACTGTAGAGCTGGCTTTCGCCGTAGCAATGTGCGTACCCGGGCAAGCAACTCGGAGAACGCAAAAGGTTTAACGAGATAGTCGTCCGCGCCCAATTCCAAACCCCTTACCCGATCCTGTACTGAATCCCGGGCTGTAAGGAAGAGTACCGGTATCTGCCAACCTCCGCCTCGTAGTGCGCCGATAATTGACCATCCGTCACGTTTCGGGAGCATGACATCCAGAATGATCAGATCGATATCCTCCTCGGATGTCGCAAGATGAAGCCCATCCTCGCCATTATCGGCAATATCGACTGTGAATCCGTTTTCTTCCAGGCCCTTTTTGAGAAAATCGGCTGTTTTTTTCTCGTCTTCAATGATCAAGATGCGCATTTTTTTGCAGAAACTTCGGCGGCTTCAGGTTGCAGGGCTCATTTTCCAGATCGGAAGACTATCACGCAACCTGCTCAAAAATGACTACATGATTGCTTCGGCTTTTGAGGTCAACTTATTTTGCCGTGTCTCCACTTCCAGGAGGTGGACGATTGCAGCATGCTCCTCCGGAAGATCGTGCATTGGACTTCGTATTTTCATCGAGAAAGGCGTACCAGGAAGATTTCAGACGCCAACTGAATCCATGGTCGATGAAGATGCCCGCTTCTTCCAGCCAAGTTTCGATATCCCCGATTCCGACGCATGAGGCGTCATAGAAAATATGGAGCCGATTGGGCGAATCCGCGCGTGCACCGACAATCAGATTCCTTTCCATGAGATTCCTGATCGCCTCCTGTAGGGTTTCTTCCTCGAACGGCTTCACAGGAATATTGCGGCTGACCACGAATAGACTATCACTTGTTCCTCCGGCAATGTCGCTCATTGGTATTCTCCTCAATTTTCCAAGTCCCGCTTTTTCTGTTCGAATTCCTCGCGTTCGATCTCTCCGCGCGCATAGCGCTCCTTCAGCAGGTCGAGCGCGGTTTTTTCCCGCTCGCGTCCGGAACAGGTACCGGAACAGTTCCTGACCAAAAGCGCGAAGGCGGCGATCAACACCCCCCAGAAAAGCAGCATGCCCAACCCCATTCCGCCCCATCCCCAGCCGTAACCATCCATATGACCCCACATTTTCGCTCCTTTCCCGGTCGCGCCGCTGCGATGAGAGTCTCAGCACATTATAGACAGATGAACAAATCCTGGCGGATGAAAGCAGGTCGTCCGCGATCACGATGGTTTTTTTGCATCGTTCCGCCTGGCCACCCGCAGGCCGTTCATCACCGCCAGCAATTCGCTCGCCTCGTGCACCAGCACGGTGAAAGCGATGCTCAACATCCCGCTCAGCGCGAGCGGGATCATGACAGACAGCACCGCCACGGAAAACACGATGTTCTGCATGCTCACCTGCCGCACCTTGCGCCCCAGCCGCAAGGCATCCCCCACCTTGGACAGGTCTTCGGCCATCAGCGCCACGTCGGCGGCTTCGATGGCGGCATCGCTGCCCGCCACACCCATCGCCATACCGCAGGTGGCGGCAGCCAGCGCCGGAGCGTCGTTGATTCCGTCGCCCACCATCAAGACATGACCGTATTGCCGCTCCAGTTCACGCACGGCATCCACCTTTTCGTGCGGCTTGAGTCCCGCGCGCACCGCGTCGATGCCCAGCTCTTTTGCCACGACTTCCGCAGCCCGCGCATTGTCGCCGGTGAGCATGGCCACCCGCACGCCCTGGGCATTCAATCCCGCCACCGCCTCGCGCGCGGTCTCCCGTATCCGGTCGCGCAAGGCGATCAAACCCGATAGTTCATCGCGCTTACCCACCAGCACCACGGTCTTTCCATGATTTTCCCAGTCATCCAGCGTTTCCCGAACCGATTCCAGATCCATACCCAGACTGGCAAACAGCATCGGGCTGCCGATATGCCAGACTTCCCCCAGCACCTCGCCCCGCGCGCCCGCGCCAGCCAGCGATTCGAAGGCTGTCACTGCCGCCGGCGTTACGCCTTTTTCCAATGCTTCCGCCACGATGGCGCATGCCAGAGGGTGTTCGGAATAGCGTTCCAACCCCGCGGCAATGCCGATCAGCTGCGGCACATCCCCCTTCAGGGGCATGACGTCCGTCACCATCGGCTTGCCGTGGGTGAGCGTCCCGGTCTTGTCGAAGGCCACCATCCTGATCATGCCCAGGTGTTCCAGGTGCGCGCCGCCCTTGATCAGGATGCCGCGGCGCCCGGCGGAACCGATGCCTGCAGCCATCGCCACCGGCATGGACATCACCAGCGCGCAAGGAGCGGCCGCCACCAGCAGTAGAACGGCGCGCCTGGCCCAGTCGTCCAATGGCAGATTGAATATCCACGGCACGACCAGCAGCAGCACGGAAACCATCAGTACCGCAGGCGTGTAGCGTCGGCCGAAACGCTCGATCCATTGTTGCGCTTTCCCCTTGCGTTCCTGCGCTTCCTCCACCAGGTGGATGATCCTGGACAGGCTGTTGTCGGCAAAAGCTGCCGTTGCCTCCACCTCCAGCGCACCCTGGCGGTTGATGCTGGCGGCGAACACGGCCATGCCCGGTCCCTTGTCCAGCGGCACCGATTCGCCGGTTACCGGCGATTCGTCCAGGCTGGAATTCCCGGCGCGGATGATGCCGTCGGTCGGCAACGCCTCGCCGGGCCGCACCAGGAAACGGTCGCCCACCCTCAGGCTGATGGCAGGCACTGTCGCTTCCTGTCCGTCCCTGAGCAGGCGCGCCTCCCTTGGCGCCAGGTCGAGCAGCGCGCGGATGGCGGAACGGGTGCGGGCGTAGGTGTATTCCTCGGTGCCTTCCGCCGCGCTGTACAGGAACACCAGCGCCGCCGCCTCGCCCCACAGACCCAGCAGCGCCGAGCCGACAGCAGCCGTCAGCATCAGCATGTCGATGCCGACCGCTCGCTCATGCACCAGCTCCTCCAGCCCTTCGCGCACCCAGTAATAGCCGCCCGCCAGCATGGCAAGGAGATAAAAGGCAATTTCGCCTTCATGCCCGAGCAGCCCGGAGTGTGCGGAAAGATACCCCGCCCCGGCCAGAATGCCACTCGTCATTGCATTGGCGAGCGGCGGGAAGCGCCACCATGGGCCCCTGTAATCCTCACTCATGACTCCTCCGAATGGGAATCGCAGCGACAATGTCGCTGACATAGATCCATCCCGCCTCGGCCTGCTCGGTGCGGGCGGCACGCTCGATGATGTCCACCAGTGCGTCCGTCTGATGGTCTTCGCAGATCAGCTCCAGCTTCGATTCGTTGGTGACCGCCTCGGCCAGTTCGATCGAATAATGCGGCTCCCTGTCATCCACCGCCTTGAGCAGTCCTTGCGCCGGAATGACGGCAAGATTGCATCCGCACCGCCCCGACTCCTTCAGGGCACGGATGACGTCGGCGATGCGGTGGTTATGGATATAAGCCTTGATTTCCTTCATGCGGATTCTCCTGTTTGGTGATGGCGCGCGGCCCGCAAGCCGCGCACTCCCCGTCTACTTCGCTTGTTTGCATTCGCGGCGGGTCTCCACCCACTCGTACATCAGCGGCAGCAACAGCAGGGTCAGCACGGTGGAAGTGAACAGCCCGCCCACCACCACGGTCGCCAGCGGACGCTGGGTCTCGGCGCCCACGCCGCTGGACAACAGCATCGGCACCAGGCCGAAGATGGCGATGGAAGCCGTCATCAGCACCGGCCGCAGGCGCAGCGCCGCGCCCTGCCTGACCGCATCCCGGATCGAAAGGCCCTGCCACCGCTGGTCGTTGAGGAAGGAGACCAGCACGATGCCGTTCAGCATCGCCACGCCGAACACCGCGATGAATCCGATGGCCGACGGCACGGACAGGTACTGCCCCGTGACGGCGAGGCCGATTACCCCGCCGATGGTGGCGAACGGCACGTTGGCGATGATCAGCGTGGCATAGGTGAGCGAGTTGAACGCGGTATAGAGCAGGATGAAGATCAGTCCGATGGTGAGCGGCACGATCACCGCGAGCTTGGCCATGGCGCGCTGCTGGTTCTCGAATGCGCCGCCCCACTCGATCCAGTAGCCGGCAGGCATCCTCACTTCGCGTTTGATCTTCGCATCAGCTTCTTTCACGAAACCGTCCACGTCGCGGCCACTCACGTCCATCTGGATCACTGCGTAGCGTTGCAGCTGCTCGCGCCGTATGAAGGAGTAGCCTTCATCCAGTTCGACGGTCGCCACGCTGGACAGCGGCACCAGCGCGCCCGCCCAGGTGCGGATCGGGATGTTGCTGATGGCTTCCACGCTATTGCGGAATTCCGGGGCAAGCCACACCTGGATATCGAAGCGCTTGACGCCGTCAATCAGGGTGGAAACCGCCTTGCCCCCGATGCCGGCCTGCACCACTTCCAGGATGTCGTCGGCATTCAATCCCAGGCGCGCCGCCGCCTCGCGATCGACCTTCACCACCATCTGCGGCTTGCCCTTGTTGGCCTCCAGCGAAAGGTCCGCCACACCCGGCACTTTTTCCAGGGCGGTCTTGATATCCCCGGACAGGCGGTCCAGCGTCTCCAGATCCTCGCCGTAGAGCTTCAGGGCCAGCGTGGCGCGCACGCCGGAAATCAGTTCCTCGACGCGCATCTGGATCGGCTGGGTCGCGGCGAAAACCGCGGTGGGAACTTCCTTCTCCAGCGCTTCCTGCATTTTGTGCGTCAATGCCGGGAAGGAAATGGCTTCAGGCCATTGGGCATGCGGCTTGAACTCCACCAGGATTTCCATGTAGTTCACATCTGCTGTTTCGCCTTTTTCCGCGCGCCCGATCGTGGCAAGGGCTGATTTCACCTGGGGAAACCGCTTGAGCGCGGCTTCGATGTCCTCGGAGACGCGGATCGATTCCTCCAGCGAGGTGGAAGGAATGCTGGTCACGCGGAACATGATGCTCCCTTCCTGCAAGGTCGGCATGAATTCCTTGCCTAGGAAGGGAAACAGCGCGAATGTTCCGATCAGCAGGGTAGCCGCTCCGCCGATGACCTTGCGTTTGTTCTCCAGCGACCAATCCAGGAGCGGCAGATAAAGCCTTTTCGCCCACTGCACCACGAAGGTGTCTTTCTCCTCCTTGGGCTTGAGGATCAGCGAACTGAGAACAGGCACCAGGGTCATGGTCAATACCAGGGAACCGATCATGGCGAAGCTGATGGTGAGCGCCATGGGCTTGAACAGTTTGCCCTCCAGCCCGGTCAGGGAAAACAGCGGCAGGAACACCACGATAATGATCAGGATCGCGAAAGCGGTCGGGTTGATCACTTCGCGCGCCGCCTCCAGGATCACATGAGTCTTGTTGACCGTTTGCTCGACCTTGTTGGAAAGCAGGCGGAAACCGTTCTCCACCATCACTACCGCGCCGTCCACCATCATGCCGATGCCCACGGCCAGACCGGCCAGCGACATCAGATTCGCGGACAGCCCCCACTGCTGCATCAGGATGAAACTGATCAGCATGGCGAGCGGCAGCGCCAGAATTACCACGATCGCCGAGCGCACCTCCCCCAGAAACAGGAACAGGATGATCGCCACCAGGACGGAGCCTTCGACGAGGGCGCTCTCCGCGGTCTTGACCGCCTTCTCCACCAGTTTTGTGCGGTCGTAGATCGGCTTGATCGTCACGCCATCGGGCAAAGCCTGGCGCACCGTCTTCAGCTTTTCCTTGACGGCGTCTATCACGTTCTTGGCGTTCTCGCCGATACGCTGCAAGGCCATGCCGAGCACCGCTTCCCTGCCGTCTTTGGTCACCGCACCAGTGCGCAATGCGGGAGCCTCCTTCACTTCGGCCACGTCGCGCACATAGATCGGCGTGCCGTTCCGTTCGGTGACGGAGACATTCCCGATATCGCGCGTATTCGCCACCAACCCCAGCCCGCGCACCAGATACTGTTCCCGGCCCAGGTTGACATATTGTCCACCCACCTGGCGGTTGTTGGCGGTCAGCGCCTCCATCACTTCCTTGAAGCTCAGCCCGTACTTGATCAGGCGGTTGGGGTCGATCAGCACCTGATATTGCTTTTCAAAACCGCCCCAGGACATGACGTCGTCCACCCCTGGCACGGTTCTCAGCACCAGGCGGACGTTCCAATCCTGCAGGGTGCGCAGGTCCATCTCGGAAAGCTTCCTGTCGGCCGATTCGACGGTATACCAGAACACCTGCCCCAGTCCGGAACTGTTCGGGCCGAGCACGGGTTCGCCGTAACCCTGGGGAATGCCGCCCTTGATCTCCTGCAGTTTTTCGCTCACCAGGCGGCGGGCGAAATAGATGTCCACGTCGTCCTTGAAATACACGCTGACATAGGACAGCCCGAACAGGGAGACGGAACGGATTTTCTGCACCCCGGGCAACCCTGCCATGCCCCCTTCCACTGGAAAGGTCAGCAGCTTTTCCACGTCCTCGGCGGCAAGCCCGGGCGCTTCCGTATAAACATTCACCTGCACCGGCGTGACATCGGGGAAGGCATCCACCGGCACTTCGCGCCAGGCTTTCACGCCGAGCATCACCACCAGCAGGAACGCCGCCAGCACCAGCACCTTGTAGCGCAGCGAAAGATCGACAATTTTATTCAGCATGGCCGTCTCCTAGTCCGAATCGCCGATTTGCGATTTGAGCAGTCGCGCCTTGAGGGCATAGGCCCCGCTCACCACGACTGTTTCTCCGGGCATCACCCCCGACCGGATGACGGCGAGCCCCTGGAAACGCTTTCCGACTGCCACCGGGCGAGGTTCGAATCCCCCATCTTTTTCCACGAAAACCGTGGGCTGGCCTTGCATCAACAGGATGGCGTCTTCCGGCAGCAACAGGGCCTTGGAACTCGTTCCGGTTTGAATCGCAGCCGCGGCGAACATGTTCGGCTTCAGCCTGCCATCAGGATTGGGTACTTCGACACGTGCCTTGACGGTGCGGGTGCCCGGGTCCATCACGCTGCTGATGTAGGTAAGTTTCCCTTTGAACACCTCGCCCGGATAAGCCGATACGGTAACGCTTGCCCGCGCGCCGACCCTGACCCTGCCTAGATCCTTTTCGAACAGATTGGCTTCGATCCACAGCACCGACAGATCGGCAATGGTGAACAGGGACTGATCGGGCTGAGCGAGTTCCCCCAGCACCGCCTTCTTCTCGATGACCGTTCCGGCGAAGGGCGTGGTCAGCGGAAAGACCGATCCCGCAGCGCGGTCCGGCGCAAGCCCCAGCATGCGCAGCCTGTCCGCAGAAGCGCGAAGCCGGGCCAGGGACTTCTCGCGCTCGGCTCTCGCCTTCAGATACTCCTTTTCGGGGATGATATTGTCCGCATAGAGCCCAACGGCGCGCTCGAAATTGGCCTGGGTCAGGGCAGCTTCGCTTGATGCCTGCCGATGGGTCGAGACTGCCTCGCCCAGCTCGATGCTGTCGAGCACAGCGAGCACCTGTCCCGGTTTCACCCGGTCGCCCAGTTTCGCCTGGACTTTGACAATCCGCCCCGCCACGCGCGGGCCTATGTGGGCTGATTTGTCCTGATTGGCCTGGATGGTGGCGGTGACCACGATCTGTTCGGCTTTTTCCCGGAGCGCCAGTTGCTGCACCCTGATGCCCGCCCTTCTGGCTTCTTCGGCGCCCAGGACGAGCAATTTTTCCGTCCCCGCTTTCCGTAATTGTTTTGCCTCATTTTCCTGCACTTTGGGCTTCTCTCCGCATCCGGCGAGAAGGACTGCGGACAGGCCGCCGATCATGAGCAGCGAGGCCAGTCGTTTCAGGCGGGGTGTTTGTGGGACGTATGTGTTTTTCATGTCATGAATTCCTGGGTGAATATCTTGGTTCAGCGCGGCTCGGGCTGCCAGCCCGCCGCAGCTTCCATTTCCACCTGGGTCAGCCGCAATGCAATGCGGGCATCGAGCAGGTCCAGTTGCCCGTCCAATGTCTGGCGGTTGACCAGCAATAGTTGCAGCAGGCCGATTTCGCCCGCGCGGAAGGAAACGGCAGACAGGCGCTGGTTCTCCTCCAGTGCAGGGAGCACGGATTCCTCCAGAGCCCGCACACGCGCCCTGAGTTGCGCGAACCGCTCCCACAAGGCGATCACCTGTGCGCGGGTATCCCGTTGCGCGGCCTGTTTCTGTACTTGCGCCTGGGTCAGATCGGCCATCGCTCGGCCAATCCCGGCATGGTTGCGGCGAAACAGGGGAAGGGGCAATGAGACGCTGAAAGTCGTGACTTTCAGACCGGCATTGTCCGGGGTGCCGTTTCCCGCACCCAAACTCAGCGTCACATCCGGATAGACTTTCGCGCGTTCCAGGTCGAGACGGCTTCTGGCTGATTTTTCCCGATGGTCGAATGCGCGCAGCAGCGGGCGGTTGGCGGTCGAAATCAGCAGATCTTCCAGTCCATACGAGGCAGGCGGAAGATCGATGGGCCCGTCCACATTAGGAAAACTGTCGGCAGGCCATTGCAACAGGACGGCCAGTTCGGCTCGCGCCTGAACCAATTGCTCCCGCAATAAAGACACCTGGTTCTGCGCGCGCTCCGCTTCCACTTGGGCGAGATTGCCATCGAGACGGCTGTCTTCTCCTGCCGCCACGCGCTTTCCGACCGCAGCCGCCGCTTCCCTGACAAGATTGAGCGTCCGTTCCTCCATTTGAATGCGCAATTGCAGGCCGAGCACATGCACGAAGCGGCTCTCCACTTCCGCGCGCAAGCGGCGCCGGGCTTCCGCGATGGCTTCCTGTGTCGCAGCGAGAGACTGCTCCGCTGCGCCGCGTCGCTTGCCCTGTTGTCCGGCTATTTCAAAAGTCTGCGCCAGCCAGGCCATTTGCCCGCGGTTGATTTGGTCGGGAGCCCCTGTTTGAGGAAGAATGCCCTTGCTCCATTCCGCGCCAAGCTGCGGATTGTTCCACAGCGGCGCGCTGGCATCGGCGAGTTCGCCCTGCACCGCGACAAGATTCGCCTGGGCGGCACGCAATGCCGGGTTGGCCTGTTCGGCCTGAACCCAGGCCTGTTCCAGAGTGATATCCGCTGTCAGGGCTGGAACTGGATGAAGAAGCGCAAGCAAGAACGGCATCAGGCGGCGCCTCGACCACATCCTGCAGAGCAGGATGCTGCAAACGGTAACGATTTCCACGATCACTCCTTTTGACCAATAGGCGTTCGCCACTTCATTCGACGCGAACGCGCACTCAAAATTGCTTCGAATCAGGTCTTAGGAAAAGAGTCGGGGTGGCCGATAATGGCTTTCTGGAAGAGAAGGGAGCTGGGATGACTTGCAGACGGGGAAGTAATCGTCTCCAACCTTCATCAAGGGGACCGGATGCAGGAAAAAGATTCCGATGAAATGGCCCTCGGCGTGGCACCAGTGATTGCACGGGCTTTTAGGCGAAATGCTCCCGATGTGTTCGGGTTCGGCCGTGGAATGGCCATCGGCCTCAGCCAGGCTGCGTTGCTCGTCGAACCACAAATCAGCTACCGCCTCCTTGTTGAATGTCCAGCCGGCATTGATCACCAGGGTGAGCAGCAGGAACTGGATGATTCGTCGGGCCTTGGCGGACATGGCAGAATATAGACTTGATTTTCGAACAAGATAAGGTCATGCTAGACCCTGTAGCTGCTATAGGGTCAAGAAAAATATCGGAGAGAAACATGCGCATCGGGGAATTGGCGAAAGCCACCGGCATCGACGTCGAAACCCTGCGCTATTACGAGCGCATCGGGCTGTTGCATCCGCCTTCCCGCCAGGTCAATGGCTACCGGACATACGACCAGGACGCGGTAGAGCGGGCGAATTTCATCCGGCACTGCCGCGCGCTGGACATGGGACTGAACGACATCAATCGGTTGCTCGGCTTAGCTTCGAAGCCCGAAGCAGATTGCAGCGGCGTGAATCGTCTGCTCGACGAGCATTTTGCCCGCGTGCGCACCAAGCTCGAATCGCTCAGGATCCTTGAAAAACAGCTCGCTCGGCTTCGAAACCAATGCGATATCGCTCACAAGGTGAGCGATTGCGGCATTTTGCGAGAATTCATTGCGGCTGCCCACGGAGAAGCATGCACATGCCATTCTTCCAGCAGCAGCGCCAGCTAACGACGTTCCGCATCTCTATTTCGGCACGGCTTCGGGCATTCCCTGACGCTTCTGCATCTGTTCCATCATCATTTCCATGCTGTCCATGCGTTTTTCCATCTCATTCATCCGGCCCGTCATGGCATCGGGAGATGCGCCGGCATCCCCTTCACCCATCATCCCGCCTTTCATCATGGCGCAATCCATCATCCCGTGCATCATGCTCTTGCCGAGCATCATGTTTTCGTGCATGGTTTGCATATAGTCCATCATCAGCTTCTGTCGCGCTGCCGGATCCTTGGTTTTCCGGACCTTGTCGAGCTGGGCTTGCATCTTTTTCTCGTTTTCCTGCATTTTTTGCGTGATTTTTTCGCCATCAGCGGAAGCCGGCGCCGCAACCTTGCCGGTTCGACCCGTCTGGTCGGGATGATGTGCATCGTCGGCATGGACCCCTGGCGCACCCATGAACAACACGGCTACCGCACTGCTGATCAACAACTTTTTCATGACCCTCTCCTTTCACGTTGAAAAACAACCCTGCATCCATTGATACTGCTTGTCCCGTGCGGCAGATTCTCGTTGCATCAGCGCTGGTTCAGGCCATCCTGCGCCACTGGACAATCACGGCACCAGCAGCCAGCATCGATGCCGCCACCAGGAACGGCGCAGCAGGTGCAGCCATAAATAGCATGCCGGATGAGGCGGCGGCGACGGCCTGTCCCAAATTGGCGGCGGATGTCTGCTGGCCGAGCGCCTTGCCCTGCCCCTGTCCCGCTGCTTCTGAAATGACGCCGGCCAGGATGGGAACGAGAATTCCGGTTCCGGCAGCGATCATCCCGAACAGCACGTCGATGGCCTGCGCGGATTTTGCAAAAGGAATCAGGCCCAGCCCGAATGCGCCCGAAACAAAGGCGAATACGAGCAGGGCTTGAATTGAAAATTTGCGCATCAGCACCGGCAGGAGTCCAATCTGGACGGTGATCATGACCAGGCTGCAGACCACAAAAAACTGGCTGATTGCGCCTGGATCAAGGGATAACTTTTGTTTGCCCAGGAGGGTGATGCCCACCTCGGCAGTGCTCACGCCAAACACGGTTGCCAGGGTGAACAGCAGCGCCCATCGAACCCGATTTTTCTCGCTGCGTCTTACTACCTCATTGTTCCCAGCCAAAAGAAACTGCTTGTGCGGCATGGATAGCAGCGCCATGCCTGATGCGCATAAAGCACTCACCAATGCGATAATGAAGAACGGCGAATCCGGCATCAGCACTCCTGCCAGCCGCATTGCGGCGGGAGGCGACAACACCATGGATGAGAACCATCCGCCCACCATCGGCCCGAGCATGAAGCCAAGGGAGGTGAACGAAGCGACAATGGCAAATCTTCTCGGGCGATCGGCTGCATCGCATGTTTCGGCGACATAGGCCAGCGTGGCGGGAAGTACGGCGGCGGAGAATATGCCGCTCAACATCCGTGACGCGTACAGCATCGTCAGGCTCGGGACATTATCGAGCAGAACCAGGCTGATACCGCTTCCGATCAGCCCAAGCGAAATCACGATGCGCCGATTGAACCGGTCCGATAAAATGCCCCACAGGGGTGACAGGAAAAACAACGCCAAGGTGTACAAAGCCGTCAGCACTCCGGTATGCCAGGGAACCGTACTGGAATCCACTAGCCGCGCCAGAATGAACGGCAAGAACGGCAGCGTGACGCCGTAGGCCATGGAAACGGTCATGGCTGCGGCAAGCAACACCGCGAAGCGGCCTGGCGTCAATCCTGTGGCCTGAACGGCTCGGTCAGCCATACCGGCGGCCTCACCCGGGATGCCGGTGAACATGCTTACCCTCATGCACCTCCAGGTTGCCAGCCTCGCACTCCTCCTCGTAATGAACGAATGCCCGGCGCAACCGCTCTGTCCAGCCCTCCCCCAGTCGCACGCCGATTTCGGCCAGCCTTTCCTCAATCTGTTCAGCAGTCGCTTGAAGTAGGTCATATACGATCACGATGCTGTCTCCTTCGATCGATATGGACCGAATTCCCATCATGGTCAGCAATGCATCGCCTAGAGCCCTTTCCTGTTCAGGCGACAAGGGCTGGGCCAAGCGCAGGCGCCGGCGCTTGATTGCCGAGAGCCCTTCCTGTTTCGGAGCTTTCTGCCCGGGCATGCCGACATACAGATGAGGATTGGCCAGGAAACGTTCCTGACACTGTCTTGAACAGAAGGAATAAGGCATTCCCAGATGCACAAGTTGATGGCTGCCGGATTCAACTTGCATTCCGCAGACCACATCTTGGGTTAACATTTCCGTTCTCCCTGGAGGGTTGATTGCATGATGCAATGACTTCAGCGTCCCAAACCGATGCGCGGAAGAAATGCAGGGGTCTGTTGGGCGTAGCGGCTGTACTCGTCGCCGAATTCCGCAAGCGCATCCCGCTCCTCGGAACGAGCCAGACGAACATACATCCACACCAGTACGGGGAACATCAGCAGCGTCAGAATGGTTGGCCACTGCAACAGGAATCCGAACATGATCAATATGAAAGCATCGTATTGAGGATGGCGGATACGCGCGTAAACCCCGGTGGTCGCCAGGCAATGTTTGCGCTGCGCGGCGTAAAGCACTCTCCATGCCGAAGAAAGCAGGATGAAGCCGCCGCTGATGAGAGCGAAGCTGGCGAGATGAAAGGGGCCGAAATGGGGATTGACGCGCCAGCCCAACAACTCTTCCAGCAGATGACCCGCATCGTGGGAGAACCAGTTCACGTTGGGATAGCGGCTCTGCAGCCAGCCGGAAAGCAGATAGATGGTCAACGGGAAGCCGTACATCTCGGCGAACAGCGCCACGATGAAAGCGGAAAACCCACCGAACGAACGCCAGTCGCGCGGGGTTTTCGGCTTGGTGAAGCTGAATGCGAAAATGATGAACACCGCGGAATTGATGATGACCAGCAACCAGTGGCCATAAGCACCGTTCATTGGCTGCCTCCTTGCTCGGGAATGGCATAAATGGCCAAGATGCCGTTACTTCTCAGGGTTCCTTGTACAGCATTGCCCAGGACCATGCCTGCCGGAACCGCACAAGAAAAAGTTGTACAGCGGCACCCAGATCAGCGCGAAGTACCAGCCGTAGCCATAGCTCTCGATCAATCCCAATCCAAAGCCGGACCAGCTGATCCATTCGAATCCCGGCAGCAATTTGCGCCAAGCTTGGTACATCGCGTGTCCTGGAAAAACCAGATCGAACGCCACACACAGCGCAAAAGTGATCGCCAGAAACAGGCTGGTCGCATGCCCCACCGCCACCAAAGAAACGCCTTGTTTCATGACTGCTCCTTTTCTTTGCCCAAGTACTGTTGCGGATCGGCATCGAACTTGTCGAGGCAGCTTCTGGAACAGAAACGGTATAATACGCCGTGATGCGATTTCGCATAGCCGCTCCCGGCAGGCACCTGCATGCCGCATACCGGATCGGTATCGTTACCGCTTGCAGCGTCGTGCCGCACGTGCCCGCCGTGGACCATGTGGGCGCCGCAACCAAAGCGCATCATCAGAAAGAATAACCCGGCAAACAACAATAACGAAAATAAGCCTTCCATGACCGCCCCTCTGCTTATTGCAAGTATTCAAAGCTTCACGCGGCCGAGCCGCAACAAATTCTCGATCCCTTTTCGCTGCCCCGCTGCGATCATGGAATGGCCATGATTTTCCAAGCTAATTGTCTTCTCCTGACCTGTCCGGGGGGCGTCGCAATGCGATGAATCCCCACAGCACGATGGCCGGACAGACCAGCAAAAGCGCGGACAGCAGCGCTGTCCACCATGTCAATCCCCATAGAATCAATATAGCAGCCGCCAACGCTATGGCAAGCCAGGGACACAGCCATGCCCATTTGTTCATGACAGATCCTTCTGATACAGGGTTACCCGGTTCAGCCTGAGCGCGTTCAGGATTACCGAAACCGAGCTGAAGCTCATCGCCGCCGCAGCTATGATGGGCGACAGCAGCAGGCCGAAGAACGGATACAGCACTCCCGCCGCCACCGGCACGCCGAGTACATTATAGATAAAGGCGAAGAACAGGTTCTGGCGGATATTGCTCATGGTGGCGCGGCTCAATCGCACCGCGCGCACTATGCCGCGCAGGTCGCCTTTCACCAGCGTGACGCCCGCGCTCTCCATCGCCACATCGGTGCCCGTGCCCATAGCGATACCAACCTGCGCCTGGGCAAGCGCAGGCGCGTCGTTGACGCCATCGCCCGCCATTGCGACGAAGCGGCCCTGACCCTGAAGTTGCTTGACGATGGCGGCCTTCTGTTCCGGCAGGACTTCCGCTTCAATCTGGTCTATGCCCAGCTTGCGCGCCACCGCCTCCGCGGTGGTGCGGTTGTCGCCGGTGAGCATGATGATGCGCACGCCTTCCTCGTGCAATGCGCGAATCGCATCCGGCGTGGATGCCTTCACCGGGTCGGCGACCCCGATCAGCCCGGCTGGCTGCTTATCTATCGCGAGCAGCATCACGGTCTGGCCATCGGCGCGCATTTCATCCGCGCGCACCGGCAGCACCCCTGCATTGATGCCCAGCTCCTCGAACAGTTTGAGATTGCCTAACGCCACGGCGTGGCCCTCAACGCTTCCCGACACGCCCTTGCCCGTGTAGGAGCGGAAATCGCTGACCGCCGCAAGGATTAAGCTCCTGCCCTGTGCGCCGCCCACGATAGCCGCGGCCAGCGGATGTTCGCTGGCGCGCTCCAGGCTCGCACCACGCCTTAGCACTGTGTCTTCGTCGAAACCGGCAAGGGCGGTGACCGACATCAGTTTAGGCTTGCCCTCGGTCAGGGTTCCGGTCTTGTCCACCACCAGTGTGTTTACTTTCTCCATGGTTTCCAGAGCCTCGGCATTCTTGATCAGCACACCGGCAGTGGCTCCCCGCCCGGTGCCCACCATGATCGACATGGGCGTGGCCAGCCCCAGCGCGCAGGGGCAGGCGATGATCAGAACGGCTACCGAATTGACCACGGCGTGTGCCAGGCGCGGTTCGGGGCCCCAGATTCCCCACACCGCTAGTGTAGCCAGCGCAACTCCCACCACTGCCGGAACGAAATAGCCTGAGGCGACATCGGCAAGGCGCTGGATCGGGGCACGCGAGCGCTGCGCCTCGCTCACCATGTGCACGATCTGCGCGAGCAGCGTGTCTGCGCCGACACGCTCGGCACGCATCAACAGGCTGCCGGTGCCATTCACCGTCGCGCCAATCAGCTTTGCGCCCGCCGTCTTCTCGACTGGGATTGATTCACCGGTGACCATGGATTCGTCCAGCGCGCTGGTTCCTTCCAGCACCACCCCGTCCACTGGCACTTTCTCGCCAGGGCGCACGCGCAGTACGTCATTCGGCTGCACCTGGGCGAGTGGAATGTCTTCTTCGTGTCCATTGGTCCTTACGATGCGCGCGGTCTTTGGCGCAAGCCCGAGCAGCAACTTGATGGCGGCGCTGGTCTGACTTCTTGCGCGCAATTCCATCACCTGGCCCAGCAACACCAGTGCGGTGATCACCGCCGCCGCCTCGAAATACACCGGCACCGTGCCCATCATGCTGCGCATCGTTTCAGGGAAGATGCCCGGCAGCAGCATTGCTACCAGGCTGTAGGTCCAAGCTACTCCCACGCCGAGGGCTATCAGCGTGAACATGTTGAGATGGCGGTTCACCAGCGAAGCCCAGCCGCGCTGGAAGATCGGCCACCCGGACCACACCACTGCCGGCGTCGCCAGGAAGAATTCGATCCACTGCAACATCACCATGGAAACCGAGGAAGGGATGGCGCGCGGAAACAGGTCGGAAACCGTCGCAAGAAGGAATACCGGCAAGGCCAGCGCTGCGCTGACCCAGAAGCGTCGAGTCATATCGTGCAGCTCGGCGTTATCCTCGGCGGGCGCGTTGCGTGGCTCCAATGCCATGCCGCATTTGGGGCAATTCCCCGGCCCAGGCTGATGAATTTCAGGGTGCATGGGACAGGTATAGCTTCTGGCAGACTGCGTCGTGGCGGTGGGCACAGCCGGGTTCAGGTATTTACCGGGATTTGCGGAAAACTTTTCCATGCAATGTTGAGAGCAAAAGTAATAGCGCCTGCCCGTATGTTCCAAGCTGCGCCCCGACTTGTCGTCGACCTCCATTCCGCATACCGGATCAGTAGCAGTGCTCACGTTGATTTCCTTTCGGGGGCATGAATTGAGAGTTTTGAAATTTCCAGGTCATGCAACTGCATGCATTTCGACGCCACCATTTCGCGCAATACGGTTCATGATACATCCTGTTTCATCCGGTCGAATTCTTCCTTCGAAATCTCCCCATTGGCATAACGCCTTTTCAAGACAGTCAGAGGGGTTTCGGATGCGTCTCCGGACGGGCCGAAGCGCCCCCTGTGCAAAAATGAGAACCCGATGAAAATCAATACGACGAGGAAGAAAATAGAAAAAAACCACACACCGGCAAACCACATATGATCAGGGAACATGTCTTTTCCTTTCATTGCTGACCTCTCGCCCAAAGGCGGGGGTATCAGGTTCTCAATGGAGCATTCCAGGTAGCTGTACCTGGTTACCGACCATTCATAGGCTTATTCATATCCATGAGCATGTGGTGTTCTTTCATCATTTGCCCAAATATGGATTCCATCAATTTCTGATGCTCGTCGATCCACTCCTCGTGCTCCTGCATGGTCATGCCAGGTTTCGGCTTCATGGCCTTCATCTTATCCATGACGTCTTTCATCATTTTCAGGTGTTGCGCAAGCAGCTTCTGACGCTCGGCGCCTTTGGCCGCCTCTGTCTCCTTCATTTTCATTTCCGCATCGCGGATGTTTTGGTACAACTGCTTTTGCTGGAAATCCGGCCCTGCCCATGCCAGAATCGAAATCATGCCGAGACTACAGGCCAGAACCGAAACAATGAATCCGTTGGCGATCCGTTTTTTCATCACAATCTTCCTTTTTGTTGAAAACCCCTCTATTCGATTGATCTGCGAGAATCCCAAAATGTCATGATGCTGACAGTTCACTTCCCTTGCTTAGTCTAGTACGTAGTCATTGATCAGAATGAACCGCGACTGCATTGTTTGCGCGGGATGGCGGATTCAGCCGTGATCTGGCATATCCATGTCATCATCGGGCGGGGCCTTGGCGACAATGTCCTTGTATTGTCCCGGTGTCAGGTCCGGCAGTTTCTGCAGGAAAGCCACCATGCTCCAGATCGTGTCGTCATCGTGGCTGCCGCCCCAGGCAGGCATGGCGCTCATTTTGATGCCGTGCTTGATAATCCAGAAAGTTTCCTTCGGGTCCATCCGCACTTGGGTCAGGTTGGGCGGCAACGGATAAAGTCCGTGCCGGATTTCGGAGTCTTTTTTTCCAGGGATCAAATGGCATCCGGTGCACATCGCTGCGTATTGCCCGGCGCCCTTGAGGATCAGTTTCTCGTCGTCGAGCTTGGGGACCACGATGTTCCGGGCGTGGGTCTTGACCGAACGGTCGCGCAAGGTCTCCAAGATCCTGAAAACCGGTTTGGTGTGATGATCGTCGGCACCGATGTTGTAACTTCCTGAGTAGATGAAGATTGCTACGCCCATCATGGCGATGGTCAATGGCAACACAATCAGAGCCACATAGTGCTTGATTCCAAAATGCATGAAAACTCCCGAGAAACGTTAGATATGAGCTCGGATGAAAGCCCCCGACAAGCAGGCGGGGGCTCGTCATTTCGGATCGCGCAAGCGATCCCTTCATTTGGCCTTTTCCGCCAGTTGATGATGCAGTTTCGCCAGGGCGATGTCTTCCTTGGCCGCTTCCGCATATTTTTCTGCGAGTCTGTTGCAATGCGTCACCAAACCATGCTTCGCTTCCAGGGCTGGATTCCGGCTATAAGCCTTGGCCATTTCCTTGTGCTCCTCCGCCTTCTTCTCAAGTTCCTTGGCTTCCTGTTCGTATTGCGCCGCCAGCGCCTCATGATCGGCTTTGGTCTTGGCGTTGAGGATCTGCTGCTCCATGGAAACAGCTTGTTGGCCCTCATCGGCTCCGATTGCATATCCTCCGAGAGTAAGACCGAGTGCTAAAGCCGCGCCGCATACTACGCCTGCGATCCACGTTGATTTCTTGTCCATTTCACAATCTCCTTTAAGAATTGAAAACAAAATTCGATGAAACCCTGTTTCAAATGTTCATTTCAGTCCTCCTTTCCGGAACGGACATCAGTTCACGCCGGTGATCAGATACCCGCTCCCATGCTTGACGAACTCGAATTTGATTTTTTCTTCAGGATGAAGCTTCTTTATCAGCTTCCTATCCTTGACGGAAAAGGTCATGGTCATGGCAGGCCAACCGAGTGCCTCGACGGGCTGGTGGGCGATGGTTACGCGTTTTCCGGATGGGTCCAGCGCTTTGACGACGCCGGTGGTGCGATAGGTTTGGGCCTTGTTTCCGGGCTGCTCCATGCCCTTCATGTCCATGCCCTTCATGTCCATGCCCTTCATGTCCATGCCTGACATGTCGGCGGCAACTCCGGCAATGGAAATGCCCGACAGAATCAACGCAAAACAAATCTTTTTCATGATAGACGCTCCTGTGGCTGGTTGAGAGTAATTTCCCTGCGGCGCATCAGCCTGTACGCCGCGGGAATGACGAACATGGAAAGAAGCGGGGCGGTGATCATGCCCCCCACCATGGGGGCCGCGATGCGGCTCATGATCTCGCTCCCCGTGCCGTTTCCCCACAATATCGGAAGCAGCCCGGAAATGATCACGGCGACGGTCATGGCCTTGGGGCGTACACGCAACACGGCGCCTTCGCGAATGGCTTCCAGCAGATCAGCTTCGGCAGCCCGGCCCGAAGCAATCCGCTCGTCCCAGGCGTGCTTCAGATAGATCAGCATGACGACCCCGAATTCCGAAGCGACGCCTGCCAGCGCGATGAACCCCACGGCCGTGGCAATGGACAGGTTGTACCCCATCCAGTAAAGGAACCAGATTCCTCCCGTCAGCGCAAAAGGCAGGGTCGCGAGGATGAGAAGCGCTTCATCGAGTCGACCCAGGGTCAGGTAAAGCAGGACGAAGATAATCAGGAGCGTTCCCGGGACCACGAGCTTCAACCTTTGATTGGCGCGTTCCATGAACTCGAACTGCCCTGAATAGGCAATGCTCACCCCGGGAGCCGGTTTGACTTCTTTTTCCACTGCATGACGAAGATCCGAAACGGTTGATGCAAGATCGCGCCCCCTCACATCGACATAAACCCATCCGGACAGCCTGGCATTCTCGGTCTTGATCATGGGCGGTCCATCCGTGACATGGATATTCGCGAGCATGCCCAGCGTGATCTGGGCACCCGCCTGCGTCACGATAGGCAATGTTTCCAGCTTTCCGACCGTATCGCGCCATTCGCGAGGGTAGCGCAGGTTGATCGGGTAGCGTGCGTATCCTTCCACCGTTTCGCCGATGTTCTCCCCGCCTATCAGGCCGCTCACGATATCCTGAACATCCGAGATGTTGAGGCCGTAGCGGGCTGCTGCGAACCTGTCTATGTCGATGTCGACGTAATGGCCTCCCGTGGATCGTTCGGCAAACGCTGAAGAGACGCCGGGAACGGATTTTGCCACTTGCTCCACCTGTTGGGCGACAAGGTCGATATCGGCGAGATTCGAGCCCGATATCTTGACCCCGATGGGGCTCTTGATGCCCGTTGCCAGCATGTCGATGCGGTTCCGGATGGGCGGCACCCAGATATTGGCAAGCCCCGGGGCCTTGACGGTTCTGTCCAGCTCATCCACGAGCTTCCTTTTCGTCATGCCGGGCCGCCACTGATTTTCCGGCTTGAAGCGGATGATCGTCTCGAACATCTCGATCGGCGCGGGATCCGTTGCCGTCTCGGCACGTCCTGCTTTCCCGAACACCTCCTCGACCTCAGGGACGGACTTGATCAGCCTGTCCGTCTGCTGCAGCAGTTCCGACGCTTTTTGAACTGAAAGACCGGGTAGCGCAGAAGGCATGTAGAGCAGATCGCCCTCGTCAAGCGGCGGCAAAAATTCCCCGCCCAGACGGCTCAATGGAAAGGCGGCCGTCAGAAAGACCAGAAAGGCTGCGGCCAGCGTCATTTTTGGCCTTGAGAGCACGGATTCGAGCAGCGGCCGGTAGATCCGGATCAGCCAGCGATTCAGGGGATTGGCTTCTTCCCTCGGCAGGTTTCCCCTGATCCAGTAGCCCATCAGGATCGGGATCAGGGTTACGGAAAGGGCGGCGGCTGACGCCATGGCATAGGTTTTCGTGTAGGCAAGCGGCGAAAAGAGCCGGCCTTCCTGAGCCTGCAGCGTGAAGATGGGAACGAAGGAGACGGTGATGATCAGAAGGCTGAAGAAGAGCGCAGGGCCAACCTCGATCGCGGCTTCAGTTACCACTTCCCAGTGCGTCTTGCCAACGAGCTTTTCTCCCGGATGGCTCTCTTTCCAGGCTTCCATTTTCTTGTGGGCATTCTCGATCATCACGATCGCCGCATCGACCATGGCGCCGATGGCGATGGCGATTCCGCCGAGCGACATGATGTTGGCATTGATACCCTGGTATTTCATGACGATGAAAGCCATCAATACGCCCAGGGGAAGCGACACGATAGCGACGAAGGAAGAGCGCAGATGCCAGAGGAATGCGCCGCAGACGAGGGCTACCACGACGAATTCCTCGATGAGCTTGTGGTCCAGATTCTTCACCGCCCTGTCGATCAATCCGCTCCTGTCGTAGGTAGGAACGATCGCAACCCCTTCAGGCAGGCTTTTCCCGAGTTCCCGGATCTTTTCATGGATCGCCGAGAGCGTGGTTCTTGCGTTCTTGCCCGATCTCAGGATGATCACGCCACCCACGGTCTCCCCCTGGCCGTCGAGCTCCGCTATCCCCCTTCTCATTTCCGGGCCGATCTGGATTCTGGCGACGTCGCCCAGCGTGACCGGCACGCCGTTCGCGAGCTTCAAGGGAATGGCCTTGAAATCCGAAATGTTTTTCAGATAGCCGGAGGAGCGTACCATCAATTCCGTCTCTCCCTGTTCGAGAACCGAACCCCCCGCCTCCTGATTGGCATCCTGGATGGCTTTCTTCATTTCTCCATAGGTGATGCCGAAGCTCGCGAGCTTCACGGGATCGGGAGTCACCTGGTATTGCCTGACCATGCCGCCGATGCTGGCGACTTCGGCCACGTTGGGGAGGGTCTTGAGTTCGTATTTCAGGAACCAGTCCTGGATAGCTCTGAGCTCCGAAAGATCGTGGTGCCCTGTTCTGTCGACAAGCGCATATTCGTATATCCAGCCCACGCCTGTTGCATCCGGTCCGAGATTCGAACGGGCTGTCGCGGGCAGCCTGCCCTGAACCTGATTGAGGTATTCGAGGACTCTGGAGCGGGCCCAGTAGAGATCTGTCCCGTCCTCGAACAGCACATAGACATAGCTGTCGCCGAAAAAGGAATAGCCTCGCACCGTCTTCGCTCCCGGAACGGAGAGCATGGTGGTCGTAAGCGGATAGGTGACCTGGTTTTCCACGATCCTCGGCGCCTGTCCCGGATAACTCGTGCGGATGATGACCTGTACGTCTGAAAGATCCGGGAGCGCATCGACAGGCGCGGTTCTGACGGACCAGATCCCCCATGCCGTGACAAAAAGGGTCGCGATGAGAACCAGGATGCGGTTCTTTACGGACCAGCGGATGAGCTTGGCTATCACGGCATGCCTCCCATCTTGCCCATTTTTTCGACGACCATGCCCTGGTCGGTTTTGCGCACCGTCACATGCACCCTGTCGCCTGATTTCAATCCATTGGCGACATCCGGGTCAGCAAGCGGGAAGGTCATGGTCATGCCGGGCATATTGAAGGCCTTGAACGGGCCATGCCGCAGGGTGATTTCCTTTCCTGACAAATCCATGATGGTCGCATCGGTTTCGTCCGTATTGCCCGATGCGCTGGCTGGTGCGGAAGATCGCGCCATGATTCCAGAGAGGCTCGCCTCCGAGTCGATCAGGAATTGCCCGCTCGAGGCAATTTTCTGGCCTTCTTCCAGGCCCGAAAGGATCACTGTCCTATCGCCTATCTCCTGGCCAGGCACCACTTCAGCGGGAACGAACCTTCCTTTTCCATCGGAAACCATGACAAGAGACCGCTTCCCCGTCCTGATGACGGCTTCAGTCGGAACGGCAAGCGCGGTTTCATCCGTCATATGGCCTATCCTGACCTGGGCCGAATCACCCGGACGCAATTTCAGGTCCTGATTAGGAAATGCTATCCTTACTCTCAGGCTGCGGCTTGGATCACTCAGTACGGGCAAAACCGTTTCGACTCGCCCGGGAACGGCTTTTTCCGGCAAGCCGGAGATCATCGCCTCAATTTTGTCCCCGACATGAACTTCGCCGGAAAGCGCCTGCGGCACGGCTGCGTCCAGCCAGACTGTCGAAAGTCCGTTGATGCGAACCAGCGTCTGCCCCGGGGAAACGTTCATGCCTGTGCGGATGTCGAGCGACTGGACCACCCCGGAAACAGGTGAACGCAGGACGAATTCCAGGTTTGCCTTCCCGGTTTTCTCGGTTTCGCTGATATAATCTTGCGGAATTCCCGAAAGGCGCAGCCTCTCGCGTGCTGTCTCCACCAAGGCCGGGTCGCCCTGGGCCGCGAGAAATTCGCCCTGGGCGGCTGACCATTCAGGCACGGAAAGAACCACGAGCGCCTCCCCCTTGTGAACGACGTCGCCGGGGGCGAGCGGCGGCACTTTTACAACGAATCCGTTCGCGCGGCTCTGCACGATGGCCACATCCCGCTCGTCGAAGCCGATCATTCCTGAGACTTCGATTCTGGACGAAAGCGCAATGCCTTCCACTTTCGCCAGCCGTACACCGAGATTCTGCATTGCGGACGGATCGATCTTCACCGAGGCATTGGTTTTTTCCTCATCGGCAAGCTTGGGCACCAGATCCATGTCCATGTAGGGGGACTTGCCAGGTTTGTCGAAATGCTGATCCGGGCGCATCGGATCATACCAGTACAACACTTTGGCTTGTTTTGATGGTGGATGAGGCTTCTTATCCAACCCTGGACGTTTTGCCCGATACAAACTCAGAGATACTGCCAGCAACAGCAAAAACAAAAGAAAAACGAACAATTTTGGTCTCTTCATGGCTTGACTCCCGGAAGCATCGTGTAATGAAGGCGCACTGCAACGAGTTCGCGGCTGCCTTCCAGTTCAATGGCCTTCAGTTTTGTTTCGATACGCTCTCGCCTGGCGGAAGCTACCTCCGCCAGGCCCGACTTCCCGCCGCGCCAGGCGGCCATCGTCAAACGCACTTTTTCTTCGGAAAGGGGAATCAATGTCTCTTCCTGGCGCCTCGCCATGTCGCTCAGCCGTTTGTATTCGGCAAGATCCGACTCAAGCATGGCATTGTGTTCCCTGAAGGTCGCCTCGCGCTCCGCATCGAGCGCCGCCTTTTCCGACTGTTTCTCGGCGATCCGCGGATCCTGGCGGGATTCCGGAAAGACAGGGAGAGCGATGGTGAACTGGAATGAAGCCATGTTGCCGAATTGAGGAGCTCGCTCCTGGTAAGCCAACTCCACCCCCCAATCCGGTATTTTGGCTGCCTTGGCCTCACTGATTTCGGCATTGAGTTTTCGGTCTCTGGAATCGAATATTTCGAGTTCTGGATGATGATGCAACGCATGGGAGAGCATGTCCCGGTCTATGGGCAAGTCTGGAACGGAGCCCGTAAGCGGTTCGCCGCCTGCCTTGCCGATCCAGCGTTCGAGTTCCGCAACCGCCTTTTCCCGGCGGGCGAGCAGATCACTGCGAAGATTCTCGATCGACACGGCTTCCTGCTGGGGAATAATGCCATCCGCGAGCGTACCCTTTCCCGAGGCAACGCCCGCACGCACTGCCGCATTGAAAAGCCTGTTTTCCTCAAGCAGGGCATCTACAAATTGCAGTTGCCGCTCGACGGTGTCGCGCTCAATCCAGGCTGAAGCTGCACCCTTCATTGCAGTGAGCCTCTCGATTTGCATCTGTTTTTCGGCGACATCCACGCCCGCCCGCGCAGCCTCCGCCTGGGCTCTCCGCTTTTCTTCATTGGGAAAATCCTGCATCAGGCCGATTCTGCGCATCGTCATGGGGTCTTGGGTCAGGCTATATTGCTCGGGACCGCTGACCGGAAGATTCTCGACCCCGACCTCGAGCTTTGGATCGGGCAATTGCCCGGCCGATTTCCTGGTCAATCTGGCGGAGGCGATGTTCGCCGCCTGCGCCTTGATTTGCGGCGCTTGCGTTTCCGCAAGGTTCAGCGCTTCTTCGAATGTCAGGGCATGTCCTGCTTCGCAGTAGGCGAGAAGCAGCAGGGCAAATGCCGTTCGCCAGCTGGACTGGCGCGAAATAAAAATGGGCATGGTGAAGCATCCTTCAAGTGAACAAATACCGCGCATTGCGCGGCGCAAACCGGTCACGGAAGATGCTTAAATGCGAAAGACTTGATACTGGATGCGCAGCGGAGGGGGGGCACCGGATTGACTGTAGCGGTTTGAAGCGGATGCCGGGAGCATGTCATGCCAAGGCGCATCCGGAGAAGCTGTCATGCAGAGCATGGGCAGAATCGGTGCGGCAATATCCATCGCTTGAGGCGAAGGGGTGGAACTTTCACAATGAACCTTGCACAGGATGGAAGGCTTTTCGTGCATTCCTCCCGCGCAATCTGGCTGCATGTCCTGCATGGACGCCATCTTCGGAACGTCCTGCAGACAGGTGTAGGACGCCGCCGCGAACTGGGCCCATCCCAGCATCGCGATACAGAATACTGCGAGCAAATGGCGTATTCTTCTTGTCAACATTTTTTCAAGTTAGGCGAAGCCGGCGCTGAAGTCAAGAACATATTGCTTACTATTATGGCATTGCATGCCTTTGTTATGTGTGCCCATATTGTTTTGTTTGTGTATTCACTTTCAGAAATTCAACCAAGCGCCTGCTCAAGATCGGCAATCAGATCTTGAGCGTCTTCCAGGCCGATGGAAAGCCTGATCATGGTCTCCGAGATTCCTCGCCGCATCAGTTCATCCAGCGGCAATCCATGATGCGTCGTGGTCACCGGCATGGTCGCCAGGCTTTCCACCCCGCCCAGACTGGGGGCAATGGCAAATAACTTGAACCTGTCCATCACTTGTATGGCGTCCGCCTGGTTGCCCCGCAGATCTAATGTCAGCATACCGCCAAATCCCTTCATTTGAGATCTTGCAATAGTGTGACCTTCGAAATCCTGCAAACCAGGGTAATAAACCTGCTCCACCTTGGGATGCTGAGCCATGGTTTCCGCTACAAGTTGGGCGGTCGCGTTTTGCCTTTCCACCCGCACTGGAAGTGTCCGTATGCTGCGCGCGAGAAGAGAAGCAACCTCCGGAGCTACCATGGTGCCCAGATTCTTGCGCCATACCCATACAGGCGCCAACAAATGCCTCGAGCCCATCAATGCCCCGGCAGTAATATCGCTATGCCCGCCCAAGTATTTGGTAGCGCTGTGGACGACGAAATCCGCTCCCAAAGCGAGAGGGTTCTGGTTTACAGGCGAAGCGAAAGTATTGTCAATTGCCACCAGAACCCCAGACTCGTGGGCAGTGCCGCTGATTTTTTGTATGTCCAGTACTTCCAGCGTCGGGTTCGATGGCGTCTCGAAAAACACCAAACCCGCGCCTATTTCAATGAATTTCTTCAGCCCGTCCAACTCGCTGCCCAATAAGAAGTATGTGGGTATGCCAAGTTCCGGCAACTGACTGGAAAGCAGTTCCATGGTGCCTCCATAAGCATCGCCAATGCAAATGATGCCCTTGCGCCCATGGGCAAGAAACAATGCAGACAAAGCCGCCATGCCGGAGCTGAATGCCCAGGCCGCTTCCGCGCCTTCCAGCGCGGCGAGTTTCTCTTCAAGACTGAATATGGTGGGGTTGAGGCCATAACGGGTATACAGGCTGCCCTGTTTGCGACCTTCCACCACATCGAGCAAATCGGATGTTGAGTCGAACTTGAAGGTCGTGGTCGTGTAAGTAGGCGTATGCGGCGAGCCTAGTGCATCTTTTATTTCACCCGCGTGTACGCATGTAGATAATCCGCTGCTCGTCTTTTTCATGTTCTGTCCTTCATGAAATCATTTCCAAAGCGCATTTCTATCAAGCAAGGTTCGGGCGTCATGTAGTTGCGGAAACGGCGAGGAAAGCCCCTCTGCCGGGAAACCAGCGCCGGAGGCGTGCTTCCGTTTTCTGCTTCCAACGCTTGTTTTCATTTGGAAGCACGATGATGGTCCGCCACTCGACCTCACCTTGCTTCAAACCGTGAAACAATTGTAGGGCTTCTCTTGGAGTATGCCAATGCGCGCCTCGATACCCACCCTTGCCGCCATGCCGGCCCCTCTGGAAGTAGAGCATGCTACGGCGGTTAAGCAATCCCAGGACCAGCTTTCGACGCGCCACACGGATCATTTCGTGCAGAGCCGCTTTTTCCTGAGGGATAAAACACAAGACGGCAATACTGAAGACCAAATCAAAACTCTTATTAGGAAACGGGAGGTTACGTGCATCAGCAGCGACAAAGAGAACGGACTCAGGTGAATGCTCAGCGGCGAAGCGAAGCATATCTAGATTCACATCGGTGCCAACGATGCTCTTGACGACAGCATCGGCCGCAAATTTGCGCGTGAAATACCCCGTACCACAGCCAACATCGAGCATCGTTTCATTTGGGCGAGGGGCAAGCATCGATGCGATGAGATGATATTCCTCCTCGCCAATCCATTTGCCACGCTGCGTGGTATACCAGGCATCGTACTCGCTAGGTGACATCGCCATCTTTATATATCCTCATCAATGTTGACGAGCGCATCAATTACCGCTCGGCCGCGCCCATTCGGCTACACCATCCCGCAGCAAATGTGCTGAGTAGCCTTCATCCTTGAGCAATGCGACTGCATCCGGCGCCATCAGACAGTAAGGTCCTCTGCAATAGGCGACGATGGGGCGGTCCTTGGGAAGTTCCGCAAGCCTGTGCTTGAGTTCCCCCAGGGGGATTGATCTTGCAAAAGGCAGATGGGCGGTCAGGTATTCGTCGACTGGCCGGACGTCGAGCACGACCACTTCCCCTTTGCGTGCAGCCTTCATGAGGCTTTCCCGATCATTGGGCACGAGTTCGTCAGGCAACAGGGAAAGATCATGTAGTGCTTCCTGCAATTCCACCAGACGATCTTCGGCGAGCGAATGGACATTCACCCAGAAATCGGCTACTCGCTTGTCTGCAAGTCGGTAAAAAATATTTTTGCCTTCCCGACGAGTATCGACCAGCCTGGCATTTCGCAATTCACGCAAATGAGCGCTGGCAAGTTTCATGCTGATTGACGCCTCCTGCGCGAGCGTTTCCACGGCTTTTTCTGCCTGACAGAGCAATTCGATCAGTTCAAGCCGCTTGGGGCTGGAAATCGCCTTACCAATCCTGGCGACCTGCTCGTAAAGCATATCCTTGATCTGTCTTCCATTGTCCATAACCAACAATCTATTTCGATACAGATTACAAGTCAAGAAAACTGGAAAACACCCAGAAAATATTGACATATCGAATCTCATGGTATTTAATTAGTCTAACAATCATTAGATTGTATGGAGGGATCATGAAAACGCTGTTCATTCTGAATGATGGCCCTTATGGCAGCGAGCGCACCTATAATGGCCTTCGCCTAGCCGGCTCGCTCTCCAAACAGGAGGGCAACGAGGTGCGCATCTTCCTGATCGGGGACGGCGCCGCCGCTGCCCACAAGGGCCAGAAGGTGCCGCAAGGCTACTACAGCATCGAAGTCATGCTGGGCAACGTGATCCGTCATGGCGGAACTGTCGGCATTTGCGGCACCTGCATGGAAGCACGGGGAATAGATGAGGACGATATCGCGGACGGTTCCCACAAGAGCACTTTGGCCGAGCTGACCGAATGGACGGCGTGGGCGGACAAGGTGCTGGTGTTCTGAAAATATCGGTGGCGATTTCCTGAAGGTTGTATTCGAGCGAAGGAGATGGCAATGGCACAAGGCAAAACCATATTGGTACTCGGAGGCGGGATTGGCGGTATCGTAGCCGCAAGCCGCCTGCGCAAGGGGCTGTCCCGCGAGCACCGCGTGGTGCTGATCGAGCGGGAGGAGCGGTATGTCTTCGCGCCGTCCTTCCTGTGGCTGATGGTGGGATTGCGCACGCGCGACAAGATAGTCAGGTCCTACTCCCGGCCCAGGCAGCAGGGCGTGGAACTGGTGAGGGGAGAAATTACGCGCATTGATCCCGTGCGGCGCGAAGTCGAGGTGAACGGACAGGTGCTCGGTGGCGACTATCTGGTGCTCGCCCTTGGTGCGGAGTTCGCCCCGGATGCCATTCCCGGCCTAGCCGAAGTGGGGCATAACTTCTACACCTTGGAAGGCTCGGAGGGACTGCGCGAAGCGCGGCTCGGGTTACGCGAGGGACGCATGGCGGTGCTGGTGAGTTCCGTGCCGTTCAAATGCCCGGCAGCGCCTTACGAGGCGGCCATGCTGCTGGAATATGACTGCCGCAAGCGCAAACTGCGGGACAGCATCAGCGTGGACGTTTACACTCCGGAACCGGGACCCATGCCGGTAACGGGGCCGGAAGTCTCCCGGCAGGTGCGGCAGATGGTGGAAGACAAAGGGATAGGCTATCACCCGGAACATGTTGTTACGCGCGTGGAACCCGAAGCCCGGCGCATCCATTTCGCCAATGGGGAAATGGCTGAGTATGACCTGCTGGCCTACGTGCCGCCGCACCGTGCGCCGCGAGTCGTGAAGGAAGCTGGACTCACCGGCGAATCGGGCTGGGTGCCGGTGGATCGCCACACTCTGGAAACCCGTTTCCCAGGCGTCTATGCGCTGGGCGATGTCACCGGGATCATGCTCGCCATGGGCAAGCCGCTGCCCAAGGCCGGTGTCTTCGCCCACGGCGAGGCAGAGGTGGTGGCGGACAATCTCATCCACGCCATCACGGGCAAAGGCGAACTGCGGCGCTTCGACGGCCACGGCGAATGTTTCCTTGAGACGGGGGACGGCAAGGCGGGCTTCGGGAGCGGCGATTTCTACGCCGAACCTGTGCCGCAGGTGAAGCTGCGGCAGCCGAACCGCACCCTGCATCTGGGCAAGGTGGCATTCGAGAAATTCTGGCTGTTCGAGTTTTAGGGTGGCGCTGCCAGATGCACCGCAAACGTGACGGAGAATCGTTATGCAAACAACAGACATCATGATTCACATCAACGGAACGCTCGACGCAGTTCAGCAGCAGGCCATCGAGTCTGAACTGAGGGAGATCGAAGGAGTGATCGCGCCCCGCTTTGACCAGCCTCACCTCCTCGTGATTTTGTATGACTCGGATACCACGAGTTCCGCTGCGCTTCTGAATGTGGTGAGAAGCAAGGGATACCAGGCGCAGTTGGTTGGCCTGTAATTCGTTGGGTGCCCTGAATGCGGATCACAATCCCACCGGAGATAGGAACGAATTGGGTGGTCGGATTAAAAGGAGAACACCATGACTACAAGAGGCAAACCGGTCAGAGTGGAACAAGTCGCATGCGTGATATGCCTGAAGGAAGTGCCGATCAGCGAAGCCACCGTTCCAGAAGCAACGGACTACGTTATGCACTTTTGCGGTCTGGAGTGCTATGAAAAGTGGAAGGATCAGAACGTGAAAGCCGATGACCAAGTCGAAAAACCACGCTCATGAGGTGTTTTCCAATGGCTGCGCAGCAGGGCGAAGTTGACATTGGCAATACCACAGAAAAATTTTGATATTTAGTGATCTGATTAATCCGGAAGGAAGGCAACATGTTTTTCAAGCAGCTTGCAACGAAAGAATCCTCCCTGTCCTATTTTTTCGGCTGCGGCACCAAGGGCAAATCCATGGCAGTGGATGTGGTAGCCGGTGACGAGGAATGGTTTATCGAGGAGGCAAAGAAAGCCGGCGTCAGCATCAATTTTGTCGTCGACACCCATATTCACGCAGACCACTATTCAGGGGGGCGGAAGCTCGCTGAAATGGTCGGTGCGCCCTATTGCCTGCACGAATCGGATAAGGGAATCGTCAAATTCGATTTCGACCCGTTGAGCGACGGCCAGCTTCTGAATCTCGGTAATGTCGATGTGGAAGTGCTGCATACTCCCGGCCACACTCCCGACAGCATTTGCCTGCTGGTGACGGACCGGCGCAGAGGTGAATTGCCTTGGTTCGTGATTACCGGGGATACCTTGTTCGTCGGCTCCATCGGCCGCCCCGACCTCCTGGGCCGCGAACGCGAGATGGCAGGGCAGCTCTATGACAGCCTACATGCCAAGCTGTTACGCCTATCCGATGAAGTCGAACTGTTCCCCGGCCATCAGGCAGGCAGCGTGTGCGGCGCAGGACTGTCAGGAAAGCCTTCTTCCACGATAGGCTTCGAGAAACGCTGGAACCCGGGACTGTCGATGAACAGGGAAGCCTTCATCGAGCATTTGGTCAAGGATATCCCGCCTCGTCCAGCTGAAATGGACAGGATGGTGGCAGCCAACATCGCGGCATGAAAGTTGCCGAAATAATGGATACTCGCGCTGCTGTGGCAGCAGAAGCTGTTTATATACGGGGCATACGCGCCAATCTCCACCAGTTCATCCAGCAGGCCGTACAGGTATTTTTCGTCGGACTGATGATAGGCATGGAACGGAACGTCCTGCCTGTACTGAGCGGAGACTTCGGAGTATCAAAGGGTTCATTCCTTTTCCTGATGTCCTTCGTGGTTTCCTTCGGGTTCGTCAAAGGCATCCTCAATTTCATGGCCGGACGCCTCTCCGAACATATCGGGCGAAAAAAAGTGCTGCTGATGGGCTGGCTTGCCGCGCTTCCCATCCCCTTCATGATCCTGTATGCGCCGAACTGGGGGTGGATCGTTGCTGCGAACGTCTTTCTCGGCATCAACCAGGGTTTCGCCTGGAGTATGACTGTCACCAGCAAAGTCGACATCACGAGAGCTGAACAGCGCGGCTTTGCAACCGGCGTCAACGAATTCGCAGGATATGCTGCAGTGGGAATCGGAGGGCTGGTCACTGGGTACCTTGCCCAGATCTATGGGCCGCGACAAGCACTCTTCGGCTTCACGCTGGCGGTGATAGGGCTCGCATCTTCGATTGCCTTCTTTTTCATCAAGGAGACCTTGCCCTGGGCCAAGTCCGAGAGCCGAGAACATGCCAACGGAACCTATGCAGGTCATCAGCCACGCTGGCCAGCGGGGATTTCCGAACATCCCGGCACATGGGAAGTCTTCACGCTGGTCTCGTTCAGGCATCCTACATTCAGGGCGCTTTGCCAGGCAGGGGTTGCCAACAAGATTGCCGATGCCTTGCTTTGGGTGCTTTTCCCCGTGTTCCTGCATGAAAGAGGGCTCGGATTGGTGCAGATCGGATGGATCACTGCTGTCTACGGCATGGTATGGGGAGCCTCCCAGCTTCTGACAGGTGCATTGTCGGACATCATCGGGCGGAAAATTCCTGTCGTTGCCGGGCTCTGGCTGCTTGGTATCGGCATCGGGGCCGTGGCGCTGGTGAACGGCATTGCGGCCTGGACGATTTGCGCGGCGACCATGGGAGTGGGCATGGCTTTGCTTTATCCCAATCTCATTGCATCGGTCGCCGACATTGCACACCCCAACTGGCGTAGCTCCGCGCTGGGCACCTACCGCTACTGGCGGGATACGGGATACGCCATAGGCGCCATTCTCTTGGGGATTGTCGCCCAGTGGGGACATGACGTATCGGCTGCATTCTGGCTGACCGCTGGCTTGCTTGGCCTTTCCGGGCTTATCATGGCATTGGGCGCCGAGGAAACGCACCTGATCAAGGCAGCATAGGGCAATGGAGGGACATCGATTATGGAATAAGTGATTCTACAGTCGGTGAATGAATGCTGCATAGCCAGGACGCAGGATTGGGCATGCTCAGTGCCTGACAGGATTACTTGGACCGTCATCTTACTTCATTATCTTGAGCACAAGTCTCCCCCCGACATTTTCCAATGGGAAATAGACCTTGTGGGTTTCAGGATCGACGACGACCACATGTGCGTTGTCGCTAAGGAAACCTTCCCAGATTTTTCTCATGCCACCGGACAAGTCGAAAATGGAAACGATGCCTTGTTCCCCTGCAACGTAAAGGCGATGCAGCCCTGGGTCGAAAGACAGAACGTCCGGATCCTGCCCGATCTCGAAAGAAGCGATGACTTTCATTGTGCTCATGTTCACGGCCAGCAGCCTGTTGTTATCCTGGCATGCTACGAATGCGAGGCGGTCATGCGCATCGATCAACAGCCCATGGGGTCCGGCGCATCCAGGTAGCCTATGGCTCGCGATAATCCTGTCTGATTCAGGATCGATTTCGATCAACTTATCGGAAGTCTGTGCATTGACGAAAATATTCCCCGAAGCGGGATCATACTGGGAATTGCCTACCTGGCTATTCAGCGGGATTGTCGCAACTCTCCTATTGCTTTGCGTATCGATGACAGTTTCAGTCTTGCCATGCTCATCTGACACATAGAGCTTTTGCTGGTGTGGCGCATAGGCCATGCCGTCTGGATAGAATCCTCCAGGTATGCGCGAAATGATCTTCAAGCTTTTTTCGTCAATTGCAACGATTTCATTCGTTGCCGTAGCCGAAGCATAAACCCTTCCAAGGCTGGGCACTGCGAGCACGCCATGAACATGGCCGATGTTTGGAACACTGGCTATCACCTTGTCATGGACGGTATCGAAAGCGATGACTGCGCTGTCACCAAGATGGGCAATGAACAATTCATGGATCTTGGGGGCGATGCTCGCATAATCGAGTCGCGTAGCATTTCCCGGAAGGGAAACCTCTGCTACCGTTTCCAAAGGGATCTTTGCGGCAGATGCTGCAATTGGCGCTGTAAACAAAACAGCAAGGAAGATCGTGCGTAGCCTCTTGATCATCATATCGTCTATGGTTCCTGAAATCTTTGAATGTAACTGAGAGGAATTAGGCGAACATGAATCCTCTTCAAATCTTTTTCACCAGTATAGTTTGCACTATTGGATAGATTGACCTCAGTTCAGGCTGTCCGACAATTCACCGCTACGAAGCGGACTCTAGAAGGGCTTGTCTGCGGAAAGGAAGACTGGCAGCTACTGGCACGGAGTACGAATACGAAGACGTGTCAGGAAGCAGCCATTCGATTTTTTCACCAGTCTTCCAAAGACTGTTTTCGGCGGCGACCTACAATAGGAACTCCGTGCCCTGAACTGCCGTTCGAGTCGCCAGGAGCTAACCGGCCGATATCCGAATACAGAAGTCACTCCTTGCAGCTAATCGCGGACAAGGACTTTAAAGGGTATGCTGTTGAGTGACCGAATCGTGGCTTAATCTCAGGCAATTAGGCTGTAAAGCATCTTCTGTTTCTGGAGAGGTTTATCTGGGCTTCAAACATTTCATGAATTAATGGCTATGAACGAGAATAAGCTAAAAGAAAGCGCTGCTTCTTTGTTAAATGACATGAAATCGACTGCGGCTAGAATGCGCGAGCTGATCGTCGCTATGCCCCCTCATGATTTGCTCGGCTATATCTACGCCCAGCGCATAATGAAAGCGATAGCCGACCAAAGTGTTGATCAGGGGCAGCGCGAAACGAATAGCACAGAAGACCTTATCAATGAAACCCAGTTCCTGCTTGAATATGTGCACGCGGTTCTCGCGTCAGATGCAGATCCTACGGCAATGAAATTTGACGAAGCTCAGTGCACCGAGCTGCTTGAACTAAGCAGCAAACTGCTAAAGGATGCCATGTGGTTTGCGATGGCCACGTCTGCCGATACCAAAGACGGCATCTTCGGTCCCGGCACCGCAGACATCGAGGTTCAAGCAAAACTCAACTGGGTCATGCTACGCGGCAATCGGTACCAAGTTTTGGAAGGAGAGTTTTACCACTACGTTCTGACCCCTCACGATGATGTCTTGAAAGAAGTGTATGGTATCGGTGCCTCCGATATCGCTGAAGGTTTCCAAGACATGTCCGACGCTACGCGTTTTGGGCATGCAAATGCTATCAAGGAAATGATGAAGCAGTTTGAGGCAGCTCAGGCCTTCGCCGCAGCTCAAGACAAGCCACTGGATGACGTCATGGAGGAGTGGACCGCGGCCAATGCAGAACTGTCGAAAGCTGCCGGGGGGGGCGATGGATGACATGCTTTGGGGCGGTATCGCCAACGTGAGCCGTCACACGAAGTTGCCGCCAATGCTTTTGGCTGACTTGGCGTACCGGCGCGGAGAAGAAACCGAGTTTTATGCGACGGGTGACTCCTTTGCTGGGACACCCTACCGGACACTTCCTGCGCGGAAGAAACCCCTAATTCAGCTTGGATCGGACTACTATGCCATCGATCCGTGTTTTACCCGTGACGCAGGGTATCGTGCGCTTCTCTACAACCTCCTTCAGCGAAAGCCAGACTATAGGAAGACGTTTGAAGAACGGCAGAAGTCGATGAGCGAAGCTGCTTTCGCCGACATTCTCGCAGTTCAGCTTCCCGGCGCCACGGTTCTCCAGGAGATCTACTACAAGGATCCTGCCAGCAAGCAGTGGTCCGAAAACGACACGCTCATCCTGATCGATGACGTGCTGTTTCTGGTTGAAGCCAAGGCAGGAGCGGCTGCTAGCATTGCGTCGCCGGCGCTTGATTTCAGTCGCCACGCTCAGTCCGTGCAAGATTTGGTACTCAAGGCGTATAAGCAGTGCGAACGCTTCTTCAACTACCTAGCCTCTGCTGATGAAGTGCCGTTGTACCACCGCGTCAACGGCAAGTATGTAGAGTGCTGCCGTATCAACCGTTCCAACTACCGCGTGATGGTGCCGATTGGGCTAACGGTCGAGTCTTTCGCCCCCTTTTCATCGTACTGCAAGGAGCTGCCGCAGATTGAACCGCTACTTGGGAAGTATGCCTTTGTTTCGCTGTCCATTGACGACTTGTTCGTGCTCAAGCGGTTCCTGCCCACCCCCGGCTCGTTTGCCCACTACATGGAGGTTCGACAAGCAGTAGCAGGGATCCGCCGTGCCTATCTTTTCGATGAGCTCAACCACTTGGGCGCGTACCTGACGAAGAACCGGTTCGACCTGGACATTGCTGACCAAGTGATAGGCGATAAAGAGAAGCTGGCTATCTGGAACGGTATGAGCGACATTGTAGACAGGAGCTTCGAGAGTGAAGATTGGGAAAGCGTTCCGTTTCCGGCGCAGTACTTCCCGGGGGAGGTACAGAAGCTGCTTGAAGCACTAAATGCCACTAGAGCACACGGATGGCTTTTTGCCGAGAGTAATATCCGTGACTTTGGCGAGGAAAGCCGGAATACTCTGTCCAAGATGCTATCCGATCTTCGCCAAACCCTGAACCAGCACCCTGCTCGTTACTTTATTTTGTCCGATGACGCCATGCCGCTCTTCGTCTGGCTTCAACGACAGGATCTGCAAATTAACTGGAAAAGAGTGAATGATAAGGCTAGCGCAGCTGCATTAGCTGTCAATGCCGATAACGTTATCGGCATCGTCGCAGAGGTTGGTGCCGATGGAGTCTACAAACAAGCACAACCTTTCGCGGTACACATACCAACGGTGCTAACTGAAGAAAACGAATACATTTACGAAGATGCTGCGCGAATGTCGCAACACAAGCGGGTGATGAGTCTCAACCAGCCTAAAGGAGCCATCTCTCGAGGGAAGGCCAAAAAGCCGGGTCGGAATGATCCGTGTCCGTGCGGCAGTGGCACGAAATTCAAAAAGTGCCATGGCCGTTAGGAGCTATCCGGATCTGTTTATTGACGTACCGAGACTTCGCGTTTTTTCGACCTTACAATGCCAGCATGGTCGAATTGTACGCAGTGGAGGTAGGGCGGGTTTCAAAGTCGAGCAGCCATTCGATGGTCCGCTCTATAAACGCTATGAGAGGTCGCTCTTGGCACGGAGCACCTGTTCGCTGAGATGGAAAGCAGCCATTCGTGGTAAAGAACCGTGGAACGGCAGATTACCGCCACCTACCGGCCCGACCTGGCGAAACTGACTAACGACCGTTTTGGCCGAGTTTGAGTCCGTCAATCCAGTTAAAATTGTATCGCTTTCCAAGCAGCAGTCATGCTGAAACTGCCCGCCAGAAGCTCGTTTTCTTGCCATGATTCATGCGCAGTGAGTCGTAGTACTTCTTGTGATTTCCAATAGCCCCCCAATCTGTCACCTGTTCCGATATACGCTGGAGCTTGTGGAGATATTTGGCGCCATGAGGATAGGTCTTGGTTTTGGCGCGCCGCAATATGGAATCCAGCAATGCACGGTATAAGATGGTCGCCCCAAGCCATTTGGCGGATGCAGCCATGTCTTCAGCCATGGGCACCAACCAATGGTAATGATCACCATTGATCTGATCTGATCGGTCCAATACGTATCTTTCTGCTTCATTCATGCGTTCCATCTGGATCAGGAATTGCGCATCCGAATATGAAAACTGTCCTGCATTAAGAATTTCGCTGACTTCATGGTCAATAATGACGTCCTTCTGTTCTTCGCCGACGACTTCCAGCAGTGTCTTGAAGGATGGCGCGCTCCGTCCTGCTTTGAAAATCCGCCAGGCGACTTCCCGTTGGCCCTCAATGTTTCCCAGCATGCCGTAGACTTCCAGCAGCAACCGTTCTCGATTATCTGCCATGAATCGCTCATCTTGAGACACCTGCTCCAGCCAATTCAGTGCAACCGCAGCATTGCCTGCCGCTACATATGCTTGGGCAATATCGATGCATGTGGAAGTCGAAATCTTTTCATGAGATGCGAGACGTGCTTTTTCGAACATCCCGGGGTCTCGAATCTGCATGGCGAGGGACTCGACGCAATGCAGCCAATGTCTGCGTCGATATGGTTCGGTCTCCCTCTCCGAAAGTTCTTCAAGGCTGATCACCAAGTCTCTGATCAATGCTTCAGAGAGGAACTCTTGCGCCCGGTCGATAAGGGCAACTCGGATACCAAATTCGTCATTCTTGTTCAGATCGAGAAGAAGTTTTACCAGTAGTGCCTTGTCATCGCAATGGATGGCGTAAGCCGAGAAAGCTTCAGCAGCATCATATTGGTAGACATCGCCGACATGTCCGCTGGAATCGTCACATCGCTCGATGCTGGCCTGATCCGTTTCGCAGAAGTCGGCGACAAGCTTTGCACCCAGGCAGGGGTCCCTGACGCTTTCCTGAAGATCCTTGAGCACGAAGCGCAATTCTTTTGCAAATTGAGCAGAATCACCCCATGGAATGAATCGCCTGGATCGTTTGAGACCTGACAGCTTTGACTTGAATGACTTGACGATATCGTCGGGTGTGGAGATCAATCTTTCCACCACATCGCCTGCCCTTGCGTCGTGGAGTGACAAATCAAACAATGCCGTTGCCAGTTTTTCAGGGCCGAGCGCTTCCAGTTTTTTCCTTTTATCTTCGTCCATTGTGCGAAATTTAGATTCTGGCGGGATTTGTTGGCAAACCATGTCAGTGAGAAGAATTATGCAGTTTTCCACAGCATTTGTGGACAACCATGACATACGATAGCAAAAATGCCTGTCAATTCAAGTTACGCACTGGCCGGAACAACATGGAAGCAATTCATTTTTTCTTGCGCTCAACAGAGGCACGGGAAGCAATATTCAAAATTCTTCCGAAACAGGTCCGACATTTTCGGGCTGGGCACAACTCGGGCACGATTTGGGCACAGGCTGGGCACGGACGAATTTGCGGGTGACTGAATGACCTTTGGTCAATTTCGGTGGTGCGCCCGACAAGATAAAAGTGGGCACTGGGAACAGAGCTTTGCGCTGCCATGAATATACAGCAAGGACCGCATGTCGGCCTTTGCCGACTGTGGGTTGCTTCGCCAGGTCGGGCAGCAAGGTGCCAGTAACCCGCCGCTCAACCACGGATTATCCTGAACGACAGCTTTGCCTTTCGGCGAACAGGAGCCTCGTGCCATTTACAGCCGTCTGGAAATCTTGCGTAGATATCCATTTTGTATGAATAGGCAGACATTTGCATTGTCATTTAAAGACACATGCCAATCTTCGGACTTTAAGATGTATGTACAATGCATTTTTATATTGACATGATTTCTTTGTCCGACTACGATGGAATTGAATATATCAACTCCTGATATATTGGTGTTGCAAAGGCGCTCAGCCTTATCTGCAACGATGTTCGAGGGGGTTCCCTTTCCCCCTCTTTTTTTGGAGCGCTATCGATGAATGCACCGACTGATGAAGAAGGATACCTCGTTAATCCTCAGGATTGGAGCGAAGATATCGCAGCCCAATTTGCTCAACAGGAAGCCATTCAGTTGACCGATGAACACTGGGATGCAATTCGTTTCATGCGGGAATTTTATGCAGAGCATCAAGTTGCGCCGGATGTACGCTTCGTGATGAAACATCTCGGCCAACACCGGAATCGGGTTTTTGAACTCTTCCCCTACGGCTACGTTAAACAAGCTTGCAAGATCGCAGGCATGAAGCGACCGCGTGCCTGGAGCACAGGCTGATCAGGACGCATTGGTAAATCCGCAGTGAATAACTGGAAGAGTTTCAGCTCGGCGCCCCATCGTCTTTTCTTCTTCGCGGGGGCTATTCAGGGCGTTTTGGCTATTTCATGGTGGCTTTATGACCTGGCCGGAAAGAGCTTTAACGTATTTCCCATTGTCTACTGGCCAATTGCATCGATCTGGATCCATGCCTTCTTGATGATTTACGGGTTCTTCCCATTTTTCATCTTTGGCTTCTTGATGACTGCCGCACCGAACTGGGTCAACGGCAAAAAGGTAAAGCCTGCCTATTTCATCCCAGGGTTTCTGCTGATGGCAGTTGGTATGCTCTTGTTCTATTTTGCGCTGTTATCCGGACAGGACGTGATGTTCTTTTCGATCTGTCTGTACCTCCTGGGATGGGTAATAAGTACGTGGGCTCTGTTGGATGTAATTCTGACCAGTTCAAGCTCAACGCGCGACAAGGTTCATGCCTATATCGTCATCGGTAACGTGTTGATCGGCTGGCTGGGCGCATTCGCCTACCTGTTGTGGCTGCTGAACGGCCAATCTATTTGGCTGCGTAGTTCTTTGACAGCAGGCATATGGTTGTTCCTTCTGCCGATATTCCTCTCTGTCAGCCACAGGATGATACCTTTCTTTTCTAGCACTGCGCTGCAGAATTACGAGCCGAAGCGCCCTTATTCGCCGTTATTCATGCTCTTGGCCGGGATGGCCGCGCACGCCTTCCTCAGCATGGCAGGAGAAATCCGTTACCTATGGGTAAGCGATCTGCCGATGGCAGTGCTCTCCTTCTATCTTTCAAGTTTATGGCAATTCGGACGTAGCTTGAGCGTGCGATTGCTGGCCATGCTGCACATCGGGTTCGCATGGCTTGCAATTGCGTTGATGTTGTATTCAGCGCAGAGTCTCACGGCTTTCATTTCAGGGCACGTCTGGTTAGCGATAGCACCTCTGCATGCGCTGACGATAGGGTATTTTTCATCTATGGTGCTTGCGATGGTCACGCGTGTCACCCTCGGACATTCAGGACGTTTGCTCCGGGCTGACAAAACTGTATGGTTGCTTTTTCTGGGTTTCCAATTCGCTGCCATTGCCCGAATACTGGGTGATTTTCCATTGGTCAGAGCTTCGAGTTTTTACATCATTGCGGCGTTAATCTGGCTTGTCAGCTTCGTGCTATGGGATGTCAAACACGTACCCATTTACTGGAAACAACGAATTGATGGAAAGCAAGGTTGAAAATGAGGCGTCATGTTGCCCTGACTAATCTTTCTCGAGATCACCACCACGCCTTGGTGCTTGCGAAACATGCGCTACAGGCGGGGAGAGAAACTATCGACTGCCAAGCTGCCTTTGCCATGGAACTGGTCGATACATTTAGGCGAGAAATTGAAAAGCATTTCCAAAAGGAAGAAAGCAGTCTGCTGCCACTACTTGAGAAAGCAGGATTGGCCACGCCCGTAGCACGTGCTATCTCCGAGCATAACGCATTACGAGAATTGGTTGGCCGACTGAATGGCGGCGAGTTTTCCTGCCTCAGTGCATTCGCTGATTTATTGGTGGAACATGTACGATTTGAAGAACGTGATCTCTTTCTTTTAGCTGAATCAAAATTAACTCCGGAATTGCTTGCTCGCATTGATCAAGAATTATGCAATTAAATGCCCCTATGGACATGGACTTCCAATTGAAGGTCGTCACCGAAAGCAGTCACTGGCGGTCTTGCGGTAAAATTCAATGGTGGCTTCCTGGAACACCCCTGAATACGTACGCCGTGCCCATTTCTGCTGGACGAATCACCAGATGTCGAACGGCAGATGTGCAAATAGAGCCGTCGTTCCGTGCGGCTACTCACGGACAACACCTCAGGCTTTCTGGCCTTTCGTATGGCTGGCTGCATCAATCAGCAATGCGTCCGTTATCCATCAATGGCTTTCATACTACGTTACAACGAGAATTTTGTCGCCGCTTAACCCATTGGAATCCAAGGCTTGTCAGATCTCAGTACTCGTAAGAGTAAAGAAAGCATATCCTGATATAATTAATCTAAGTTATTAATAAAATTAATGGGGGCGTGGTGCGGGGCGGATACAAGATCAGCATAATCGGTTTCTCGATCTTGGCTATGCTGACCGTTGTGTCAGGCATGTCCGTATACTTTGTCATGCAGCACCAAGGGGAAATCAGCCTGGGCAACAGCCTCGAGATTTCCCTTCAGAATAACGTCAATCTGCTCGATAGCCAGATCGAAATCGGGATGCGCAACGGGAGGATGATCGCTACCCGACCATTCATTGTTATCAACCTGACTCACCTTGATGCAAATACGGCAGAGCACGAAAGCAGGGCCAATCTCCAGAAAGTTGCATCCTCATTTGTTGCCAACGGGTTCAGCGGTGTGCTCATCAAGGCTGCCAATGGAGAAAGAATTGCGCAGGCAGGCCGCTTTGCACAGCATGACGAATTTCGCATCTATCTAAATGAACAACAAACTGCATTTCTGCTATGGGATAAGCAATTCGTTCTGCACGCCCATTCTGTGATTTACGATGAACGTGGACAACGCATTGGTAGCGTCGAAATTGAAACAGACCTCCCTGCCCTGGATTACGCATTTACCAAACTTTTATCCATCGGCAAGACCAGCGAATTTGCCCTCTGCAGTCCGTTGTCAAAGGAATCGGCGGACATGGATTGCTATTTGAGCAGGCTGACAGACCGCAGGATTGAGAAACTGCCCAGAGTAATAAACAACGAGGCATTGCCGATGAATTACGCCCTTCAGGGCAAAACCGGTCTCATTCTTGCCAAGGATTATCGGCATGAGAATGTCATTGCAGCCTATGCCCCCGTCAACAAAACCGGCTTGGGCGCGGTTCTGAAGATTGACCAGAAGGAATTGTACGCACCGGTTACCGAGCAATTCAGGATTGTCGCCCTACTGCTGATCACCCTAATCATATCAGGCGGATTGATGCTGCGCTGGATGGTAACCCCGCTTGTTCGGCAGTTGATCGACTCCAGGCGGAAACTGCTTGACAGTCGGCAGTCCTTGCAAAGGGAGAAACAAAAATATCTGGCCCTCCTGCGCAATGCCAGCGATAGCATCCATATTCTCGATGCACAGGGTAATTTGATCGAATGCAGCGATTCATTTTGTGATGCATTAGGCTATCAGAGAGAGGAGCTTCTCGGAAAAAATGTATCTCTGTGGGATGCTCAGCTATCCGAAAAAGAGCTCGAAGATGCCCTTGAGCGACAGCTTGCGATTCATAAACGATCGCTGTTCGAGACCCGTCATCGACGCAAAAACGGTGAGATTTTTGATGTCGAGGTGACGGGTTATCCGCTCCAACTTGATGGACGTCCCGTGATTTTCAACTCGTCCCGAGATATCACTGAGCGCAAGAGGATGGATGAAGCGCTGCGACAAAGCAAACAACGTCTTGAGCAATTGCTCGAGAATATGAGCAGTGGCGTTGCGGTATACAAGGCAATAGAGGATGGAAAAGATTTCATCTTCGTTAGCATCAACCGAGCATCAGAACGCATGGATCAGACGAAGCGTGAGGATCTTATTGGAAAAACGCTGATGACTGTCTTTCCAGGTGCTGAAAAAATGGGATTGCTTGATGCTTTCCGGCGCGTCTGGAAGAGCGGGGTCCCGGAACATTATCCGGCTGCCCAATATACTGATGAACGAATCGCAGTTTGGCGAGAGAACTACATTTACAAACTGGATACCGGAGAAATCGTTGCAATTTACGACGACGTTACTTCGCGCATGAAGCTTCAGGAGGAGTTGAAACAAGAGCGCGACTTCATGAACGCCATTTTTCAATCAGCGGGGACGCCGATTCTGGCAATTGACCGGGAAGGCGAGATCATCCGTTTCAACCATGCAGCTGAGGAAATGACTGGCTATCGCTTCGAAGAAGTGCAAGGCCAGCCGTATTTCTGGCGCAATTTCTTTTTGCCTGAAACACAAGCTGAAGTTGCTGACATGTTTGAATCTGCTCAGTCTGGGGACATCCCATTACGCTACGAGACAACCCTGGTTGCACGAAATGGCCAGGAGCGAATCATCGACTGGACCAATACGTTGCTTCTCGACAAAGATGGAACAATGAAGTACCTGCTCTCCATTGGCGTAGATAACACGGAACGCAAGCAGATCGAATCCCTGATTCGAATCCAGTCCAGCGCCCTCGAGTCCAGTACGAACGGTATTGCCATAGCGGATGCATCTGTTTCGAATCTTCCACTAGTCTATGTCAATTCCGCATTTGAAGAAATCACAGGTTACGATGCATCCGAACTATTAGGGAAGAATTGCAATTTCCTGCAAGGAGAAGATAAGAATCAGCCGGAACTCGACGAGATTCGAGCTTGCCTGAAAGAAGGCAGGCATGGAAAAGCCACACTGCGTAATTATCGAAAAGATGGCACCCTGTTTTGGAACAGGCTGCACATCTCACCCATTCGGGATGATGAAGGCAAACTGACCCATTTTCTCGGAATCATCAACGATATTACGGAACGCAAACGGACCGACGATTATCTCAAGCTGGTATCGAGCGTGTTTCACCATGCCGACGAGGGAATCCTCATCACCGATCATGAAACTTCGATACTTGAAGTCAATCCGGCCTTCACACGGATTACCGGGTATAACCGTGAAGAGGTTGTAGGTATGACACCGCGAATTCTTCATTCAGGTCGCCAAGACGCTGCATTCTACGAAGCGATGTGGGAAACGATACTCGGCACCGGGCATTGGTCCGGCGAAATATGGAACAAACGGAAAAATGGAGATATCTACCCGGAACGTCTGACTCTTTCTGCAGTCAAGAATGATGATGGCGAAATCATAAGATATGTTGCGCTCTTTTCAGACATTTCAGATATCAAGAGTCATCAGCGGCAACTTGAGCGTATGGCACATCATGACGCTCTGACCGGATTACCCAACCGGGTATTGCTCAACGACCGTATCGACATGGCAATAGCGCAAGCACAGCGCAGTAATCAGAAAATCGCGGTATGTTTCATGGATCTTGATGGCTTCAAGCCGGTCAATGACAAATACGGCCATGAAACAGGGGATCTATTGTTAATTGAAGTAGCTCAAAGGTTGCTGGCCGCATCCCGCTCCACCGATACGGTTGCCCGTTTAGGGGGCGACGAATTCGTGCTGATCTTCACGAACATTTCGGACAAGTCTGAGTGCCTACCTTTGATTTCCAGGGTTACTGAAGTAATCAACCAACCATTTAACATCAGCGGCCATGTTATTCAGATATCCTCCAGCATCGGCATTGCGATTTACCCTGATGATGACTTGGACGGGGATAATTTGCTGCGCCTTGCCGATCAGGCCATGTATGTCTCGAAACAGGCGGGACGCAACCAGTTCCACTTTTTTGAGACTGCATCCAGCTAACTGCCTCTAGATTCGCTGATTTTGGTGTTGCACAGTCGTTCGAATGACAGCTTCGCGGTACAGGCTCGTGACTACAAATGGCATGAAATAGCCTTATGGCAATAAACTGATTTTTCGTCATAAATTGCCGTGCAACATAATTATGATGACCGGCCAATTTGCAAACCTCCTGTTTCCTAATTTAAATCTAATTCTTCTAGGCTAGAGTAATGGATAAGCTAACTTGGCCTTCTGGTCATTGTTTCCGTATATCTTCATTGCTGCAGGGAAACTGAAGATTTCTAGTCCATCTATAAAACAACCAACATATTGAATATCTAAACATTCTGCTATGCGCATTTTGCTTGTTGAAGATGATCGTATGATTGGCGATGCAATCCTAATTGCATTGAAGGATGCTGCTTATGCTGTCGATTGGGTCATGGATGGTGAAACAGCCAAAAATGTCCTGAAAGATAAGGATCATCAGGGGCTACTGCTTGATCTGGGGCTGCCCAAACAAGATGGTCTGGAGGTGTTACGCTACTTACGGTCACAGGGAAATGACCTCCCTGTCATCATTATCACAGCCCGCGATGCCGTTGAAGATCGAATCAAGGGGCTCGATTTAGGGGCTGATGATTATCTCGTCAAGCCATTCGACATGAACGAATTGCTTGCAAGATTACGAGCTGTCGTACGAAGAAAAGGAGGCCAATCTTCGCCTCTACTCACCAATGGCAAGATAAGCCTCAACCCGTCCACTAGAGAAGCCTCAAGGGGAGAAGATTCGTATTTGTTGAGTTCTAGAGAATTCTCTCTGCTGCATGCGTTGATGCTTCAGCCAGGATCGATCTTGACCCGTACTGAACTGGAAGAGCGGATTTATGGCTGGAACGAGGAAGTGGAAAGCAATGCCGTGGATTTTCTGATTCATGGCATTCGCAAGAAGCTTGGCGCAGATGCCATCAAAAATATCCGTGGAGCTGGCTGGATGGTGGATAAATCATGAGATGCTCGTTGGAGCGTCAGCTTTCAGTCACATTAGGTCTCACGGTCGTACTCGTCGGCATCGCAGCCGGTGCGATTTCATTCTGGCTTGCCTATCAGGATGCCCAGGAATTCCAGGACGACACGTTGCGGCAAATAGCTGCCTTGGCGAGTAATGATGTGCTGCATGAGGCTATTCATTTAAGTGGGAGTGCTGCGAACATCGATCCAGAGGTTAGGGTCATGGTCGTAAAGTTGCCCGCCACCGGAAAAGCCTTGAGTTGGTTGTCATCCGATCTACAGCCCGGCTTTCATACGCTCGACAGCGATACCGGTGCCTGGCGCGTGTATGTGCGACGATCGAAGGGATCTGCAATTGCAGCCGTGCAGGCAACCCAGGCGCGAAATGAGATCGCGATCCATAATGCACTCCACGCACTCCTTCCTCTCATGTTACTTCTGCCGGTAGTGCTTTGGCTGGTGGTGCGGATCGTGAGGAAAGAATTGGCGCCAGTCCATGTGCTTGCACAGAACCTGGATGCGCAGGAACCCGGAAATCCAGTGACCTTGCCTGACAAAAACGTCCCGGATGAAATCGTGCCCTTCGTGACTTCGATCAATCAATTGCTGGAGAGAATCAGGCAACTGCTGTCGGAGCAGCGGCGGTTCATCGCCGATGCCGCGCATGAGCTACGCACACCACTGACTGCACTTTCTTTGCAGGTTCAGAATTTGGAACGTGCGGACACCCTGGAAGCAATGCGTGACCGCATTGTTCCTCTTAAGGAAGGGATCGAACGCGGACGCCGCATGACGGAGCAACTGCTGAGCCACGCAAGAAACCAGATCAGCACTCCAGTTCTTGAAGTTATCAATTTGTCGAAAATGATGAGGGAATTGGTTGCCGATCATCTTCAGTTGGCCGAATCAAAAGGGATCGATATCGGCTTGGAGGGTGACGAGCAATTGGTATTGAGGACAGATCCTCAAATGTTGCGCCTGGTTTTCAAGAACGCCCTGAGCAATGCGATAGCCTACACGCCTCCGGATGGCGAAATAACGGTGAGATTCTGCGAAGAAGGCCAAGACATCATATTCGAAGTTATCGATTCAGGGCCAGGCATCCCTGAAGCAGAGAAGGACCGGGTATTTGCTCCGTTCTACCGCATCGCTGGCACCGAGGGGAGCGGTAGCGGACTCGGACTTTCCATCGCTCATGATGCAGCGCTGCGTCTTGGAGGAGCGATCAGCCTGGAAAATCGACCATCCGGGGCAGGGCTGATATTCCGCTATCGTCAGCGTTTGATTGCTTGAAATGCTGCTCCCCGTCATGGGGAGCCACATTTCAATTCCAGGAGTCTTCAGCGTCAGTCGGCATTCGGGCCTTCTTTGCTGTTCTCCAGAACCTTGCCGGTTTTGGCATCCACACCGACTTCGTGCGTCACAGCTCCCTTCCGAATATCGAAAGAGTAGCGCAGCCCGCTGCCACCACGTTCCTTTTCCAGTTCTTCGTCGGTGATCTTTCCAGGATAGGCTTTGAGCGCAATCCGGCGAGCCTGCTCAAGGCTGACCTTGGCTTGCCCTGCAAACTCGTGCCCCTTGATTACATGATCCTTTGCCTGATCGGCCGCATACGTTGAGTACGCTCCGAAGAGACTCAATGCCAATGCACCGGCAAGAACGGTTTTAAAAGTACGCATAATTTTCTCCTAAAAGTAATCAATCAAGACCTGAGGTCACCATGGTTTCCTCATGCTGACAAAATTACCTGGAGCAAATTAGCTGATGATTAGGCACTAAAATGTATTGACTATACATGAATGGTCGTATCCGAAAGCAGTCACTGGAAGTCGTGCGGCAAAATCGAATGGCGACTTCGTGGCTGTTGCCCAAATACGTACTCCGTGCCCGAAGCAGACGATTCTAAGGAGCTCATGGGTTGACTGCTTTATGTCGCCTTGCGCTAATCATTTTCACTTCTCTCGGGGCTTGCCGTATCTTTTCCTGTAGCTTTCCCCCATCCATCTCTTTGGAATGCTGGACAATGTGAGTGAACTGGTTTTGCCTGAGGAAGTCGAGGCCGAGCCCCTGATTTGCCATGAGTCAATGCAGCTAAAACTCGCCGATCAGTGATGAAAAAATATATGTTGCTATTTTTCCTCATATGGCGGATAGTGTGAAACAGCGATTCTCAAGTTCTGTCTTAGCTGTTCGGTTTCTTACCCGCCACTTTCGGTATTTTTCCCTTCACTGTTCTGCCGTCTTGATCTTCGCCCTGTAGGGGCAACACCCTATTCATTATTCATCATTTAGGAAATTCAAGATATGTCAACAGGTACTGTAAAGTGGTTCAACGATTCCAAGGGCTTCGGCTTCATTACCCCGGAAAACGGCGGTGAAGATCTCTTCGCCCATTTTTCCGCAATCCAGAGTTCGGGTGGCTTCAAAACCCTGGCTGAAGGGCAACGCGTCACTTTTGACGTAACCTCCGGCCCGAAAGGCCAGCAGGCTTCCAATATCCGCGTCTCGTAACTCGCACGCTACTGCCCGAGCGTTGTCCCGCACTGCGGTGCAGGACAGCCTCTACCGGAAAAACCCGGCATCATGCCGGGTTTTTCTTTTCCCGGAGGCCATATCATGGCAAAAGAAGAACTGCTCGAAATGATGGGCATGGTGGACGAAGTTTTGCCGGATGCTCGCTTTCTCGTGACATTGGAAAATGGATGCAAGCTTATCGCGTACAGCGCAGGCAAGATGCGCAAGCATCATATACGCATTATCGCCGGCGACAAGGTTTCGCTGGAGCTTTCCCCGTATGATCTGAGCAAGGGGCGCATTACGTTCCGCCACATCGAGAGCCGCAACCCCGCTCCCGCACCACGGAAGCGAAAATTCTGAAGGGTATTCCAAGCTCGTACTTGCGCAGTCACTAGACTACGCGCAGTATGGATGCCTGGTGTCGGGTTGGCGGAATACCCACCACACCACTGTTTGACTTCAAACGCTATACGCAGCATCCCGAGGATGTGGGCGTTATCAATCCGATGACCTGCCTTATACTCAGGTTACAGAACCAGTGCACCACCTGCAAACCAAGTGATTTTCGTTGAGGAGATGACATGCCTTCGAATTTTCAAATGCGTCTTGAATACAGTTGGATCGACTTCTATGATTAAGTGGTAAGGTCCCCTCGCCCCCCTGCTGTATCTTTAAAAAGGTCCACGCATGCTTGAGTTAGAACACGCTGGATCGAATGAAGATCTGGCATCTCTTTCAAATAATGTTGCAGTATTGATACTCGATGACTGTGGAATGATTTGCGACTGCAACAAATCAGCCGAGGACCTTTT
>JAJZRS010000033.1 GCA_021802545.1 Pseudomonadota bacterium
CGACCAGAGCAGAATGCAGCAGGAAATGGTTCTTTCCGTCCTGCAGGGCACCATGGACGAAAACAACGAGAGCAATTTCAAGGCAATACTGCAGAATGCGGACTCGCTGCTTTCCTTTTTCGTGGAGAGCATCGTGGACAACAGCAAAATCGCGATGCTGCTGGTCGAGAATCTGGAAAAGATCAGCGCTGACGTGACGAATGTCCTGACATTCCTGGGTGAAATAGACGCGATTTCCAAGCAGACCAATCTGCTCGCCCTGAATGCGGCCATCGAGGCGGCAAGGGCGGGAGAGTCTGGGCGGGGCTTTGCCGTGGTCGCCGACGAAGTGCGCAGCCTTTCCGCCAGAACCGAGGATTTCAATTCCAAGATCAGCGAACTCATCCAGCGCATACACGATATGGTCGAGCTGGTCGGCAAGGACATCAATGTCATGGCGGCCAAGGACATGACTTACGCAATCCAGTCCAAGAAATTGCTGATGGATTCGATGGGAAGTGCCGATGCCATGAATGCCGAGCTGGAAAAAACCATGCAGAAGCTTGGCGAGATAGCGAGCCGCATCGAGCACGACGTCAATTCTGCGGTCACCAATCTGCAGTTCCAGGATATGACCACCCAACTCGTCGAGCACAACAAGAAACGCATTTTGGCGTTCGAAGATGTTTTGAGGAAGGCGGTTCGTGTCGAGTCCGCAGACATTGCGACCCGCGGTCCATTGCTTGCAGAGATTAACGAGATATTGGCCGAAGCCAATCAGCACAGCCAGAAAAAACCGGTTGGCCAGGAAAGCATGGCAAGCGGAGACATCGAACTATTTTGAGGAGCTGGAATGAGCAAAACGATCCTTTCCGTTGACGATTCACCGTCCATCAGGCAGATGGTGTCATTTACCCTGAAGGGGGCGGGATATGCCGTCGTCGAAGCTTCCGATGGGCAGGATGGACTGAACAAGGCCAAGAGCGGGACTTTCAGCCTGATTCTCACCGACCAGAACATGCCGAAGATGGACGGCATCACCCTGATCAAGTCGCTGCGGGCCATGCCGCAATACAAGAGCGTGCCCATCCTGATGCTGACCACCGAATCCGGGGAGGCGATGAAGGTGCAGGGCAGGGCTGCCGGCGCAACGGGCTGGCTGGTCAAGCCTTTCGATCCTGCAAAACTGCTCGAAGTCGTGAAGAAGGTGATAGGGTAAAATCATGTCAATCGACATGAGCCAGTTTTACCAGATCTTCTTCGAGGAAGCCGAAGAGCATCTGGCTGAAATGGAAAGGCTCCTGCTGTCGCTGGACATCGACCATCCCGGCGACGAAGATTTGAATGCGATATTCAGGGCCGCCCATTCCATCAAGGGAGGGAGCGGCACTTTCGGTTTCTCGGACGTCGCTGAAGTGACCCATGTCCTGGAATCCCTGCTCGACAAGCTGCGCAAGGGAGAGCTCGCGATCAGAAAGGAAATGATCGACTCTTTCCTCAGGACGATGGATGTGATCAAGCTGCAGCTGGCCGCCCACCGGGGCGAAGGCGAACGGGACGAGGAGGCCGAGAAAGCCATATGCCGCGAGCTGGAAGCGTTTTCCGAGCCGGAAGAGCCATCCGGGAATATCGAACTCACCCTGCAGCCCGGCGAACATGACGCGCTGCTTGAGCGATTGAAGGAAATCGGCAAGGTCGACATCGTCGAGCACGCAGAACAGGGCCCTTGGCGCATCAGGATAGAGACACCGCAAAGCGAATCCATGGTCAGGGAAATGCTCGAATTCTTCCTTTCCCCGGATGCATTCACGCTTTCCGGAGGGGAGGAGGAGGCCTACGGGTTCTTCGAGCCGGCACAGGAGGATGTGGCTTACGGATTCTTCGAGCCTGTCCAGGAAGAAGAGGCCTACGGGTTCTTCGAGCCGCAACAGGAGGCGCCTCAACAGCCGCCCGAAAAAACCAGGGAAGAGGCTCAGCCTTCCCAGAAGACGACGCACAAGCAGGCTTCCCAGGGAGAGACGATCCGGGTCAGCGTCGAAAAAGTGGATCAGCTCATCAATCTCGTCGGGGAGCTCGTCATCACTGAAGCCATGCTCGCCCAGACGACGGCAGGGCTGGATGCCGCAGCGTTCGAAACGCTGCAGGCGAGCCTCGCCCAGCTCGAGCGCAATACCCGCGATCTCCAGGAATCGGTCATGTCCATCAGGATGATGCCGATTTCCTTCGTTTTCAGCCGCTTCCCTAGACTGGTCAGGGATCTTGCCGGAAAACTCGACAAGCAGGTGGAACTCATCACGGAAGGCGAGAACACCGAGCTGGACAAGGGGCTGATCGAGCGGATCGCAGATCCGCTTACCCATCTCGTCAGGAACAGTCTCGACCACGGCATCGAGCCCATAAGCAAGCGCATCGCCGCGGACAAGGACCCGGTCGGAAAAATCAGGCTCAGGGCTTTCCACAGGGGGGGCAACATCGTCGTAGAGGTTTCAGATGACGGAGCCGGGCTCAATCGGAAGAAGATTCTGGAAAAGGCGGCTTCCCGCGGCCTTGCTGTGCACGAGGGCATGCCTGACCAGGAGGTATGGCAGCTCATCTTCGAGGCCGGTTTTTCCACCGCTGAAGTCGTGACGGACGTCTCGGGGAGAGGCGTGGGCATGGATGTCGTCAAGCGGAACATCCACGAGCTGGGCGGCAGGATCGAAATCGATTCGGTGGAAGGCGAGGGGACGCGCATATCCATCAGCCTGCCCCTCACGCTAGCGATCCTGGATGGCATGTCGATCGGCGTCAGCGACCAGACGCTGATCATCCCGCTCAATTGCATCGTTGAGACGCTGCAGCCGCAAAAATCGGAAATCAAGAGCGTGGGCGGAGAAAAGAGATTGCTTGGCGTCAGAGGCGAGTTCGTTCCGCTCATCGTGCTGCATGAAGTATTCAACCTTCCTCCGAAAGCGCAGGACATCGAGCAGGGAGTGGCCGTGATCGTGGAAGTCGACAGCAGGAAAACTGCGCTCATCGTCGATGATCTTCTCGGCCAGCACCAGGTTGTCATCAAGAGCCTGGAATCGAATTACAGGAAAGTGCACGGCATTTCCGGCGCAACCATCATGGGCGACGGAAGGGTCGCGCTGATCCTGGATGTGGGCGAGCTGCTGGCGGCATAACAATCGGAAGGAAATGAATATGGTGAATCCGAAACAACAGACAGAGACGGCCCATGCAGGAAGCAGGGAATTTCTGACCTTCACCCTGGGCAAGGAGGAATATGGCATAGACATCCTCAAGGTCCAGGAGATCCGCGGATACGATATCGTCACTTCGATCGCGAATACGCCTGCATTCATCAAGGGGGTCATCAATCTGCGCGGCGTCATCGTCCCCATCGTCGACATGCGCATCAAATTCAATCTGGGCAATGTCGAATACAATGAATTCACTGTCGTGATCATCCTGAATGTCGTCGAAAGGGTTGTCGGCATCGTGGTGGACAGCGTTTCCGACGTCGTTGCGCTGAATTCGGAGCAGATCAGGTCCGCTCCGAATTTTTCATCGAGGCTGGACACCCAGTTCATCATGGGACTCGGCGCCCTGGACGAGCGCATGCTCATTCTCGTGGATATCGAAAAATTGATGACAAGCAGGGAAATGGAGTTGGTTGACGAGGTTTCGGCCTAACCAATACATATTGATACGGAGAAGAACATGGCACTATTCGGAAATAGCAGGGAACTCGAATCCCAAATCGAAAAAGCGGTTTCCATCATTGGAAAAATGACCGAAGGAGACATGACTTCCATCATCGAAGGCCAGGATCCCCTGTCCAGGTCGCTGAGAGAATTGCAGAGAAAGATTGCAGAGCGCGATTCCTCATCGAAAAGGGAGATCGATGAATCCAGAAAGCAGTTCGGCCAGATGGCGAGGCTCAAATCAGCGCTCGACAACGTTTCGACGAATGTCATGATCGCGGACAGCGACCGCAACATCGTCTACATGAACAAGACCGTTCAGGCGATGCTCACTGCCGCATCTGACGACATCCGCAAGGAACTGCCCAATTTCAACGTGTCCACCCTGATCGGCACCAACATCGACGTTTTCCACAAGAATCCAATGCACCAGAGGCAGATGCTCGCCTCCCTGAGTGCGACCCACCGGGCGCAGATCCAGATCGGCGGCCGGACTTTCGGGCTGATCGCCAACCCGGTCATCGACGACAAGGGAAACAAGCTGGGCGCGGTGGTCGAATGGGCGGACAGGACGGCTGAAGTCGCGGCCGAGAAAGAGGCGGCGCGGTTGCAGGACGAGATGACGCTCATCAAGGATGCGCTGGACAATGTTACGACCAACGTGATGATCGCCAATGCCGATCGCAACATCATGTTCATGAACAAGTCCATCCTCGCGATGCTGGCCAATGCCGAGAGCGACATCAGGCGCGCCCTGCCCAATTTCAGCGTTGCCAGGCTGCATGGGGCGAACATCGACCAGTTCCACAAGAACCCTGCCCACCAGAAGCAGATGCTGGCAAGCTTCACCAGCACCCATCGCGCAGAGATTGTGGTGGCAGGAAGGACGTTCGCTCTGATCGCCAATCCCATCATCAACGAAAAGGGGCAGCGCCTGGGATCGGTGGTTGAATGGAAGGACAGGACGGACGAAGTTGCAGTGGAAGGAGAAGTCTCGGAGATCGTCAACGCGGCAGCGAACGGCGACTTTACCAAGCGCATCGAACTCGAAGGCAAGCTCGGCTTCTTCAAACAGCTTGCTGAAGGCATCAACAGGATCATGGATGTGAGCTCGGACGGCCTCTCCGAAGTGGCCAGGGTGCTGAGCGCGCTTTCCGGCGGCGATTTGACCCAGAAGATAGACAGGGAATTCGACGGCACCTTCGGCCAGCTCAAGGACGATTCGAATCTGACCGTGGAGAAGCTGACCGATATCGTCTCGAGCATCAAGGAAGCGACCGATGCGATCAATCATGCAGCGAACGAGATCGCCATGGGCAACACGGATCTTTCGCAGCGCACCGAAGAGCAGGCATCCAGCCTGGAAGAGACCGCTTCCAGCATGGAAGAGCTGACGTCCACAGTCAAGCAAAACGCCGAAAATGCCAACCAGGCGAACCAGCTTGCGCACGGCGCGAGCGAAACCGCTACGCGCGGCGGAAAGGTGGTGAGCGAGGTCGTCCAGACCATGGCTTCGATCAACGAGAGCTCGAAAAAGATCGTCGACATCATCAGCGTGATCGACGGCATTGCCTTCCAGACCAACATTCTTGCGCTGAACGCCGCGGTCGAGGCGGCAAGGGCCGGGGAGCAGGGAAGAGGGTTTGCCGTCGTCGCGACAGAAGTCAGGAATCTTGCGCAGCGCAGCGCGGCTGCCGCCAAGGAGATCAAGACGCTGATCGGCGATTCCGTCGACAAGGTGGGGGCGGGCACGAAGCTGGTCGATCAGGCAGGAAAGACGATGGACGAGATCGTCACATCGGTGAAGCGCGTCACCGACATCATGTCGGAAATCACGGCCGCATCCCGCGAGCAGAGCGCGGGGATCGAGCAGATCAATCAGGCGATCGCGCAGATGGACGACGTGACCCAGCAGAATGCTGCGCTCGTCGAGCAGGCCGCCGCGGCGGCGGAATCGCTCAAGGAGCAGGCGGACAGCCTGTCCGCAGCGGTCGGGCAGTTCAGGATGCAGCAGGCGTCGTCCGCCATGAAGCCGGCGACGATCAGCAAGCCCAAGTCGCTGCCAACGAAGCCTGCGCCGAAATCGAGAACGATTCCGTCGAAGCAGAACGATTCCGACGACGACTGGGCCGAGTTCTAAGCTGCGGCCATGGACAAGGAACGGGAGTTCCATTTCACCGACAAGGACTTCGAGAATGTCCGCAAGCTGCTCTATGATCAGGTGGGCATCTCGCTCAACCAGAGCAAACGGGAAATGGTGTACAGCCGCCTGGCCAGGCGGCTGAGGGCGAACAATATCGACACTTTCTCGGACTACCTTGAGCTTCTTCAGCGCGAAGACCATGTCGAACGGGAAGCCTTCATCAATTCCCTGACGACCAATCTGACTGCTTTTTTCCGGGAGCCCCATCATTTCCCCATCCTGGCCGAGCATGTCAAGAAACATGCAAGGGCGCATCCCATCCTGCTTTGGTGCGCCGCTTCTTCGACCGGAGAAGAAGCCTATTCCATGGCGATGACCGTCTCCGAGGTCCTCGGCTCTTCGAGCGCTTCAGTCAAGATCCTCGCTTCCGATGTCGACACCAACGTGCTGGAAAAGGCGAGAAACGGAATTTACACCCTTGCCCAGGTCGAGAAGATCCCTCAAGACAGGCTCAGGAAATTCTTCACGAGAGGCAAGGGGAGCAACGATGGATTGGTCAAGGTCAAGCCGGAGATCGCCGATATGATCACTTTCAGGCAGATCAACCTCCTCGAAGACAATTGGCCGATACGCGGCCCGTTCGATGCCATTTTTTGCAGGAACGTGATGATTTATTTCGACAAGCCCACCCAACTGCAAATCCTGAAAAAATTCGCACCGCTGATGCGCCCCGATGGATTGCTCTTCGCAGGCCATTCGGAAAGTTTCCATCATGCAGCCGATATTTTCAGATTGAAGGGGAAAACCGTTTACGAACTGACGAGCGCGCATGTCCGAAAGCTTTGAGGAAGCACTTGCTCCGAATCTGTATTTCGACCGCAATTTCAATATTGACGCGGCAAAGATCCTGCCTGGTGAATATTATGTGACGGGCAGGGACATGGTGCTCGTGACTGTCCTGGGATCATGCGTTTCCGCCTGCATCAGGGATCCGCAAAAAAGAATCGGCGGGATGAACCACTTCATGCTGCCCGAATCCAATTCCGATCCGCATAATCCGTACAGCTTGTCGGCGCGCTACGGAACGTATGCGATGGAAATCCTCATCAACCAGCTGATCAAGCTGGGCGCAAGACGCGCTTATCTGGAGGCCAAGGTGTTCGGCGGCGGGAAAGTCATGCAGTCGATGACGTCTGCCAATGTCGGCGAAAGAAATGCGGAATTCGTCCTGGACTATCTCGAAACCGAACGCATCAGGCTGGCCGCACAGGATCTTCTCGATATCTATCCAAGAAAGGTCTACTATTTCCCCGATTCCGGCCGCGCGCTCGTCAAAAGGCTGCGCACCGTGCACAACGAGACGATCGTAAACCGCGAATCCGAATACGCAGTCCGTATCAGAAAATCGAAAGTGGAAGGCGATATTGACCTGTTTGTTCCGGAATAGAATACATGATGAATATCAAAGTACTGGTGGTGGACGATTCGGCATTGATCAGGAGCCTGCTGACCGAAATCATCAATAGCGCGCCCGACATGGAAGTGGTCGGCGCTGCGCCCGACCCCCTCGTCGCCAGGGAAATGATCCGCAATCTGAATCCTGATGTGCTGACGCTGGATGTCGAAATGCCGAGAATGGACGGCCTGGACTTTCTCGAGAAGCTGATGAGGCTGAGGCCCATGCCGGTCCTGATGATTTCCACATTGACCGAAAAAGGGTCCGAAGTGACGCTGCGGGCACTTGAAATCGGGGCGCTGGATTTCATCGCCAAACCGAAAATCGACATACAAAGCGGCATGGAAGAATATGCTTCTACCATAATCGAAAAGATCAGGGCCGTTTCCACGGTCAAATTCAGGAAGCCGGGCGATGCGAAGAGAAGCCCCGACAGCGTTCTGCCGCCCGTGGCAAAAGGAATCGTGTCTACTGAAAAGATCATCGCTGTGGGCGCTTCCACAGGCGGGACGGTCGCCATCCAGGAATTTCTCAAGAACCTCCCGCCCGATTGCCCCGGCATCCTGATAGCCCAGCACATGCCGGAATCGTTCACGCATTCCTTCGCCGTCAGGCTGGACGGCCTTTGCAGGATCACTGTGAAAGAAGCGAAATCAGGGGAGCGCATTCTGCCTGGGCATGCGTTTATCGCCCCGGGGCACTCGCATCTGCTTTTGAGACGCTCAGGGGCCAATTACGTGACGGAGTTGAGCCAGGCGCCGCCAGTCAACAAGCATCGCCCTTCCGTCGATGTGCTTTTCCGGAGCGCGGCCGAGGCGGCGGGCAAGAACGCAATAGGCGTGATCCTTACCGGGATGGGCAAGGACGGCGCAGTCGGCATGAAGGAAATGAAGGAGGCTGGCGCATACAACTTCGCACAGGATGAAGAGACTTGCGTGGTGTTCGGCATGCCGAGGGAAGCAATTGCGCTGGGCGGAGTGGACGAAATCGTGCCGATCCAGAACATGTCGCAGCGCGTCTTGGCAAAACTGAGAAGCATGGCTTCAGGCACAACGAGAATTTGAAGGAGAAAATATGTTAAAGACGAACTTATCGGAAGGCAGTGCAACCATCACCCTGTCAGGCAGATTCGATTTCAACATGAACAAGGCATTCAGAGACGCTTATGAATCATTGCTCGAGTCGAATGAAGTGAAGACGCTCGATCTCAATTTTTCCAAAGTGGAGTACATGGACAGCTCCGCCCTGGGCATGCTGCTCGTGTTGCGGGAAAAGGCGAATGAAGCCAACAAACAGGTCAGGTTGCTGAACTGCAAGGGAGTCATCCGGCAAGTGCTTGACGTTGCTCATTTCGACCGCTTCTTCAAAATAGTTTGATGCTTGACATTCTCATTGTCGACGATATCGAGACCAACCGCATCATTCTGAAAAGGTTGTTGGCGAAGCTTGGCTACCATGCCAAAGAGGCAACCAATGGCCAGGAAGCGGTCGACGCGTTCAGGGCGGAACCCCCCGACCTCATTATCATGGATGTCATGATGCCGGTCATGGACGGATACGAGGCAACCAGAATCATCAAAGCCGAGTCGGAGAAATGGATCCCCGTCATATTTCTCACCGCCCTGGACCAGGTCGAGCAATATTTGAAGGGTCTGGAGATCGGCGGCGATGATTTCATTTCAAAGCCATTCAATTTCGCCATTCTGACGGCCAAGCTGCAAGTGTTTGCAAGAGCGATCGAAATGCAGAAGCAGATTCTTGAAAAGAATGCTGCCTTGGCATTGATGCAGGCTCGATCGGACCATGAAATGCAAATGGGCAAATACGTCCTGGACAGGCTGCTCGAGCGCTCGAGCAGAGCGGGCGAGATGGTGAGCTCATGGGTTCAGCCGCTTTCGATCTTCAGCGGCGACATCGTGCTGTCCACGACTTCGCCTGAAGGCGTGCTGTATACGTTGCATGCGGACAGCCAGGGACACGGGCTGTCCGCCGCGCTTGCCATTATTCCCGTCATCGAGCTTTTCTACACGATGTGCGAGAAGGGATTCGGCGTCGGCACGATTGTAAAGGAAATGAATTGGAAGATCAGGGAGCTGATGCCTGTCGGCTATTTCATGGCGGGAACGCTTGTGTCGGTCGACCTGAGCCAAGGTCTGGTCAGCGTATGGAATGGCGGCAACCCGGCCGCCTTGCTCGCAGATAATTCAGGCCGTATCCACAACGTCTTCGATTCCCGCCATCCGCCTCTGGGAATTCTTTCAGACAAGGAATTCGATTCCACCCTGGAGTTCTGGTCCCGGGATAGGCGCGAGGATACTGTTTATAGAATTTATCTCGTGTCGGACGGCATCGTCGATGCGGAAGGACTGTCCGGGTATTTCGGCATGGACAGGATCGTCGAGATTGTCTCGTCGACCGATCCGGACGAAAGAGTGCAAAAAATCAGGGAGGCCATCGCGGAGCACTGTTCGGACCGCGAAAGACGCGATGACATGTCCGTCGTGGAGGTCACCTGTTCCGGAAGCGAAATGCTCAGCGTTCCGGTCAGCGGAACAAGCATGGCCCAGCAGGCTTCCTCGTTATGGGGCTTCCGGATCAGCATTTCCGCCTCGCAGATCAAACGTCTCGATCTGACTCCAGTCATCATGGGGATCATCAATTCGCTTGGCGTCGATCAGCGGCACAACGGTCATATCTTCCTCATCCTGTCCGAATTGATCAACAATGCAATCGATCACGGCCTGCTCGAGCTCGACTCTTCCGAGAAGCAAAATCCGCACGGCCTGGAGCGCTATTTCGAGATGCGCGCGCAACGCCTTGCCAGCATCGAAGATGCAAAAATCGAAATCGATGTAAAAAGCCGGCCTGAGCTGAACCGCGACCGGCTGCTTATCCGGATCAGGGATTCAGGCAAGGGATTCGATCATTCCCGATACGCCGCCCTCGGCGAGAACGAAACCCCGCATGGCAGGGGGATTGCGCTGATCAGATCGCTTTGCTCCATGGTTGAATATATCCCTCCGGGCAACGAAGTCACGGTAGCTTACGACATGAATTGACGGCGTTTCAATTCGCCTGTCCTTAGGATCCGATCAGCTCGGCAAGCGGCCTGATATCTCTCGCCTGAATTTCCATGAGACTGGCCCACTGCGGCCATTCGCCGATCATGTCATCGACCAGATTGACGAAATCTTTGCCGCTGACGCCGAGCTTCGATGCCCGGTCGGCCAGTTTCCCGAACTCTTCCAGTCTCGCATCATCAGGCCAAAAGCTCGATATGGAAAGCCGTGTTGCGATCATCAGGGATTCCATCAATCTCATGATCCTTGAATCCGGTTTTTCACCTGATGCCTGCGGATTCATGAAATGCTCCACGGATCTGACGAAGAGATCGGGCAAGCCCCAATCCTGCAGCATTGCAGAAGCCAATTCATGGCTGCTGAATTCGAAGGCTTGTTTTTCCATTTCAGCAAGATCGTCCATCCCGGCCGAATTTTCCAGCAATACGGCATAGCGATCGGGATAAAGCTCGGCAAGCGCGAGCTGCCCGACGTTCGAAAGCAGTCCCACGGTGAACAGTTCCGACACAGGCGCGATGCTCAGGATGCCGCCGAGAAGCTGGAGCGCAATGCCGCACAGCATGGAATGGGCCCAGAACAAGTCGTAATCGAGTTTCTTGCATTTCCCCCCGCGATAGCTGTTGATGAGCGAAAATCCAAGCACCATCTTTCTGATGGATTTGATGCCAATCGACATCAGCACATTTGCTGAAATTGCGGCAACAGGCCTGTTGCGACGGAAGGAAGGCGAATTGGCAATCTTGAGAATTTTTCCGACCAGCGCAGGGTCCGTTTGGAGGACCATGATGATTTGAGGAAGGGTTGCGTTTTCGCGATCGCACAGCTCCATGATCTTGATGGCGGATCCGTGCGGAGCCGGCAGGATGCCGCCCGACTTGAGCATTTCGAATTTTTCGGCTGAGATCAAAGCGGACTCCCCTGGTCTCTATCGAAATTGTCGATCAGGCTGCAGATGGCTTCAGCCTGGCGACGGAGATCCCCCATCGTTTCCTCGATCTTTGCATAATCGCCGGTAACCGATTGGTGCTCGATGTTGTTCGCCAGGGCCTCCATCTGCTTGGCGCCGATATTGCCTGCCGCGCCCTTGAGGGCATGCGCATTCTTCGCCAATTCCAATCCGGATCGCCTGGTGCAGTCGCTTTCCATGGCCTGGACGAGTTCAAGCATCGTTTGCTTGAACAGCTTGAGCACTTCTGCGATAGCCTGCCGGTCCTCGCCGAAAATATCGAACAGTCGCTGCGAGTCGAAAAACGTGTTCAAGTCGACTTTGTCCGCAGCCGCGTTCGGCGCGAATCCTGCCGACATCCAGGAGGCCAGCATGCTTTGCAGATGAGGCAGCTCAATTGGCTTGGTCAGATAGTCATTCATTCCGGAATGCAGGCATTTTTCTCTGTCGCCCTCCATCGCGTTGGCGGTCATCGCGATGATGGGCAGCGTGATTCCTTTGCCGCGGATGGTTTCGGTTGCCTGATAGCCGTCCATGACCGGCATCTGGCAATCCATGAGGACCAGCGCGTATTCGCCGCGTTCGACGGCCTTCACCGCCTCGGCGCCGTTTTCCGCCACGTCGCTTTGGTATCCGAGCTTGTTGAGCATGAGCACGGCAACTCGCTGATTGACCGGATTGTCCTCGACCAGCAGAATTCGGCCATGACCGGGTTCCGCTTCCTTTTTGGGCTGTTCTTTTGCGTTCATGTTGGGATTGAGATCGCCATCGTGTTTGGGGGTGAGGGCATTCAGGATGAGCGACTGCTTGATCGGCTGATGTATCACCGTCGCTCCCTGTTTTTCCAAGGCCGCTCTGGTTTTCTTGTCGGGACCCGGGAGCACGCAAACGATCCTTCGCGCATCGCTCTTGAGTAGTGCGCATGCTTCCAGCATGGACATGTCTCTCAATGGATCGACCAGCATGACAAGTTCGGGATGCTTTTCGCTCTTCAATTCGAGGAGCATCTCGCTTTTGCTGCTCGCCACTTCATAAGGAAAATGCCAATTCTCCATGTAGTTGGTCCAGATATCCCGGCGTCCTGCATCTTCCAAGACGATCAGGCAGGAAACCGGCTCGGGCAGTTTGGGCGCGTCTTCTTGCTCGGCATCCAGGGGCAGTGTAACCCAGAAAGTCGATCCTTCGCCCACCTTGCTTTCCATGCCGACTTCTCCGCCCATGAGCTCGGCCAGGCGCTTGCAAATGACGAGTCCGAGCCCCGTTCCACCATACTTGCGCGATGTCGAGCTGTCCGCCTGGGAAAAGGGTTTGAACAGCAGCTCCGTCTTTTCTTCGGAAATCCCGATTCCAGTATCCTTGATGCTGATCCTGTAGTAAGGCCGCCCGACTTCGCGCGTGGCGCTCAGCATAATGTTTCCGCTGGCCGTGAATTTCAACGCATTGGAAAGGAAATTGAGCGTAACCTGACTGATGCGCACAGGATCGCCAAGCAATTTCGACGGCAATTTCGATGAAACGAAGCTGGCGAGGAAGATTCCTTTTTCCCTCGCCTTCTCGGCCAGCATGTCGAGGCAGGCATCCAGGATGCTATGCAGCGAGAATTCTATGTGCTCCACTTTCATCCCGCCCGATTCGATCTTCGAGTAATCGAGGATGTCGTTGACGATGGAAAGCAGCGAATCTGCAGACATTTTGATCGATTCGACAAATTCAGACTGCTCGTTGTCAAGCAGGGTGTCGTGAAGCAGATGGGTCATGCCGATGATCCCGTTGAGCGGCGTGCGTATTTCATGACTCATGTTGGCCAGAAACTCCGATTTGGTCCTTGCGGCAGCTTCGGCGAAATTTTTTGCGGCGTGAAGTTCGGTCACATCGTAAAACCATGCCAAAATGGCGCGCTCATCAGCGTATTCGATCGGAAGGTAGCTGGCGAGCGTCCAGACGATGCCCTTGCCCGGGATGCTCAGCTCGACCATTCTGTCCTTGACGATTTCTCCTCTGGACAGGCTGTCGAGTATTTCAAGATATTCCTGCTGGTTCACGTAATAGCTTTGGGGATCCTGGCCTATCGCAACGGCCTGGTTGATCAGGTTGGCATAGCGCTTGTTGGCAAAGATCACCTTGCGCCCGCCGATCGATGAAATCCTTACCGAAATCGGGCTTGTCTCGAGGATATACTGCAAACTTTCCTGCTGCATTCTGCGTTCTTCCTCGGCAGCCTTTCTTGCGGTGATATCGAAAGCGATCTTGACATACTGGACAATTTTTCCGGATTCGTCGTGTACCGGTGAAATCAGCGCCTCCTCATGATACGACTGCCCATTCCTCTTGCAGTTGATCAGCTCGCCTCGCCAAGGCTGCCCCATTTTCAGCGTGGCCCACATCTCGACGTAGGTTGAGGGCGGGGTCTTGCCTGACTGGAACATGCGGGTATTGTTGCCGATCACCTCGTCCGCTTCATAACCCGTGTGATGGGTGAATTCAGGATTGACGTAAATGATGTTGCCGTCATTGTCTGTAATGATGACTATGGCAGGGCTCTGCTCGACAGCAACCAGCAGCATTCTCAGCGATTCGGCGGATCGCTTGCGGTTGGTGATGTCTTCCACGGTCCAGATCAATTCTGACTTGGCCGAGTCCGGATGGATGTGCGAAGCCGACAGGCTGATCCATATTTTTCTGCCGTCCCGGTGCAGCATGACGTATTCGGCGGAGAAAGACCGTGCTTCGCGCAAAGCCAGGGAAAGCGAATCCATGCATTTGTCGTGGGCTTCGCTGTCCGAAAACAGCTGGCGGAAGGGCAGATCCTCCATTTTTCCCTCGGCATAGCCGAAGATCGACTCTGCATGATGGTTGGCCCATATGTTGATCCCGTTGTGGGTCAGGATCATGCCGATTCCGATGTTGTCAAAAATGAGCTGCAGCTCGCTCAGCCTCTCCCTGCTCATCTTCTCCAGACGCTTTCTTTCAGTCGCGTCGATCAGCACGGAGCGGCTTTTCAAGAACCCCCCTTGCTGATCGTAAATCGCCGTCGAATTCAGCAGGATGGGCAGGATGGAACCATCCTTCCTGACAAATTCGAGCTCAAGGTCGTTGATTTTCCCATCCTGCTTGAACCTGGGCATCTCCTGCATATAAATTTCCATCGAGTCGGGCGTCATGATGTCGCCCGCTCGCCTGCCGATCAGTTCCTCGCGCTCGTAGCCCAGCCAGGTGAGCTCGGTCTGGTTGATTCTGACGAACCGGCCTTCCCCGTCAACGGAGTGATAGCCGCACGGGGCGCGATCGTAGAGATCCTTTATTTCCGAAGAATTATTGAGCAGCTCGGCCTCGATGCGCTTTCTATCCGAGATGTCCCGTGAAGAATTGAAGAGCATCATCTTTCCGTCAAGATTGAGTGCCGTCGTGGAAATCTCGACCTCGAAGACGCTTCCATCCTTTCGTTTGTGCAGTGTTTCGAACTGGCGCCGGCGGATGCTTTCGAATCCTTCCTTGATTTTCTGCGCAAGCGTATCCGCGTCCCATTTGGCATCCCAGTCGCTGACGTGCATGCCGGCCGCCTCTTCCCTCGTGTAGCCGAGCATGCTGCAGAACGAGTCGCTGGCCTCGATTAGCCTTCCTTCCTCATCCAGTATATGGATGCCATCGCTTGCGTTGTGCAGCAAGGCCAGGTTCTTCTCGTTTTCGCTTTGCAGGTGTCTGCGGTTCTCGATCAGCTCTCTGTTCAGATCGAGTGCAAGCGCTACAGCCTTGCCCTTGTTCCTGACCTGAATCCAGGTGATCATTGCAAGCAGCAGGCTGACCATGGATCCCATGATTAAAATCCAGTCCGCTTTGCTGAACGCGGTTTTCTTGGAACTCCGGAACGCTATCGACCAGTCATGGTGGGCGAAAGTGAAGTGCTTGACCGCTTGGCAGCAACCCTTGCTTTCCAGGCGCGTTCCCGGCGAATTGTCGTACATCAGGGCAGAAGCGGACGTGGTGTCGCTATCGTAGATGCGCATGCTGAGACCCGTGGGCGCATTCTGATCAATGCCTTTCATCAAGTCGCCCATCCTGAATACGGCATAAACCCATCCGATCAGGTTGGCACGCCTTTCGGCTACCGTTTCAGAGGAAGTGTCGTGCCGGTAAAGGGGGAGATAGACGAGAACGCCAGACTGCACGTCCTTGCTGGTTTCCTGGACCAGGCGCACCTTGGCTGACATGACCAATTCACCCGTATCGCGCGCATTATCCATGGCCTGCGCCCTGACCGGATCTGAATGCATGTCATAGCCGAACGCGCGCTGGTTGCGCCAATCGAATGGTTCAAGGTAAATGATGGGGGTATAGAAATCCCTTTTGCCTGCAGGTCTGACCGTATACTGATGAAAACCTTCGCTGCGCATCGCGGCAACATGACGAGACAATTGATCCGGCTGGATCACGACGGCATAGCCGATGCCCTGTATGCCGGGAAAACGCTGGCTTAATTTCAGCCCGCTGACATATCGCCTGAAGGTTTCCCTGTCCACCTTGCCATTGATGGTGAACAGGGATTGCGCGTCGCGCAATGCCTGACCATACAGGGTAAACCTGGAGTTGATCTTGTCGATCTCGGAATCTGTATTGAAATTGAAAGAGATCTGGGATTCTTTCTGGAATGCATGGTACTGTGCGTTCCAGATGCGCCAGACAAAGAATAGCGACAAGGTAAGCACAAATGCCGGCCACAGATAGTAGCCAGACTTGCTATTTTTGATGGCTGTGCTCGTCAAGGGCATGGTCGTTTCAAGCATACTCTAGATATGCATGATTGTTGATACAAATTTTACATCATATTCAGAATTCAAATAATTGATCCTGTCTGCACCAATTCAGTGCATTTCTGAAAACGCATACCCTTTTTCCTTTGCAAAGATCGTTTGGCATGAAAAATGCTTATGAAACAGGGTAAAAGCTGGAGAAGTCATGGGGATCGATCTTGCAAGAGAAGCGTGGACACAAAAAGAATGCCTGCAGCAGCTCGAGGCACTCGACCGGCACGCGATCGTCAGCATTACTGATGCGGACGGAACGATCATCCATGCCAACGATCGCTTTTGCGCGATCAGCGGCTATACGCGTGCAGAGCTTGTCGGGCACGACCACCGCATTCTCAAGTCAGTCACGCACTCGCCCGGTTTCTTCCGCCATATGTGGAAAACCATACAAAGCGGCAAGACATGGACCGGACTCATCTGCAATCAGAACAAGAATGGCAGGCTGTATTGGGTCAATTCGACCATCGTTCCTATCAAGGATGACCATGGGGAGGTGGAGCGGTACATATCGATACGTACCGAGGTGACGCCGCTCGTCGAGGCGCAGATTCAGGTTTACGAGTCCGAACGGGACTTTCGTGCGATATTCGACAACATGCAGGATGTGTTTTGCCGCACCGATTCTTCAGGAAAAATCGTCCTCGTCTCTCCTTCGGTCAAGACATTGCTGCAATTCTCGCCGGCCGAGCTCGTCGGCCGAAATATCGCCGAACTGTGGATCAAACCGCAACAGCGCGAGGCCTTTCTGGAGAGGTTGCACGGCGGGGGCGGCAAGATCAGAAACTATGAAGCGCGTTTGCGGCGCAAGGATGGTCAGGCTGTCTGGATAGCCGCAAGCGCCCATGTCCGTCTGGACGACGAAGGCCGGGAAGTCGGCGTGGAAAGCATCTTCCGCGATGTATCGGACCAGAAAAGGATGGAACAGGACCTGATCAAGGCCAAGGTCGAGGCGGAATCTGCGAACAGGGCCAAATCCACTTTCCTGGCCAGCGTGAGTCACGAATTGAGGACGCCGCTCAATTCGATCCTGGGCTTCAGCGAATTGCTCAAGATGGAAAACCAGGATGACACTACTCTTGAATTGGCCGGGCATATCTACAAATCGGGCCGCCATCTTCTGACGCTCATCAACGAATTGCTCGACCTTGCCAGAATCGAAACAGGCAATATCGATTTATGTATCGAAGCAGTGGAATTGCATGCGCTTCTCCAGGAAGCCCATGCTGAAATCGCCCATCTCGCATCGCGCAAAGGTATCGCTCTTTCCTTCTGCCATCCGGAGGAATCGCTGGGCGTCCTGGCCGACCGGATCAGACTCCACCAGGTCTTGCTCAACCTGATTTCGAATGCCGTCAAATACAACCGCCCCAACGGATCGGTAAGCGTTTCGGCCGAGCGCATTGACGACCGCGTCCGCATCAGCGTTGTCGACACCGGGATCGGCCTTTCGCTGTCCGAGCAGGAAAAATTGTTTTTGCCCTACACGCGATTCGCTCCGAAAAGCATCGAGGGCACTGGAATCGGGCTGACCATCACGAAAAACCTGACTGAAGCGATGAACGGCGCAATCGGCGTCGGCAGCGAACCCGGCATCGGCAGCACTTTTTGGATCGAATTTCCCGCCGTGCATTTAAATTCTCCCCATGCCGATGGGCTGGCGCATGACGCGCATCAGGATGAGGCGGCTTTGCAGGCCATGACGGGCACTGTGCTCCATATCGAGGACAAACAGGCCGATCAGCTGCTGCTGCGCCGCATGCTGCAGGACCTGCCCCACCTCGAACTCATTACAGCAAGCTCGCCTGAAGAAGGGCTTGCTATCGCAGCCAGATGCCTGCCAGACTTGGTTTTCCTGGACATCAACATGCCCGGCGCCGATGGTTTCGAAGTCCTGAAGCTTTTGCGCGGCGACGAAAAAACCGGCCGCATTCCTATCGTCGCGCTGAGCGCGAATGCCATGCCGGAGGATTTCGAAAAGGCGAAACAGGCGGGCTTCGACTATTATCTGGCCAAGCCGTGCAGCCTGTCCGTCATTCGCGCTACCGTCAGGCACCATCTTCGGCCGAGGGCCGGGAGGCCGCATCCTCATTGAGGGCCTGCCGGCCCTCCAATCAGCTTCAGTACTGTCGAATCAACAAGCTGTCGGACAGCTTGAAGGTGCCGACGGACTGGACCAGTATTTCAGCCTGCTCTTCCAGGCTTTCGGCAGCGGCAGTCGCTTCCTCGACAAGCGCAGCATTTTGCTGCGTGGCATCGTCTATCGAGGTGATTGCCTGAGCCACCAATTCAATCCCTGAGCTTTGTTCCCTGCTCGCCACGCTAATCTCGGTGATCAGGGTTGCGACATTCTTGAATAAGTTGACCACCTCTTCCATGGTGTTTTCCGCCTGCTGCACAAGCCCGGCCCCGCCTTCAACCTTGTCTACCGATTCTTCAATCAATGCCTTGATTTCCTTTGCGGCATTTGCGCTCCTTTGGGAAAGGCTGCGAACCTCCGTGGCGACAACTGCGAATCCCCTTCCCTGCTCCCCGGCCCTCGCAGCTTCCACTGCGGCATTCAGCGCGAGAATGTTCGTCTGGAAAGCGATGGAATCGATGATTCCAACGATGTCTTCGATCTTCCTGGAGCTTGCCTGGATATCGCTCATGGTGGACGCGATATTCCGCATCATTTCCCAACCCGTTTTCACGACGTCATTGGCATTCCCTGTGAGCTCCTTGGCCCTGACTGCGTTTTCGGAATTCTGCCTTACGGCTGAGCTGATTTCTTCCATGGAACTCGATGTCTGCTCGAGACTTCCCGCCTGTTGCGATGTTCTTCCGGCGAGATCCTGATTGCCCGAAGCTATTTCCTTGGCTGCCGTTTCCACGGCTTCGCTGGCAGCCTTGATTTGTCCGACAATATCCTTGAGCTTTTCGACTGTCGTATTGGTATCTTCCTTGATGCTGCCGAAAAGCCCGTGAAAATCCTGATCGATCTTTTTGGTGAGATCGCCTTCGGAAATGGCCTTGAGAATCTGGGCCACGCTCTCCAATCCATTCTGGATGGTGCCCATCAACCTGTTCAGGTTGTTTGCGAGATCAAGAAAAAACCCTTCCTTGCCATGGGTTTCCAGCCGCTTTTCAAAATCCCCGTCTGCAGCGTACGCGATGAGCTCGGCTATTTCTTCCTGTGCAAGCCTGTGTATCCTGAGCGTTTCTTCCTCGATCTTCTTGTTCTGCTCCATTGTTCCCTTCGACTGGTTGGTGGCCACGAGGGAACTGGCATATACCCCATGCAGGCCAGCAGTCTGGGCGTTCCTGAAGAATTTATGCTGGCTGGCCATTCTCAATACTGTTTCTTGCTCCCTGAAGCAGGCTTCGATCTGATCGAGCATGTTGTTGATGTTCCAGCAAAGCTGCCCCACTTCATCTTTCTTGCCTATGTTGGTGATCCTTCCGGTTAGTTTTCCGGCTGCAACCTCGTTTGCGATGTTCTGCAGGATCCGAATCCTTCCATCCGAGCGATTGTTCTCGGCATCCGGGGATTCGAGCCGATCAAGCATTTCGTTGATATCCCGGGAAAGCTCGCCTATTTCACCCGTCTCGTCGATGCTGCTTAGCCTGTTTTCGGTTCTTCCAGCCGCAAACTCACTCACGGTTTTCTGCAAGATCCTGATCTTCTCGTCCGTTTTGTTCTTCTCCGCAACCATGCTTTCGAATCGGTCGAGCATTTTGTTGATATCGCGGCAAAGTTCACCTATCTCGTCCATTGCGCCGATATGGCCTATTCTATTGGCGGTTCTGCCGATTACGGCTTCGCTCACCGTTTTCCTCAAGCTGGCCAAGCGTCCATCATGCTTGCTCTTAACGAGAAAAGTCGTTGCAATGGAAATCAGGAAAAGAACGGGCATCAATGGATCCCATCCATAGCGCGCCCATACCCAGACCGTACCAATTCCCAAAAGGGAACTGCAGATTGCGCTAGATTGCCATAATAAGTTCTTCATAGCTCATCCCCTTTTCCTGCAGTAAATCAACCAGGAAGGTCAAGGAAGCATCGCATGCATCCTTGGGACCGGCCTGTTCTTCTATTTCGAGCATTTTCCGGTACAGCCCCTCGATGGTGGCGACAGATGTCCTGTTGGGGGCTCTTCTCACGGAGAAATAGCCTATGATGTTTCCGCTCGAATCGTAGTCCGGCGTAACGTTGGCAAAAACCCAATAAAAGCTTCCATCCTTCGCAAGGTTTTTCACATAAGCGAATACCTCGTTTCCTGCGGCGATATTATCCCAGAGGAATTTGAAAACGCCTCTGGGCATGTCAGGGTGCCTGATAATATTGTGCTGGGTGCCTATGAGCTCCTCTTCGGTGTATCCCGAGAATTCTATAAATATTTCATTTCCATAGGTTATTCTTCCCTTCGTGTCCGTTTTTGACACGATGAAGTCGTTTTCACGCATCACCTTTTCGCGCGTAGTGGGAACAACCTTGCCTTTCATGACACCCTCCCAAGCAGTAACTCAATCAGGATTGAACTTTGCGGTTATGCATGCAAATTTAAGTCGTGATTCTCAACCAGGAAATGGAACCCCATATAATGAAAGATTATCAACTGAACAGGAAAATTACCAACTGGTTGTTGAAATTGTCCTGAATTCCCTTGTGCCTCAAGTTTGGGGCCGGCTAATATGGAGGCAGTCATGCCAGGCCATCGCGGGTGGCATTGATTCCAACTGCTATAATTTCAACGATGAAGATATAGCTAAACATGTACTTTTCTTCTTCTGGCAAATAGCGGTGAAAAACAAAATCTCCCAGGTGGTTGCAGGGAACGTACTGGATTATGCGCTCTTTGGCATGATCATGGTGATGGGGTTGTTCGGCTTGTACACCCTCAACTCCTCATTCGTGAAGGAGAATGGCGCAATTGTCCGGCTGAGACAGGAAATTGTGGCTTCGGACGAAATAGGGCTGCTCAGCGTCGCCTTTGTCAAGGAGGTCAAGCTGGCCAAGGACGTTTGGCTGCGCGGAAAAGATCGCAAGAAATGGGAAAAGCATCGGTCTGAATTCATCGTTCAAAGAAATTCGTTCATCATGCATGCAGCCAAAGCCCGCGAGGCCATGAAGCAGCTGGCTGCAGGAGATGCGCGTTTCAAGCGGGAACTGCTTCCAAAACTGGATTCAATTGTCCTGGCGCATCAGGGAATCAGCGACAGATACCTGAATGAAATAAATGAATTCAGGGGGGATACTTATGCTTCAGATGCCAAGGTTGCAGGCATCGATCGCGGGTTGTCGGCCGATATTCGCATCTTGGACGGAACGCTCACCCAGTACGTCGAACTTGAATCCAACAGTTACCTCGCCCAGAGAAAGGCGGGTTATCGGCTGAACCGCGATTTAGCCATGCTGCTGCTGATGACGATGTCAGGCTTGTCGGCAATCATTTTCATGATCTCACGCAAAAAAGCGAACCTGTCTGAACAGAGGCGAAAAAGAATACAGGAGGCCGTGGATCAGCATGCAATTGTCAGCATGACCGATGTGACGGGACGCATCACCTACGCCAATGAGCTTTTCTGCGCGACGAGTGGATATTCAAGGGAGGAGTTGATCGGTCAGAATCACAGATTGCTGAAGACCGGTGTTCACCCTCCGGAGTTCTATGCGGGCATTTGGGCAACAATTGCGAGCGGAAATGTCTGGAGCGGGAATATATGCAACCGCAGGAAAGACGGGAAATTGTATTGGGTACATGCAACCATCGTTCCGTTTCTCAACGTGCGAGGCCAGCCCGAAGAATACATCGCCATTCGCACCGACATCACGGAACAGGTGGCAAGCAAGCAAACAATCGAAGAAGAGAGGCAGCGTCTGCACGCCATTCTGGACAATATTGGCGAAGGCATTTACATGCTCGATAGTCTGGGGTGCCTGATCTACATCAACGGGGAAGGCGAGAAGATGCTGGGCTGGCCCCGTGAAGACCTCATGGGAAAGGAAATTCACGACATCATTCATCATCACCGCCCGAACGGAAGCCCCCTCTCGGCAAGTGAATGTCCGATGTATCTATCGACGAGCCAAAAGAAGATTTACCGCTCGAATGATGAATTGTTTTTCCGGAAAGACGGGACAGCCTTGCCCGTCAAGCTGACTGGAGCCCCCATACTTTCTGAAGGTAAATTGATCGGGTCGGTCGCCGTGTTCTCGGATATACAGGCCGAAAAGCTGACCCAGCAACACCTGATTGATGCAAAGAACCAGGCCGAATCTGCCGCGCGAATGAAATCCGAATTCTTGTCGACCATGAGCCACGAGATACGCACGCCGCTCAATGGTGTCATTGGCATGGTCGATCTTCTTATGGATACCTGGCTGGATTCCGAGCAGACGTCATATGCCAAGACGATACGCGCATCGGCGGATGCATTGCTGGATATCATCAACGATACCCTCGATCTGTCTAAACTGGAAGCCGGCCATGTCAATCTGGCCCAAGAGGATTTTGCACTGAGACCATTGGTTGAAAGCTCGGTTGACATCATTGCATCGCGTATACAAGGCAAGCAGCTTACGCTGGCGTGCTCCATCGCTCCCGCGGTTCCTGAATTTATCGTGGGCGATGCATCCAGGATCAGGCAGGTGTTTCTCAATCTGCTCTCCAATGCGGTGAAATTTACCGAAATCGGCGAAGTTGAAATCAGGGTTGAATGTCGCGAGAAATCCGAGGACAAAGTTTCGCTTTCCATTCAAGTTAGGGATACCGGAATCGGAATGGACGAACAGGCGATATCCCGCCTGTTCAAGCCATTCAGTCAGGGCGATGGTTCAATTACGCGACGTTTCGGAGGGACTGGACTGGGTTTGTCCATCACGAAACGCATCGTCGAGGCAATGAACGGAACCATCCTGGTGCACAGCAATCCAGGTGAAGGCAGCATCTTTACTTGCAACATCTCGTTTCCCGTCGGGCATTGGGAAGATGTGACGGAACCGATGCTGCGCGGAAGGAGAGCGTGGGTTGCGGGAGATTCTTCAGGTGCGAGAAGCCTTTGGTGTGCGGCACTGGAAAGTTGGCAAATGAAATGCGAGGCATTCGATGACGTGCGGGAGGTTCTGGAGAAAATTGAAGGAGCTGACCGTTTGCCGGATGTGGTCTTGTTCGCTGAACCGTTGAAAGACATGTCCCTGCTCGACGCGTGCATGCAGCTACGCGCCCATCCGGCAGGAAAAAATGTCGTACTGCTGGCCGGCGCTTCGGCGTTCAATGCTGAGCTGCATTCCAAACTCGAAAACGTGAATGCAAAACCGGTCATGAAGCCAATCAAACCATCGAATCTGTTCGATGCAATCATGACCGGCATCATGCCGGCGGGACCCGCTTTCGCACATGGCGCACCCGCCGCACTGCCAGCAATGATGGATCAACCTGAAATCGCGCGAATTTTGCTGGCCGAAGATAATGCCGTGAATCAGCTTGTAGCCACAAAGATACTGGAGAAGCTGGGGTATTCCGTGGATGTGGTTGAGAATGGTCGGCAAGCGGTAGAAGCGGACCTGGATAATTACGCCCTGATTTTGATGGATTGCCAAATGCCGGAAATGGATGGGTTTGAGGCATCGCGAATGATTCGCCAGGCATCGCAGGGCAAGAGGCATATTCCCATCATTGCGATGACCGCGAATGCGCTGGCCGGCGATCGGGAAGGATGCCTTGCTGCAGGTATGGATGATTATGTCTCGAAGCCGGTCGAAGCAAAGACATTGTCCAAGGTCATGGAGCGTTGGTTGGCCATTTCCAATCCCGGGCAGCCGTCCGGAGAAAGCCTTCCTCCTGCCGAAGGCGCTGCCATCAGCGCATCGAGGATCGAATCTCTTTTCGGCAACGACGAGGAAGGCATCAACGAGATGCTGGAGTTTTTTGTCGACACGCTGCTTCAACTGAAGGGGCGGCTCGAGCTTGCCATGGATTCCAAAAGCCAAAACCTTCGGGAGCTTGCGCATGAACTGGAAGACGCTGCGGCAAACGTTGGGGCGGATCGTCTTTCCGAAGCGGCGGCAGGGTTGGTGGTTGCCGCAAGCAAAGGAGATCAGGCTGATATTGAACAGTGTGCAGAAATAATTCAGATTAGAATCAGAGAAGTTTTACATTGCATCGATCAACGCAAGAAACGGGGATAAATGGCATGCACCATGTGATAGCAATCGATGATACGCCAACGAACCTTGTCGTGTACCGGCAGATTCTAAAGGATAACGAGGCAATTCATTTTTCCGCTTTTGAGAATCCAAAGGAAGCGCTCGAATGGTTGGCTGCCTCGGAAACCGAAAATCCTGCCGACCTGATCCTCCTTGACTACATGATGCCTCAGCTGAATGGGCTGGAGTTCATGACCGCTTTTTCTGCGTTCAATCACCGGAAAGATGTGCCGATTGTCATGGTGACCGCAGATACGGAGCGCAGTGTTCGACTGAGGGCGCTGGAGTCCGGCGCTAGAGACTTCCTTACAAAACCGGTAGACAAGGCGGAGCTCATTACCCGAGTCAACAACCTTCTCGCATTGCGTGACCAGTCGCGCCAGCTTTCCAACAGAGCCCTGTTGCTTGCATCGGAAGTTCGGAAAGCGACGACGGAAATACGCTCACGGGAAAAAGAAGTCGTGTTCAGGCTTTCCCTGGCCGCAGAATACAGGGATCCGGAAACAGGCTCCCACATCAAGCGCATGGCCAGGTACAGTGAGCTCGTGGCGCAGGAAATCGGGTTGCCGGATTCGGAATGCGCGCTGATGCTCGAGGCCGCTCCAATGCACGATATCGGGAAAGTGGGCATTCCTGACGATATCCTGTTGAAGCCCGGAAAGCTAACT
>JAJZRS010000010.1 GCA_021802545.1 Pseudomonadota bacterium
AGAAAGCTAACACAGGCATTTTCCGCAAGACCGGCGATGACAGCTCTAGGCAATAATCTCAAACTTGTGCTCGGTGCCCAAAGCCGACTCTTATTAATACCTAGGTCAATGCCTCAAACTCGGCCAGTATAGTTAATCCATCTCGCTTTCTGTGATACTGGACACAGCCGGCAGGTAGCTGTCGGTGGAAGCGGGATATGCGCCTGCGGATTACGAATTACTCGGCCAAATCACTCGACGATCACCGTTTTGGTTTCGAATCCGCAGGTGCGCTTGAGCGCGATAACGAATACTCAGGGCTTGCCGTCGCAACCGGCTCTCTATATTGCCTTCGCAGCGCCCAGGCAGGCACATCCCGTGCCCTTAGTCTAGCACTACGGAGGTCGCCATGAACGCTCAATCCAATTCACCTTCCGAGAGCAAGTTTGCCGCCTTTATAGTTAATCCATCTCGCTTTCTGTGATACTGGACACAGCCGGCAGGTAGCTGTCGGTGGAAGCGGGATATGCGCCTGCGGATTACGAATTACTCGGCCAAATCACTCGACGATCACCGTTTTGGTTTCGAATCCGCAGGTGCGCTTGAGCGCGATAACGAATACTCAGGGCTTGCCGTCGCAACCGGCTCTCTATATTGCCTTCGCAGCGCCCAGGCAGGCACATCCCGTGCCCTTAGTCTAGCACTACGGAGGTCGCCATGAACGCTCAATCCAATTCACCTTCCGAGAGCAAGTTTGCCGCCTTTATCGGTATTGACTGGGCGGATACCAAGCACAATATTTGTTTGCAGGCTGTAGACAGTACCCAGCGCGAGTTTGCGGTCCTGCCGCATCGTCCAGCTGACATCGATGTCTGGGTGGCTACTCTACGGAAGCGCTTCCACAGCCAACCAGTGGCCATTTGCATCGAGACCTCCCGCGGCGCACTGGTCTATGCGCTACAGAAATACGATTTCATCGTCCTGTTCCCGATCAATCCTGCTACGCTTGCGAAGTACCGGCAAGCCTTCAAGCCCAGTCGTGCCAAGGCAGACCCAACGGATGCGCAAATCGCCCTTGAGATTCTCATGAATCACCGCGACAAGTTGAAGCCATTGCGTCCGCAAAGCCCTGCCATTCGTGCACTGACGCTACTGCTGGAGGAGCGCCGCCAGATCGTGGATGAGCAGCGGCGTATTACCAATCGCCTGGTCAGCAACCTGAAGCAATACTACCCGCTGGCACACGAGTGGTTCGAGAATAAGGGAACCCTCTTGTTCTGTGAGTTCATGGCCCGTTGGCCTACGCTGAAGCAGTTGCGGCAGGCACGGCGCAAAACGCTGGAAACCTTCTTCCGGGAACACAACTGCCATCACCCCAAACTGGTCGAGGAACGGCTTGCCAGCATCAAGAACGCGGTACCGCTGACCGAGGATCCGGCTATCATCAGGCCATTGCAATTGTTGGTTGAGGGGCTGGTGGAACAGTTGCGGATAACGCTCAAGACCATCGACCGGTTCGATGCCGAAATCGACGCGCTGGCGCCAACGCTTCCGGATTACGATCTGTTCAGGTCATTGCCAGGTGCTGGCCCGACACTGGCCCCTCGACTGCTGGTTGCCTTCGGCGAGCAGCGCGACCGCTACGCAAGTGCTGCCGAGATTCAAATGTATGCCGGCATCGCTCCGGTTACGGAACGCAGCGGCAAGCAGCACTGGGTGCACTGGCGAATGCAATGTCCCACGTTCCTGCGCCAGACCTTTGTCGAGTGGGCGGCCTTGACTATTCCACGCTCCTATTGGGCCAATGCCTACTATCGTCAGCAGCGCGCCAAAGGCGCGGCCCACCAGGCGGCAGTACGCGCCCTGGCCTTCAAATGGGCCAGAATCCTGTATCGCTGCTGGCTGACGCGAACACCGTATGATGAGTCGAAATATCTGACGGCGCTTCAACGCCGTGGCTCGCCATTACTCGCGCCGCCAGTCCAACAGGAAGTTGCCCAGGTTGCTTAAAAAATGCTTGACGACAATCTCAGGGCACAAAACTGCCTGTGGACTGCTTCGCGAGGCCAATTAACAACGCATCGGTTACCCGCCGCTCAGGTAGGCATTACCCTGAACAGCTGCTTTTCCGTCCTCAGAACAGATACTACATACACGATTCAGGTAATCTGGCGGTACTCGCCAAGGCTTAATAGGCGTCTTAGTCCTTCATTGAAGCATAATATGACACCTTAAAATTGAGTTTATAATTTGAGTTAGATTCAGTATAGATGAGGCAATTCTGGTCCTATGGAAAATAAAATGAAGCAACAAATCAGAAAATACGCCGAACTTGACCTGGATGCGTTATTCAAGAAGTTCTATGACAACATACTGTCTAGCAAGGACTTGTCGAACTTTTTTCGTGATGATGCACATATTCGCTCACTAATCGAGCGACAGAAGGTCTTCCTGCTAGATACAATTACTGCCCCCGATGAGGAAATGCGCGAGCGCTACATTAAGCTTGGCGAAATACACTATGACATCAGCGTGCCATATGTCGATTACGTGTTCGGCATGCATTTGCTGGAAGAGGGGATCATCCACAATATCGTTGCCCACGGTGAACCGGTAGCGTTGCTTGATGCCACATTCCAGTTTTTCAAGTTGGTGCGCGCCTATACCGCCAAAGGCTATTTGAACAAAATGCTGAACGCTGATATCTCCGATATCGATCTGTACTTGTCTCATGTGCAGCGCGCCTCAGACATCGATACTGCACTGGCAATCGAGAGCATGATCTGGCTGAAGAATGTACTGTTTGCAATCAAGGTGGAAAACCGTGCAGTTGCGCCAGCATTGCACATGCATGCAGAGACCATCGATGCGATCAAGATGGTAACGCATGGGGATAAGGTATTACTCGATTATGCGCTCGATGTTGCCAGACGTATGGAACTCGATGCGGGTAATATCTTTTTCTTCATTGAGTCAGGTAGCTATGAAGAAGTGCTGCCTCTGTACCGCGATCTGCTGAGTATTTACAAGTTGTCTCTGATGCTGACCAACGTGGTAACAATTGCTTCCACCAATTCTCTAGTTCAGAAATTAGCCAAGGATCAGCTAACCGGCATGCTTACTCGTCATTCCCTGCATCCGATGTTACGTCGCGAACTGTTACTCGCCGAAACTGGGCAATACGCCCTTTCACTGGTTATGATAGACATAGACCATTTCAAGAAAATCAACGATCAATACGGGCATCTCGCAGGCGATGAGGTACTCGCCAGAGTAGCTCAAGTGGCGGGTGAAGCAATCCGCGCTACCGATTTTGCTTTTCGTTTTGGTGGTGAAGAATTCCTGTTGGTACTGAAAGGCGCCTCTCACAAGCTGGCTGCGACGCAGGCCGAGACGATCCGAGAGGAGGTCGAGCGTTTGCTGTTCGAATTCGAAGGCAAGCCATCTAAGGTCACTGCCAGTTTCGGCGTTGCCACTTTCATGGCACCGTTCGAACTGAGCTACAACCAGATGATCGAGGCTGCCGACCGCAAGCTGTACGAATCGAAGAGCAGTGGACGCAACCGCGTTAGTGCATAAAGAACCTAACTCTGCCAGAAATGTGCGTCAATGATGCCATTCAACAGCGCCAAACCGGTTGTCCGCTTTCGCCAAGACTTGAAGTTTAAAGCATCAATAGGCCGTTCTTGGGCACAGAGCGCCAGTTCCTTGAATCGAAAAGCGGCCATTCAGGGCCATGAAGGGCTGAACGGCGGGTTACCAGCCTAATGCCGCCCGAATCCCGGAATTGCGGAATCTCTTGAATACATCATCTGAAATTAGGTAACGGCGGGAATGCTCGCCTTTCGGTTGTGCGAAAGACTCGTCCCTCGATTCCTCGGGACCAGCCTGTCGGAAAGAAAAAAGGACCTTTCGGTCCTTTTGTTTGATGGCGGAGGCGGCGGGAATCGAATTCTTCTCCAAAAGCCGCATGAATGCATATTCAGTCGAGTGCAGAAATTACCATTACCGCCCAAAGTTACCCCTAAATCGTTGTACCACTTCGCCACAACTCGTAAATCTCGCTCCCCTTTCACGGCCTAAATTCCGGGTCCAAGCCTTAAAACAATCGTTTCTTTGACATGATACTTAATGTAGGTAATTATATATAAATACCGACGATATGTACCATACATGGACAACACAGCAAGAATCCTGGATCTTGCCAGGAAATCCGGCTTCATCAGAGCGCGCGATCTCGCAGCTTACGGCATTCCGCGCTCGTATCTTTCACGCCTGTGCGAATCGGGAAAACTTGTTCGAGTCGGAAGAGGCCTTTATTCTGCCTCGGACAGGGAGATAGACGCCAATCACAGCCTGGCCGAAGCGGCAAAACTGGTTCCCCATGGCGCGATCTGTCTGCTTTCCGCGCTCAGGTTCCACGGCATCACCACCCAGTCCCCATTTGAAGTCTGGATGGCCATCGACAACAAGTCCAGATCGCCGAAAGCCGGAGGAACGCCGCTGCATATCGTCCGCTTTTCGGGAGAATCGCTTCGCTCCGGAATCGAAACACATCTCATAGAAGGCATCCCCGTCCGCATCTATTCTCCAGCAAAAACGGTCGCGGACTGCTTCAAGTTCAGAAACAAGATCGGGCTCGATGTCGCCCTGGAAGCGTTGCGGGAAGGCCGGCGCGAACGCAAGTTCACAATCGACGAACTCTGGCGGCAGGCGTCAATATGCCGGGTTGCCGCCATCATGCGCCCTTACCTGGAAACCCTGAAATGAGCGGAGAAAAGCGAAGCAATCTGACTGCCTCGGTCAGGCAAAGGCTGCTCAACATTTCGAAGCAAAAACATGAGGCATTCGATCTGGTGCTGACCCGCTATGCACTTGAGCGCTTTCTTTACCGCCTGGGCAAATCTCTTTACAGCGAGCGCTTCCTGCTCAAGGGCGCAATGCTTTTCGCGATCTGGGGAGGTGAAATCCATCGTCCCACCCGTGACATCGATTTCCTGGGATTCGGCGCGAGCGATCTTCCGGAATTGAAGAAGGTATTCACGGAAATTTGCCTTCAGCAGGTCGAGCCGGACGGTCTTGAATTCCTGACGGAAAAGATGAAGATCGAAGAAATCCGTGAAGAGCAGGAATATCAGGGCGTGCGGATTCTTTTCGATGCCGCGCTTGGAAAGGCCGTCATCCCGCTTCAGGTCGACATCGGCTTCGGCGACGCCGTAACACCCAAGGCGGAAAGAATTAACTACCCCGTCGTTCTCGATTTCCCTGCTCCGGAGCTCCTGGCCTACCCCATCTACACCGTTGTTTCCGAAAAATTCCAGGCCATGGTATGGCTAGGCATCGCGAACAGCAGAATGAAGGATTTCTACGATATCTGGATCATGCTGAACAAATTCCATTTCGACGGTACAACCCTCGCCAAAGCCATCGAAGCCACCTTTGCCAGGCGGGGTACTCCCCTACCCACCCACCCCCCGATTGCCCTCACCAAGGAGTTTACGGAAGACGGCATGAAACAGAATCAGTGGCAGGCTTTCATTCGCAGGAACGGCTTGTCTGCCGATAGCAAACTGGATCATATTGTCATGGCGCTGCACGATTTTCTCATGCCACCGACCATTTCCCTCTTGGGTACATCGAATTTTGACGCCGAATGGCCGCCCGGCGGGCCATGGCATCATGGAATAGTGAACGAATAAGAAAAAGGACCTTTCGGTCCTTTTGTTCAATGGTGGAGGCGGCGGGAATCGAACCCGCGTCCGCAAGCCCTCTACAGGCAGTTCTACATACTTAGTCCGGTTGATTGGATTTGACCCTGGCACGCCAGCCGAACAGGCTTGCTTCGGGCGAGTCGCCTATTGTTTAGCCCCTTGCAAAGCGACCCTGCAAGGCGCGATTCCATGTAAATGACTCCGCTGCCCTTGCGGGCCCGGCCCATGGACTGCCGGTGCGGAGGCTAGGCCTTAAGCGGCCAGTGCGAAAGTTTCGTCGTTTGCGACTATTGGTTTCCAGCTTTTAACGAGGTGACTGGTCCTCGGTATGCCCCACTCTGCTTTGCAACCCACGTCGAAACCAGGTCGCCCCCGGTTTTCGTGTAACGCCATCATATCACAATGGCATTCAACGATATAGACAGGGCAGGATGGAATTGGTTCAGAGGAAATCGACGAGCTCCATGGGGTGGCCGATATAGGCCTTCGCCCCCCATGTCTCGGGCTTCCCGCCGGAAAGATAGCCGTAGTTCGCGACCACGGGATACATGCCGGCCGAGAGGCTCGCCTCTACGTCACGCCTGTCGTCCCCGAGATAGAGGCATTCGGCAGGGGAAACGGAAAGCTGCGTCGCCGCATGGAGCAACGGATCGGGATGGGGCTTCTGCCTCGAGCAGGTGTCCCCGCCGACGACCACCTGAGCGTGCAATCCGAGCTTTTCCACGAGCGGCGCGGTGTATCTCATCGGCTTGTTGGTCACGATGCCCCAGGATAGCCCCCTCCTTTCGATCTCACCGATGAGTTCATCCATGCCCTCGAAAAGCCTTGTTCCCACGCAGAGGTTCTCCATGTAGATGGCGAGGAACTTCTCGCGCAAGCCTGAGAAGGATTCGTCTTCGGGACTGATCCCGAAACCGAGTCCCAGCAGCCCCCTCACCCCGTTTGAGGCCTGCGGCCTGATTTCCTCCATGGAAAGTTCGTCCAGGCCAGCATCCAGCCTCAGCCGATTCAATGCATACCCTAGGTCGGGCGCCGTGTCTGCGAGCGTGCCGTCGAGGTCGAAAAGGACGGATTTCAAGCCCTGCACCACAGGATGTAATTGACGTCGACGTCGCGCCCCAGGGAATAATGCTTGTTGAAGGGATCGTAATTCATGCCGACCAGATCCTCGACTTCGAGCCCGTACCTCCGCGCGTGTCGCGCGAGCTCGGAGGGCTTGATGAATTTCGCATAGTCGTGCGTGCCGCGCGGCAGCATGCTGAGCAGGTATTCGGCGCCGAGGACGGCGTAAAGATAGGATTTCGGGTTCCTGTTCAAGGTGGAAAAGAACACATGCCCGCCGGGTTTGACCAGGGCTGCGCACGATGCGACGATGCTTGCAGGATCGGGCACATGCTCGAGCATCTCCATGCAGGTCACGATGTCGTAATGATGGGGGCGCTCGAGCGCGAATTCCTCGACAGGCTTCCTCACATATTCGACTTCCAGCCCGCTCTCGAAAAGGTGCAGTTTCGCGACGTTGAGCGCCTTTTCCGCCATGTCGATTCCCGTCACTTTCGCGCCTCTTCCCGCCATCGACTCTGAAAGGATCCCTCCCCCGCAGCCGACGTCGAGGACAGTCTTGCCTTGAAGGGCAGCGTTCCTGTCGACGTAGTCGAGCCTCAACGGATTGATGTCGTGAAGCGGCTTGAATTCACCGTTTCTGTCCCACCAGTGGTGGGCATTGTGGCTGAATTTCTCTATTTCGATCTGATCAACGTTCATGTCGCCCCTCCTTGCGCGATTTTTTCCTTCCACCAGGCCGCCTTGGCGACCAATGCAGCCTCGTCGAGGGACACAAGCTTCCCGTCCTCGACAGCAATTTCTCCTTCCACCCAGACATGGCTGACATGCTCCCTGCCCGTGCAGTACACGATGTGCGATATGGGGTCGTATACGGGCGAGAGCTCTGCGCCAGAGAGCTCGATGGCGATCATGTCGGCAAGCTTGCCTTTTTCGAGCGAGCCGATCTCGTTCTCCATGCCCAGCGCAGCCGCGCCGCCCAGGGTGGCCATTTCGAGCGCGCGCATCGCAGGCAAAGCCTCCGCCTTGCCGCTCACCCCCTTCGCAAGCAATGCTGCGAGCCTCAATTCGGAGAGCATGTCCGAGCGGTTGTTGCTCGCAGCCCCGTCCGTGCCGAGCGCGACATTGATTCTTGCATCCATCAATTCATTGACTGGAGCCAGTCCGCTGGCGAGCTTCAGGTTCGAGGTCGGGCAGTGGACGACATGGCATCCCTGCACGGCCAGCATTTCGATTTCTTCCCTGTCCGCATGAACCATGTGCACCGCGATGAGATTGGGTCCCAAAAGCCCGAGCCTGGAAAGCCGCTTCACGGGCCCCATGCCGTGCTTCTCCATGCTCTCCTTCACTTCGTGCATGGTCTCGTTCAGATGGATATGGATGGGCAGATCCAGCTCTTCCGCATAGGTCAGCACCTTGGAAAAAGACTTGTCGCTCACCGTGTAGGGGGCGTGCGGGGCGAAGAAGAAGGAAAGACGGGAATCGCTCCCGTGCTCGTCGCGCGCTTGCAGCCCCTTGGCGAGGTAATCGTCGCAGTCGGAAGCGTAGGGGGTGGAAAAATCGAACACGACCATGCCGATCGCAGCGCGCATGCCGGCTTCCTTCGCAGCGCGCGCTGCCGCCTCGGGATGGAAATACATGTCATTGAAGGTGGTGGTTCCCCCCTTCAGCATCTCTGCGCAGGCGAGCTTCGTCCCGTCATAGACGAATTCGCTGCCGACATGCTTCTTCTCGGCGGGCCAGACATGATCGGAGAGCCATTCCATCAGGGGAAGGTCGTCGGCCATGCCGCGCATCAGCGCCATGGCTGCATGGGTATGCGCATTGACGAATCCAGGAAGGAGCGCATGGTTCCTGAGCACGTATTGTTTCTTCGGCGAATAGAGGCGGTGCGCGTCGACGGTCGGCAGGACAGCCAGAATCCTCCCGCGGTGAACTGCGACGGAATGGCTTTCGAGAGCGCCTTCAGGCTCGACCGGGATCACCCACCTCGCTTCGACCAGCAAATCGATCTGTTCGGGCATGAATAGAACCTGGAGGGGCCGTTTCCGGAACACTTAAAGTGGCCATCATAACATAAAAAAACGTGCATGCAATTTGGTGCGGCTGGTGTTAGAATCGAGGATTGATTCGAGACCGAAACATAATAAATCAAGATCCTGCAGTCGATGGAACAATTCGCCAAAGAAACCCTGCCAGTCAGCCTAGAAGAGGAAATGCGCCATTCCTATCTCGACTACGCGATGAGCGTGATCGTCGGTAGGGCGCTTCCCGATGTTCGAGACGGTTTGAAGCCGGTGCACCGCCGCGTACTCTACGCGATGCACGAACTTTCCAACGACTGGAACAAGCCTTACAAGAAATCCGCGCGTATCGTCGGCGACGTGATCGGTAAGTACCATCCGCACGGCGACACGGCCGTGTACGACACCATCGTCAGGATGGCGCAGGACTTTTCCTTGCGCTACGTCCTGGTCGACGGCCAGGGCAACTTCGGCTCGGTCGACGGCGACAATGCCGCTGCGATGCGCTACACGGAAATCAGGATGGCGAGGATAGGCCACGAGCTCCTCGCCGACCTGGAAAAGGAAACGGTCGATTTCGGGCCCAACTACGACGGATCCGAACAGGAACCCCTGGTTCTTCCCGCCAAGATCCCGAACCTGCTGATCAACGGTTCTTCCGGCATCGCCGTCGGCATGGCGACCAACATCCCGCCGCACAATCTCGGCGAGGTCGTCGACGCCTGCCTCGCCCTGCTGGGCAATCCCGAAATCTCGATCGACGAGATCGTCGACATCGTGCCGGGACCTGATTTCCCGACGGCCGGCATCGTTTACGGCACGGTCGGCGTCAGGGAAGGCTACAGGACAGGGCGCGGGCGCGTCGTGATGCGCGCGAGGACCCATTTCGAGGAGTCGGACAACAGGCAGGCGATCATCGTCGACGAGCTGCCCTACCAGGTCAACAAGAAGAACCTGCTCGAAAGAATCGCCGAGCTCGTCAGGGAAAAGAAGATAGAAGGCATTTCCGACCTCAGGGACGAATCGGACAGGTCGGGCATGCGGGTCGTGATCGAGCTGAAACGCGGCGAAGTGCCCGAAGTCGTGCTCAACAACCTGTACAAGCAGACCCAGCTCCAGGACACGTTCGGCATGAACTTCGTCGCGCTGGTCGACAACCAGCCGAGGCTGCTGAACCTCAAGGAAATGCTGGAAGCCTTCCTGCGCCACAGGTTCGAGGTGGTGACCAGAAGAAACGTCTTCGATCTCAGGAAGGCGCGGGAGCGCGGCCACATCCTGGAAGGCCTCGCTGTCGCCCTGTCCAACGTCGACGAGATCATCGCGCTCATCAAGGCCTCTCCTTCTCCCTCGGTTGCGAAGGAAGAGCTGATGAAGCGCGCATGGCGCTCCAAGCTCGTCGAGGACATGCTTTCACGCGCGCTCGACTCGAAGCCCGAAGGGCTTTCCCCAGAATTCGGGCTGAAGGATCAAGGCTATTTCCTTTCGGACGCCCAGTCCCAGGCGATCCTTGAGCTGAGGCTGCAGCGCCTCACCGGGCTCGAGCAGGACAAGATCGTCGCCGAATACGGCGAAATCATGGACAAGATCGCCGACCTCGTCGACATCCTTTCCAAGGCATCGCGCGTCAACGAAATCATCGCGAACGAGCTCACCGACATCAAGAACCAGTTCGGCGACAAGCGCAGGAGCGAGATCGTCCAGCATGCAGAGGATCTCTCCCTGGAAGACCTCATCACCCCTGCCGACCTCGTCGTGACCCTTTCCCACAGCGGCTACGTCAAGAGCCAGCCTCTCGACGACTACAGGGCGCAGAAGCGCGGCGGCAGAGGGAAGCAGGCCGCGGCGACCAAGGAAGACGATTTCATCGACAGGCTGTTCATCGCCAACACCCACGACTACATCCTGTGCTTCTCGAGCCTGGGCAGGGTCTACTGGATCAAGGTCTACGAAGTGCCCCAGGGAAGCAGGACGAGCCGAGGAAAACCCATCGTCAACCTGCTTCCGCTCGCCGAGAACGAGAAGATCAACGCCATCCTGCCGGTCAAGTCCTTCGACGAGGACCATTTCGTGTTCATGGCGACCTCCAGCGGCACGGTCAAGAAGACGCCGCTTTCGGACTTCTCCCGCCCGCGCTCGACAGGCATCATCGCGCTGGATCTCGACGAGAACGATTTCCTGATCGGCGTCGTCATCACCTCGGGCAAGCAGGACATCATGCTGTTCTCCGATTCGGGCAAGGCCGTGCGCTTCGACGAGAACGACGTCAGGCCGATGGGCAGGACCGCGAGAGGGGTCAGGGGCATGAAGCTTTCGGGGGACAGCCGCGTGATTTCCCTGCTCGCAGCCGAAGACGAGACGCTCTCCGTGCTCACGGCGACCGAGAACGGCTACGGCAAGCGCACTTCCATCGTGGAATACACGAGGCACGGGCGCGGCACGCAGGGCATGATCGCCATCCAGACCTCTGAGCGCAACGGCAAAGTCGTTGCCGCGACCCTGGTCGACGAGAATGACGAAATCATGCTGATCACGACGGGAGGCGTCCTGATCCGCACGCGCATCAGCGAGATCAGGCAGATGAGCAGATCGACCCAGGGCGTCACCCTGATCAATCTCGGGGAAGACGAAAAGCTGGCCGGACTGGAAAAAGTTGTCGAAACGGAGGATGAGGAATGAGGGTTTACAATTTCAGCGCAGGTCCCGCGGTATTGCCCGAGGAAGTCCTTGAAATCGCCCAGCGCGAGATGATCGACTGGCACGGCTCCGGCATGTCGGTCATGGAAATGAGCCACCGAGGCAAGGAATTCATGGGCATCGCCGCCGAGACGGAAGCGGATCTCAGGGAGCTCCTTTCCATCCCCCAGAACTACAAGGTGCTTTTCCTCCAGGGCGGCGCATCCGCCCAGTTCTCGATGATTCCGATGAATCTCTTGAGGGGAAAGACCTCGGCCGACTACGTCAACACGGGCGAATGGTCGAAGAAGGCGATCAAGGAAGCCAAGAAATATTGCACCGTGAACATCGCGGCAAGCTCGGAGGACAGGAACTTCACCTATGCGCCCAAGGAACTGAAGCTCGACAGACAAGCGGCCTATGTCCATTACACCCCCAACGAGACGATAGGCGGCGTCGAATTCGGCTGGGTTCCCGAGACGGGAGACGTGCCGCTGGTTGCGGACATGTCGTCCAACATCCTCTCCAGGCGCATCGACGTATCGAAATACGGCCTCATCTATGCGGGCGCGCAGAAGAATATCGGGCCCGCCGGGCTCACCATCGTGATCGTCAGGGAAGACCTGATCGGCAACCCGCTGGCCGGCATCCCGACGATGCTAGACTACAAGATCCATGCCGACAACGAGTCGATGTACAACACCCCGCCGACCTACGGCATCTACATTGCCGGGCTCGTCTTCAAATGGCTGAAGCAGAACGGCGGGTTGGACGCGATGGAGAAGAAGAACATCGAAAAGGCGAATGTCCTCTACGATTACCTCGACAAGAGCGAATTCTTCGTGAGCCCGGTAGCTGTTGATGACCGTTCCAGGATGAACGTACCCTTCACCCTCAAGGACGCATCGCGCGACGAGGAATTTTTGAAGGGCGCGAAAGCCAGGAACATGGTCCAGCTGAAAGGCCATCGTTCGGTGGGCGGCATGCGCGCATCGATCTACAATGCCATGCCGATCGAGGGAGTGCGCGCGCTCGTCGAATACATGAAGGAATTCGAGCATGCCTGACAGGCGCAAGGTCCTCACCCTGAACTCGATCTCCTCCCTCGGGCTGGAGCGCTTTTCGTCCGACCGCTATCAGGTCGGCTCGAAGGTCGATCAGCCCGAGGCCATCCTGCTGCGCTCGTTCAAGATGCACGACATGGAAATTCCCTCCTCCGTGCTCGCAGTCGGGCGCGCAGGCGCGGGAACGAACAACATCCCCGTCCCGAAAATGACGGAAAGAGGCATCCCTGTCTTCAACACGCCAGGGGCGAACGCCAATGCGGTGAAGGAGCTCGTGCTCGCCGCTATGCTGATGGGCGCGAGGAACCTGATTCCGGCGATCAAATTCGCCGATGGTCTTCAAGGTGAAGACATCGGAAAGCAGGTCGAGGAAGGCAAGAAGGCCTACGCCGGTTCCGAGCTCCCCGGGCACACCCTGGGCATCATCGGGCTCGGCGCGATCGGCAGGCTGGTGGCGGACGCAGCGATCAGGCTCGGCATGAAGGTCAAGGGCTACGACCCTGAAATCACGGTCGATGCAGCATGGAGCCTGCCCTCCCAGGTCACCCGGGCCTACAGCATCGAAGACCTCTTGAAGGGCAGCGATTTCGTCTCGCTGCACATCCCGCTGCTCGATTCGACCCGGAACCTGATCGACGAGGCGCGCATCGCATCGATGAAGAAAGGCGCGATCTTGCTCAATTTCGCGCGAGAAGGCATCGTCGACGAGGATGCGGTGATCGGGGCGGTCCAATCAGGAAAGCTCAAATCCTACATCTGCGACTTCCCGAGCGCGAAGCTGAAAGGCCAGCCGAACATCGTGACGCTTCCCCATCTTGGCGCATCCACGAAGGAAGCCGAGGACAACTGCGCGATCATGGTCGCAGACCAGGTCATGGACTACCTCGAGAACGGCAACATCCGCAACACGGTGAATTTCCCGAACATCGAGATGCCCAGGGAATCCGCATTCAGGATTGCGATCGTGAACGCCAACGTGCCCAACATGCTCGGCCAGATATCGACCGCATTCGCGGAGAGCGGCATCAACATCCACAACATGGCGAACAAGTCCCGCGGCGAGATCGCCTATACCCTCGTCGACATCGACTCCCCTTCTTCCGATGCGCTGCTCGACAAGATCGCGTCCATTCCAGGCGTGGTCAGGGTCAGGGACCTGACTCAGAAATGAGCGATGACGCCCTGAAAAGGCTGAGGGAGGCGATCGATTCGATCGACCTCGACATCCTCGCGCTCGTCAGCCGGCGCGCCGAGCACGCGCGCGAAATAGGCAGAATCAAGAGCGGCGCGATCTACAGGCCCGAGCGGGAAGCCCAGGTGCTGAGAAGGCTCAGGGAAAAGAATCCCGGCCCTCTTTCCGACGATTCGATCACGCGCCTTTTCGTCGAGATCATCTCGGCATGCAGGGCGCTCGAGGAAGGATTGAGAATCGCCTATCTCGGGCCTGAAGGCACATTCACCCAGCAGGCGGCGCACAAGCATTTCGGCCACGAATCCAGGACCCTTCCCTGCCCCTCGATCGACGATATCTTCAGGGAAATCGAATCAGGAAATGCGGACTATGGCGTCGTTCCGGTCGAGAACACGACAGGCGGCTCGATCCCGAGGACGCTCGACCTGCTCCTCAAGTCCCCCCTCAAGATCTGCAGCGAAGTGCTGCTCAGGGTCCACCAGAACCTGCTGGGCCGCGACATGGCAAACATCAAGCGAATCTATTCCAAGGACCAGTCGCTTGCGCAGTGCCACGAATGGCTCAATGCGAACCTGCCCCAGGCCGAGCGCATTGCCGTGGCGAGCAATGCCGAAGGCGCAAGGCTTGCCTCAATGGAAGAAAATTCGGCCGCGATCGGGCCGGAAGCTGCAGCCGAAGTCTACAAGCTTCAGCTGCTCGCGAAGAACATCGAGGACGAGCCCAACAACACGACGCGCTTCCTGGTGATAGGCAGGGAAGACGCACCGCCTTCGGGATGCGACAAGACGTCCCTGGCCTTCTCCGCGAAGAACAAGCCCGGCGCAGTTCACGAGCTGATTTCGCCGTTCGCCCGGTATGGCGTGGACATGACGAGATTCGAGTCGCGCCCTGCCGGAACGGGTCTCTGGGAATACGTCTTCTTCGTCGACATCGAAGGCCACCAGAGCGACCCCAACGTGGCAAAATCGCTTCTTGAGCTCGAGGCAGCTTCCGCCTTTCTGAAAATATTCGGCTCCTATCCTGCGGCATCCTGCTGAGTTCGACATGGACATCTGCGAAATCACCCCATCCCACATCCGGACCATTTCACCCTATGCACCGGGAAAACCCATATCGGAGCTCGAGCGCGAACTGGGGCTGAAGGACATCGTCAAGCTCGCATCGAATGAGAATCCGCTCGGGACGAGTCCCAAGGCATTGAAGGCCGCCCAGGATGCGCTCATGGACGCCTCGCGCTATCCGGACGGGAACGGCTTCGAACTGAAGGCCGCGATATCCGACAGGTACGGCGTGCAAGTCGAATCGATCGTGCTCGGCAACGGCTCGAACGACCTGCTCGAACTCGCCGCCCGCGCCTTCCTCGAACCCGGGCTTTCCGCCGTTTATTCGAAGCATGCCTTTGCCGTCTATGCGCTCGCCGTCCTCGCCGTGGGGGCACAAGGCATCGAGACCGAAGCGAAACACTGGGGGCATGACCTGGACCTCATGCTGGCCAATGTAGCAAAGGACACGCGCGTCGTGTTCATCGCCAACCCCAACAATCCCACGGGAACATTGCTTTCGAAGGCAGAAATCGAATCGTTTTTGAAAAGACTGCCTTCTTCGGTCGTCGTCGTGCTGGATGAAGCCTACAACGAATACCTGCCGGAAGGGATGGATACGGAAAGCGTGAAATGGCTCTCGCAATTCCCCAACCTGATCATCACCCGCACTTTCTCCAAGGCATACGGTCTTGCCGGGCTCAGGGTGGGATTCGCGCTTGCCAATCCGGAGCTTGCCGACATGATGAACAGGGTCAGGCAGCCTTTCAATGTCAACAGCATCGCGCAGGCCGCTTCGATCGCTGCCCTCACCGACACTGCCTTTCTCGAGCAAAGCAGGGAAGTGAATTTTTCGGGGATGGAACAGATCATCGAAGGATTGAACAGGCTCGGGCTCGAGCACATCCCTTCCTTCGGCAATTTCCTCACCTTCCATGTCGGAAATGCGGGGGAAATCTACCAGAAGCTGCTGAGGCTCGGCGTCATCGTGAGGCCGATTGCGGGATACGCCATGCCTGAGCACCTCAGGGTCAGCATCGGACTCGAACACGAAAACGAAAAATTTTTGAAAGCCCTCGAGCGGGCCATCGGAGCATGAAATGATCATAGTGATGGGCAAGGACGTCACCGACGCCGAAATCGGCGCGGTGGTCAAGAAACTGGAATCGGCGGGACTGCAGGCCAACATCTCCCGCGGCATAGAGCGCACCGTGATCGGTGCTATAGGAGACGAGCGCAGTCTCGATCCCGAAATGTTCACTCCGCTGCCTGGCGTCGAGTCGGCGATGCACATCGCCAAGCAGTACAAGATCGTCTCGCGCGAGTCGCACAAGGAAAGCACGGTCATCGACATAGCGGGCGTTCCCCTGGGCGGCAAGACCGTCCAGATCATCGCCGGTCCCTGCTCTGTCGAAACCCAGGAGCAGATGGATCTTTCCGCCCAATACGTATTCGAGGCGGGCTGCAGGCTGATGCGCGGCGGCGCCTTCAAGCCGAGGACAAGCCCCTACACCTTCCAGGGCAAGGGCAAGGAAGGCCTAGACATCTTCCGTTCTGCAGCAAGCAAGCACAAGCTCCCCATCGTCACCGAACTGATGGACATCCGCATGCTGGACACCTTCCTCGAATACGATGTGGACGTCATCCAGATCGGCACGCGCAACATGCAGAACTTCGATCTCCTGAAGGAAGTCGGGCGCATCAACAAGCCAGTCATCCTGAAGCGCGGCATGTCGGCGACCATTTCCGAATGGCTGATGGCCGCCGAATACATCGCGGCGGGCGGAAACCACAACATCATCTTCTGCGAGCGCGGCATCAGGACCTTCGAAACCTATTACCGCAACGTGCTCGACGTCACGGCGATTCCCGTACTGAAGCGCGAAACCCATCTTCCCGTGATCGTCGATCCTTCCCATGCGGGCGGAAAGGCATGGATGGTCCCGGCGCTCTCGAGAGCAGCGGTCGCGGCAGGCGCTGACGGACTGCTCGTCGAGATGCATCCCAATCCGTGCGAAGCATGGTGCGACGCCGACCAGGCCTTGAACCCCAATGAGCTCAAGGACCTGATGGGCACTTTGAAGCTGATCGCCCAGGCAATAGGGCGGGATATCTAGGCATGGAAGGCGGCTTCTCGGTCGAACTCGAAGAGATCGGGAACTACAGGTTCAGGGTTGATTTCGGCAATTCAGAACTCATCGTCGACGAGCCGCCCCCCCTGGGGGAAGGCGCAGGTCCCAATGCATCCAGGATGCTCGCTGCGGCCGTTGCGAACTGCCTCTCCGCGAGCCTGGTGTTCTGCCTCAGGAAATTCAAGAACGAAGTGACGGGCATCAGGACGAAGGCTTCCGGCACCCTGGTCAGGAACGAAAAGGGAAGGCTCAGGATCGGCAGCATGGACGTCGAAATCAGGCTTGATGCGGATTACGATCATCTGGACAGATGCCTGTTGCAGTTCGAGGATTTCTGCGTCGTCACGGCGAGCGTGAGGCAGGGCATTCCCGTATCGGTCAGGGTTTTCGGCAAGGAAGGGAATCTTCTCCATGAAAGCTGAAGCGATTAATTTCGAGATGCGAGCCGTCGCCTTCCTAGACATTCTCGGATTTACAGATTTCGTTCGACAGGCAGAAGACCAGGCATCAGAAGAATATCGAACGCTTTGTGAGTTAAAGGCGGTCGTCGAAGCGGAACTGGATGTTTCTGAATTTCATATAAAGCTGAAACCGACCTGTACCTACATCTCGGACAGCATCATCCTGTCGGCGCCAGTTTCCAGCGAGGACTACAGCGGGCTTGTCGGCGTTGCGATCAAGTCGATCCAGATAGCGCACCAGCTTCTTGGCATGGGATTTCTTCTGCGAGGCGGCATATCTGTGGACAAAGCGGCCCACAACGCCAGCAACATCTATGGGTCTGGATATAACAACGCATACGAAACCGAAAAAGACAAGGCCATCAACCCGCGGATTCTTCTGGATGAGGAAGCGGCAAAAGTACTCGATAATGACAATGCGTATCAAGGGCGAAAAATTCGTGAGTTATCCACCTTTCTCAAAGAAGGCGACGACTGGATCGTGGATACCCTGAATCCGCATTCAAGTTATATTGGCGACAATACACAGGATCCATCCAGGCTGTTCGAAGACTACAGAAATATCATTGTTGAAAATCTTCAGAAATTCCCCTTGGGAAATAAAGTACGAGGAAAGTGGGAATGGATGGCTGGCTTTTTCAATGACAGACTGGAACGTTACAGGGTTGGTATTGGCGATGTAGAGAAAATTGCTTTACCTATGCCGCCCACACATTTTCGACAAGGCGATGCTGACGAAATACCCGATCCTAACTGGATGAGACCCTACCATGCTCCGGGCGGCACAGCTAGGATAAACCCAACTCCCGAAAAAAAACCGGGAAAATCATGACTGAACCAAAACCTCAAAAGATCGTCGTTTTCGGGGTGGGACTCATCGGCGGCTCCTTTGCGCTCGCGCTGAAGAAGGCAAATGTATCGAGAGAGATTGTCGGTTATTCGCGTACCCAGACGACTCTAGATAAAGCCCTACAACTAGGCATTATCGATCGCAAAGGGGGAAAATTTCCCGATGAGTTAAAGGATGCTGATCTAGTGTTGTTGGCCACGCCTGTTGGGCAAATGGAAAAGCGTTTGGGCGGTGAATCAGGAATGACGATGGAGATGATAGGTTCCCTTCTTGAACCTCATACCATCGTTATCGATGCAGGAAGCACCAAAAGTGATGTAGTTAAAATCATGCGAATTATTTTGGGCAAAAGAATAAAGCAGTTCGTCCCAGCGCACCCCATTGCAGGCGCCGAAAAAAGCGGCCCGGCAGCGGCATACGCAGAGCTTTTCGCAGGGAAAAAGGTCGTCCTGACCCCTCTTCCGGAGAATCCGCCCGAATTCGTCGAAAAGGCAAGAAAAATCTGGGAAGCATGCGGCGCCAAGGTCGAGGAAATGAGCCCTGAAGAACACGATCATGTCTTCGCCGCGGTGAGCCATCTCCCCCATCTGCTTTCATTCGCCCTGGTCCACGACCTGTCGAACAGGGAAAACCGCGATCAGCTCCTTTCCTTCGCTGCCTCGGGCTTCAGGGATTTCACGCGCATCGCCGCGAGTTCCCCCGAGATGTGGCGGGACATATGCATGGCCAACCGGGATGCATTGATCAATGAACTCGACCGCTACATGAAGGAACTCGAAGGCATCAGGCAAGCGCTCGATGAACAGGATTCCGGGATGCTCGAGGAAATCTTCTCGGAGGCCAGACAAGTGAGAAGCAATTGGACCCAGCAATGAAGAAAGCCTACCTGGACCTTCCCCCCATGATGGGCGCGAAGGGAGAGATTACCCTTCCCGGATCGAAAAGCATCTCCAACCGGGTCCTGCTCCTTTCCGCCCTCTCGGAAGGCAGCACTGACATTTTCGACCTGCTCGAATCCGACGACACGGAAAGAATGCTGGATGCATTGAAAACCCTTGGCGTCGAAATCACGCCTTTGGGGAACAATGCCTATCGCGTAAAGGGTTGCGGAGGAGATTTCCCTGTCAAGGACGCAAAGCTTTTCCTCGGAAACGCGGGAACCGCTTTCAGGCCGCTCACCGCTGCGCTGGCCTTGTCGAACGGGCATTACGAATTATCGGGGGTGCCCAGAATGCACGAGCGGCCCATAGGGGACCTCGTCGACGCTTTGAGGCAAATCGGCGCGCAGATCAGCTACCTCGGCAACGAAGGCTATCCGCCTCTGGAGATCAACCCTGCGAAAATCGACGGTCATTCCCTTGCTGTGAAGGGGAACGTCTCCAGCCAATTCCTCACGGGTCTCCTGATGGCCCTCCCCCTTCTGAAAAGCAGAATCGAATTGAATGTCGAAGGGGAATTGATCTCGAAACCCTATATCGAAATCACGCTCTCCATGATGGAACGATTCGGCGTGAAGGTGGAGAAGACGGGCTGGTCCAGATTCGTCATTGCTGAAGACAGCCGCTATCTTTCCCCGGGGAAGATCCATGTCGAGGGAGATGCCTCATCGGCCTCCTATTTCCTCGCCGCAGGCGCGATAGGAAAAGGGCCCGTCAGGGTCTACGGCGTGGGCAAGGACAGCATCCAGGGGGACGCCAGGTTTTCGGAGGCGCTCGAAAAAATGGGCGCGAAAATCGAGACGGGTGAAAACTGGATCGAAGCATGCGCGCCAGAAAACGGATTGAAAGGCATCGACCTCGACTGCAACCACATTCCTGATGCGGCGATGACCCTTGCGGTCGCGGCACTTTTCGCGAAGGGAAAGACGACCCTGAAGAACATCGCGAGCTGGAAGGTGAAGGAAACCGACAGGATAGAGGCGATGGCGAAAGAGCTCGAAAAGCTGGGCGCCAGGGTCGAAAAAGGGGACGACTTCCTCATCGTCGAAGCCCCTGAGCGGCTCGATTACGCCGAAATCGACACCTACGACGACCACAGGATGGCGATGTGCTTTTCACTGGCCTCTTTCGGCACTCACGTCAGGATCAACGACCCCGAATGCGTCGCCAAAACCTTCCCCGCCTATTTCGAGAAATTCATGAAAATAGCCGAGCCCATCCCGGTGATCGCGATAGACGGCCCATCCGCATCGGGAAAGGGAACGGTGGCCGGCCTCGTCGCAAAGGCGCTGGGCTACCATTATCTCGACAGCGGCGCGCTGTACAGGATAACCGCGCTCGCCTCATTGAGGGCGAATATCGATCTGGAAGACGAGCAAAAAGTCTACGATCTCGCGAGGCGCATCGCCATCTCGTTCGAAAACGGCGAAATCCTGCTGAACGGTGAAACCGTGACCGAGGATATCCGGCGCGAGGCCTGTTCGAATGGCGCATCCAAGGTGGCGGCCCATCCTGCCGTCAGATCGGCATTGCTTGAGCTGCAGAAGCGTTTCAGGCGGCTTCCCGGACTCGTTGCCGACGGCCGCGACATGGGATCGACCGTGTTTCCCGATGCGACCCTGAAGGTTTTCCTCACCGCAAGCGCCGAAGAACGCGCAAAAAGAAGGTATAAACAGTTGATTGAAAAAGGAGTCGATGTTAGAATCGACACTCTTTTGCAGGATATCAGGGAGCGCGACGAGCGCGACAGCAAACGAAGCGTCGCCCCACTGCAGAAAAACGAGGACGCACAACTCCTCGACACGACCGGAATGAGCATTCAGGACGCCGTGTCCAGCGTGCTCGAATGGTACGAAAGCGCCGGAAAAAACCGGATTGATTAACCAACCCCCGCCCGTCGGGATATTTTAGGTATTTTAAAGATGGCCTCTGTCTCCCCTGTTTCCGAAGAAAGTTTTGCCTCCCTTTTCGAAGAAAGCCTTGGCCGCATGGAAATGCGCGCAGGCGAAGTGATCACTGCTGAAGTGGTGCGCGTCGACTACAACGTCGTCGTCGTCAATGCAGGACTGAAGTCAGAAAGCTTCATTCCCGTCGAAGAATTCAAGAACGAAAAGGGCGAAATCGAAGTCCAGCCCGGCGATTTCGTCACCGTTGCGATCGAATCGCTCGAAGACGGTTACGGCGAAACCAGGCTTTCCCGCGACAAGGCGAAGCGCCTTGCCGCCTGGCATGAACTCGAAGAAGCGCTGGAAAAAGGCACCATCGTGTCCGGCCTCGTCACCGGCAAGGTCAAGGGCGGACTCACCGTCATGATCAACGGCATCCGCGCGTTCCTTCCCGGTTCGCTCGTCGACACCCGTCCGATCAAGGATACCTCGCCCTATGAAGGCAAGGATCTCGAATTCAAGGTCATCAAGCTCGACCGCAAGCGCAACAACATCGTCGTCTCGCGCCGCGCCGTCATGGAAGCTTCCCTGGGCGCAGACCGCCAGGCCCTGCTCGAATCGCTCCAGGAAGGCGCGATGGTCAAGGGCATCGTCAAGAACATCACCGACTACGGCGCATTCGTCGACCTGGGCGGCATCGACGGCCTGCTCCACATCACCGACCTCGCCTGGCGCAGGGTCAAGCATCCTTCCGAAGTTCTGGCCGTCGGCGACGAAGTCGAAGCCAAGATCCTCAAGTTCGACAAGGAAAAGAACAGGGTTTCCCTGGGCCTCAAGCAGCTCGGAGACGATCCCTGGGTCGGCCTCTCCCGCCGCTATCCGACGGGAACCCGCCTGTTCGGCAAGGTCAGCAACCTGACCGACTACGGCGCGTTCGTCGAGATCGAACCCGGCATCGAAGGCCTGGTGCACGTCTCCGAAATGGACTGGACCAACAAGAACGTCCATCCTTCCAAGGTCGTCCAGCTCGGCGACGAAGTCGAGGTGATGATCCTCGAAATCGACGAAGAGCGCCGCAGGATCTCGCTCGGCATGAAGCAGTGCATGCCCAATCCGTGGGATGAATTCGAAATGTCCCACCAGAAGGGCGACAGGGTGCGCGGACAGATCAAGTCGATCACCGACTTCGGCGTGTTCATCGGCCTGCCGGGCGGAATCGACGGGCTCGTCCATCTTTCCGACCTGTCCTGGACCCAGCCCGGCGAAGAAGCCGTGCGCAACTACAAGAAGGGCGACGAGCTCGAAGCCATCGTGCTTTCCATCGACACGGAAAGGGAGCGCATCTCCCTGGGCGTGAAGCAGGCCGAGGGTGACCCCTTCAATGCATTCGTTTCGACCCACGACAAGAACAGCATCGTGACCGGAACGGTGAAGTCGATCGACGCCAAGGGCGCGGTCATCGAGCTCGGCGACGACATTTCCGGCTACCTGCGCGCATCCGAAGTTTCCCGCGACAGGGTCGACGATATCCGCAACCATCTGAAGGAAGGCGACGAAGTGGAAGCGGTGATCCTCAACATCGACAGGAAGAACCGCGGCATCAATCTTTCCATCAAGGCCAAGGAACAGATCGAGGAATCGGCTGCGATGCAGAAAATCTCGACCGAAAACAGCGGAAATGCAGGCACGACGAGCCTAGGCGCGCTTCTGAAGGCCAAGCTCGAAGACAAGAAAAACGAACAATAAGGATTTGACATGACGAAGTCCGATCTGATCAACCGACTTGCCGAAAAACATCCGCAGCTCGTCCTCAAGGACGCGGAAATGGCCGTCAAGATGGTCCTGGAAGTGATGGCGACCAGCCTCGCTAGCGGGCAAAGGATAGAGATCAGGGGGTTCGGCAGCTTCAGCCTGAATCACCGTCCGGCAAGAATGGGCAGAAACCCCAAATCGGGCGAAAAGGTCATGGTTCCGGAAAAGCATGTACCGCATTTCAAGGCCGGAAAAGAGCTGAGAGAACGGGTCGACGCCAAGAAATAACCAGTGACCCGCAGTATCGGTTAAAATGATGGCGGCAGGCCGAAAGGCGATGCCGCCTTTTTTTTACAGGTTGACCATGCGTTATCTGCTCTGGATCTCAAGAATATCGCTGTTCCTTCTTCTTTTCGGCTTCGCTCTGAAGAACGATACGCCTACCGTATTGCATTATTATCTCGGATACGAATGGCATGCCCCCCTCGCGCTGATCCTGCTCATCTTTTTCGCGATCGGCGTCGGCGTCGGACTGATGGCCGGTTTCACCACGATATTCCGGCAGAGAAGGGAAATCGCCCAGCTGAAGAGCAAAGAAAAAGCCTGAAATGGAAATCCAGTATTGGTGGTTTCTCGCCCTCCCCTTCTTCTTCGGCCTGGGATGGACGGCTGCAAGAATAGACCTCAAGCATCTGCTCTCGGAATCGCGCGCGCTTCCCCAGTCCTATTTCAAGGGACTCAATTTCCTCATGAACGAACAGCCAGACAAGGCGATCGAGGCCTTCGTCGACGTGATCAAGGTCGAACCCCAGACCATCGAACTGCATTTCGCCCTCGGCAACCTGTTCAGGCGGCGCGGCGAAATCATGAGGGCGATCAAGATGCATCAGTCCCTGCTCGAGCGAGACGATCTCGACGAGGAACAGAAGCTCTACACCCTTTTCGAAATCGCGCAGGATTATCTCAAGGCGGGACTCTTGGACAGGGCAGAGGAATCTTTCTCCAAGCTCGAAGGCACGATGTACGCCGAGTCGTCCCTGAAATTTCTGCTGGAAATCTTCGAACAGGAAAAGGACTGGCTGAAAGCGGTCACGACCGCCGAAAGGCTGGCCAAGCTTTCCGGGCAATCCTATCAGAAGGAAATCGCCAATTTCTATTGCGAACTCGCCAGCCAGGAAATGATGAATTCAAGGACGGACGATGCTCGCATGCATCTCGACGACGCATTGTCCGTGCACAGGCGCTGCGTCCGGTCGAATGTGCTGCTGGGCGACCTTGAAGCGGGGCAAGGGCACTTCGAAGAAGCCATCTCGGCGTGGAAGCGCATCGAATCGCAGAGCCCGGACCATCTTTGCCTGGTGTCGAGCAAGATGCTGGACGCCTTTGGCAGGGCGGAAAGATTCGAAGAGGGGCTGCGCCTGCTGAAGGGCTATCTCTCGAATTACCCTTCAGTCGAACTGCTGAACGTCGTTTTCGACGCCGAACTCAAGTCGCACGGCATGGAAGCCGCCTATCATCTCGTCCGGGACGAACTCAGGCGTCATCCCAGCCTCATGGGCCTCGACAGGCTGCTCGAGGCCCAGCTGATGGAGGCGCCGATCGAGCGCAGGAAGGATCTGGAACTCATCAAGAACCTCGTGCACCAGCATGCCCAGAATCTCGCACAGTACCGCTGCGAATCCTGCGGATTCAACGCGAAGCAATTCTATTGGCATTGCCCCGCATGCGGCGGATGGGAAACATTCCCGCCCAAACAATCGGAAGAAAGATAAATGCATTCACCCCTCATCATCGCCCTTGATTTTCACGAAGGCGAACAGGCCATCCGATTCTCGGAGAAGCTCGACCCATCGCTTTGCAGGCTGAAGGTAGGCAAGGAGCTTTTCACGAGTTCCGGACCTGCTCTCGTCGAAACCCTGATGAAGAAGAATTTCGAAATCTTCCTGGACCTGAAATTCCACGACATTCCGAACACGGTCGCATCCGCCTGCAGGGCCGCCGCCAAACTCGGCGTCTGGATGGTCAATGTCCATGCCCTGGGCGGGTCCAGGATGATGATGGCCGCAAGGGAAGCCTTGGCAGGCACTGGAACCAAGCTCATCGCAGTCACCCTGCTGACCAGCATGGGGAGCGAAGACATTCGTGAAATCGGCCTCGAGGGCGAGCCTGCCCAGGTCGTCAAGCGCCTGGCCTCCCTTGCCCATGCCTGCCAGCTCGACGGGGTGGTTTGCTCGGCCATGGAAGCCTCCATGCTCAAGTCGCAATTCGGGGCAGCATTCCAGCTCGTCACCCCCGGCATCAGGCCCAAAGGCGCATCGAACGACGACCAGAAAAGGATCATGACGCCAAGGGAGGCGATCGAGGCCGGATCGGATTATCTCGTGATCGGAAGGCCCATCAGGGAAGCCGCTGACCCTAACCGCGCGATGGAAGCCATACTCGAGGAGCTGAAATGAGCCTTCCCCCCTTTTCCGATGCGAAAGTGCTGATCGTCGGGGATGTCATGCTCGACCGCTACTGGTTCGGGGATGTCGACCGTATTTCCCCCGAAGCGCCTGTTCCGGTCATCAAGGTGAACAGCGTGGAGGAACGCGCAGGAGGAGCTGCCAATGTCGCGCGGAACGTGGCTTCCCTCGGCGCCAAGGCCACCCTTCTTTCCGTCGTGGGGATGGACGAGCCAGGCAGCACCCTCGAATCCCTGATGCGCACTGAAGGCGTCAGAGCCCTCTTTCACCGCGACGCCGGCATTTCGACGACGATCAAGCTGCGCGCCGTGGCCAGGCACCAGCAGCTCCTCAGGATAGACTTCGAAACGCAGCCCAGCTTCGAGATACTGGAATCAGTCCTCGCGGATTTTTCGCGGGAAGTGGGGCACACGGACGCCGTCGTCCTTTCAGACTACGGCAAGGGGGGGCTTCATCACATCGAGAAGATGATAGCGATCGCGAGGGAAGCGGGAAAGCCGGTTTTCGTCGACCCGAAGGGAGACGACTATGCGCGATACCGGGGAGCTACCATGATCACCCCGAACAGGAGCGAATTCAGGCAGGTTGCGGGCAGCTGGAAGAGCGAAAAAGAGCTCGAGGAAAAGGCCCAGAATTTAAGGCGGCAGCTCGAACTCGATGCGCTGCTCCTGACCAGGAGCGAGGAAGGCATGAGCCTTTACCGTGAAGAAGGCGTTCTGCACGAAGGCGTGAAGGCAAGGGAAGTGTTCGACGTCAGCGGCGCGGGAGACACGGTGATCGCGGCTTTCGCGACCATGGCCGCATCCGGCGCCTCGTTCGCCGATGCGATGCGCGTGGCGAACAGGGCCGGCGGCATCGTCGTTGGCAAGCTCGGCACTGCCGTTGCGACAAGAGAAGAACTGGAAAATCTGGAGGAATGATGGTTTACATTGTGACCGGGGCAGCAGGGTTTATCGGATCGAACATCGTGAAGGGGCTCAATGAGCGCGGCATCACGAACATCATCGCAGTCGACAACCTGAAGCATGCCCAGAAATTCAGGAACCTGACGGACTGCGAAATCGCCGATTATTTCGACAAATCCGAATTCCTGGAGAATCTCCCGAGCCTCGGAAAAATAGCGGCCGTCCTGCACCAGGGCGCCTGTTCGGACACGATGGAGTCCGACGGCCGCTACATGATGGAGAACAACTACCGCTATTCGCTCGCGCTGCTCGACCATTGCCAGGAAAATTCCGTGCCCTACATCTATGCCTCTTCCGCTTCCGTCTACGGATCGGGCACCGTATTCAGGGAAAGCCGCGAGTTCGAATCCCCGCTCAACGTGTACGGCTATTCGAAATTCCTGTTCGACCAGATCGTGAGGAAAAGGATGGCGAAAAAGACCGCGCAGATCGCCGGTTTCCGCTATTTCAACGTGTACGGCCAGAGGGAGACGCACAAGGGCAGGATGGCTTCCGTCGCCTTCCATTTCTTCAACCAGTACAGGGAAAACGGGTGCGTGAAGCTTTTCGAGGGCTCAGGCGGCTTTGGCGCCGGCGAGCAGCGCCGCGATTTCGTCTCGGTGGAGGACGTGACCCGGGTCAACCTGTTTTTCCTGGACCATCCGGAAATTTCGGGCATCTACAATGTCGGGACCGGTGCGTCAGAGCCTTTCAATTCGGTGGCCGTGGCGGCCATCAATGCATGCCTTGCGCATGACGGAAAAGAGCCGATGACCCTTGCAGAAATGAAGGAAAAGAACGTGATCCAGTACATTCCCTTCCCCGAAGGACTGAAGAAGCAGTACCAGAGCTATACCGAGGCGGATGTCGGCGCATTGCGGCAAGCCGGATACGACACGCCTTTCCTGACGGTCGAGCAGGGCGTATCCCGCTACATCGAGCATCTCTTCAAGGGACAGTGAATACGGGGGCGAATCCGCCCCCTTCCGTCCTGAAATTGGTCGCCTGCCCCTGGTAGAGCCTGGCTGCAAGAAGCTGGACCTTCCCGTCGTAGGCGAAATTCCTGTAATCGTATTTCAGGACTCTGCCTTCGATTTCGAATTCCATGGCCGGCACGTATTCCTGATAGACGTACTGCCCATCCAGTATCTCTTCCCAGACCCTTCTCGTCAGCTTCTCACCCCGATACACCGCCTTCGCCCCGTATCCCGCATGCGGCTTGAAGAACAGCCTTCTTCTTTCCGACCAGAGCGCATCCGGATCCGCTTCCCTCACGATCCCTGTCCACGCTATGCCCCGGGTCAACAGCCTGGCGGTTTCTTCGTCGACGCCCATCGATTCCAGTGCATCCCGGCTCGAAAGGATGGCAAGGTTGCGCTTGTCGGCGAAGAGCGCATGCGCCTTCGGATGGGGGGTGATCACGGCCGCATCCTCGAGATAGGCTTGCCGCAACGCATCATGGCGTTCGAAGGAGAAATCGGTCAGCCTGTTGTAGACGAGATCGATCGTCTTGTCTTCGAATTGAAGCTTGCCGCTCCCATATTCCAGACCGGATGCGTCGATAACGGATGCCGCGATGCCTCGATTTTCGAACAGCTTCTTGAACAGGCAGAATTCAGGGTAGAGGAACTGGGAGGCGCAGTCTTCGTCGACGATCGCGACCCGCTTTAGAGGCTTGTCTCCCCGCTTCATCCGCCATTCGTTCATGAACATGTCGAAGAAGACATCTTCGAGATTCGTTTTCACGCCCCATGCGCGCAGGAGCAATACATTGAGGTAGGCCCCGCCTGCATTGGTGTTGATCTCGATCAGCTTTGGGCCGGTCTCGCCGATGTGGAAATCGTATCCGAAAAAAACGCCTTTCGTTCCCGGTTCGAATTTCGCTATGTCAGGCGCCCATTGCAGCACCCTGTCCCGATAAGCATCGAGGGCTGACACGCGCTCGATAGCGCGGACGATTTCGGCCATCTTTTCGGCATGATCCCTCGAAACCTCGACCTTGCAGGGGGAAAACATGGCCTCGGGAAAGGCGACCCCTTCAGACTCGCATTCGCGCCTGATCCTCGAAAAATCGGGAATCAATTCGCCAGCCACTCCTCCGCCTTGTGCATGTCGTGGAAGACCTTGACCTCTCCGTCAGTAAACATGTTGGAAATCCAGGCGAGAGAGCCTATCCAGCTGCTGTCGGTGAGGACGGCGATCTTCTTGAAGGCGTAGGGATGGTTTTTCCCGAACTTGATTTCCTCCCAGACCATGTCAACGGTGTACTTGATCATTTCCCTGAGATCGAGCAGGAGATTCACCTGTCCCTTGAATTCCAGCCTGTAACTGACCGCGTCTTCGAACTCCTTGAAATCGGAGAGCGTGAATTCCCCGAATACGGTTGCGCAAAGCCGCCTTTCGTTGTGTTCAGTGGTGATCATGCCTTTTCCTTCGCTATTCGCCGCTGACGGCGTGTTTCGAACATCACAATGCCGCTTGTCACTGAAAGGTTGAGGCTTTCCACCATGCCTTCCATGGGTATTCTGACAAGTCTGTCGCAATTTTCACGGGTGAGCCGCCTCATTCCCGAGCCTTCCGCGCCGAGCACCCAGGCGACCGGTCCTGCGAGCTTCATATCGAAAATGTCGTCCTCGCCGTCCTCGGCCGTGCCTATGATCATTATTCCCGCATCCTGCATCTGCCTCAAGGCTCTCGCGAGATTCGTCACGGTGATATAAGGCACGGTCTCTGCAGCGCCGCTCGCAACCTTGGCTGCGGTCGCGTTCAATCCGACGGCCCTGTCCTTGGGCGCGATCACGGCATGCACACCGAATGCGTCAGCAACCCGCAAACAAGCGCCAAGATTGTGAGGATCCTGGACGCCGTCGAGGACGAGCAGCAGCGCATCGTCTTCCAGGGTATCTAGCAGGTCTTCCAGCGCAAGGTATTTGCGAACATCCTCGACCTTCGCGACCACGCCCTGGTGCCTCGCGTTGCCGGCCATGCCGGTAAGCCGAGCGGAATCGAGATAATGCAATTTGATTTTATGCGCTTCCAGAAGCGATGCAAGCTGCTTGATTCTCGGGTCTCTTCTGGAGGAGTCGAGATAAACTTCGAGCACGCTCTGGGGGTGCTGCCTGATTCTGGAAGACACCGCGTGGAAACCGAAAAGCAGCATTATTTCTTCTTGCGCGTTTTCTTGGGCGAATCGGGCTCGCCGTCCAGGACGAAATCGATCTTGCTCGTCTCGAGATCGACCCTGACGACCTTGATCCTGGCGCGGTCGCCCAGGCGGAAACGCTTGCCAGTCCGCTCACCGATGATCTGGTGCAATGCCTGGTCGAAATGGAAATAATCGCTTCCAAGCTCTGAAATATGGACGAGCCCTTCGACGTAGACGTCGTCGAGGGCGATGAAAAGACCGAATCCAGTCACGCCGCTGATCGATCCCTCGAAGCTCATGCCGATCTTGTCCATCATCCAGTAGCATTTGAGCCAGGATTCGACGTCCCGGGTCGCCTCGTCAGCGCGCCGCTCCGTCATGGAGCAGTGGGCGCCGAGTTCGCTCCAGCTTCCCGGAGTGTATTTCGCGCCCTCCAGCACTGACCTGATCGCCCGATGGATCAAGAGATCCGGGTAGCGCCTGATCGGGGAAGTGAAATGCGTATAGGATTCGTAGGCAAGCCCGAAATGCCCGACGTTCTCCGGGCTGTAAATGGCCTGCTGCAGCGAGCGGAGCATCACGGTCTGGAGCAGCTGCGCGTCCGGCCTGTCCTTGATTTTAGAGAGCAGCGCCGCATAATCCTTTGCATGGGGATCGTCCCCTCCCTTCAGGTCAAGTCCGAACTCCTTCAGGAAACTGCGCAGGTTCTCGAGCTTTTCCGGCGTCGGGCCTTCGTGAATGCGGTAAAGGGCGGCCTGGTGATGCTTCTTCAGAAATTCAGATGCGCAGACATTCGCTGCAAGCATGCATTCCTCGATGAGGCGGTGGGCATCGTTGCGCGTTATGGGAACGATCCTGTCGATCTTGCCCTGGTCGTTGAAAACCATCTGCGTTTCGATGGTCTCGAAATCGATCGCGCCTCGCAAGACGCGCGCCTTCGCCAGCACCTTGTAGAGGGTATAGAGGAGCTGGACATGGGGAAGCAGCGCTGCATGCTCCCCGGCTTCTTCCGGATTTTCCAGCATGGCCGCCACCTTCGTGTAGGTGAGCCTGGCATGGGAATACATGACCGCAGGATAGAACTTGTATGCCTTGAATTCGCCATGGGCGTCGAGATCCATTTCGCAGACCATGCAGAGCCTGTCGACATGGGGATTCAAGGAACACAGTTCGTTCGAGAGCGCTTCGGGCAGCATGGGAATGACGCGCCTCGGGAAATAGACCGAGTTGCCGCGCTTCAGCGCCTCGACATCGAGCGCATCCTTCGGCCTCACGTAATGGCTGACATCCGCGATGGCGACATACAGTTTGTATCCACGCCCCTTCTTTTCGCAATACACGGCATCGTCGAAATCCCTGGCCGTCTCGCCGTCTATGGTCACGAGAGGAAGATGCCTGATGTCCACCCTGCCCTCTATTTCGGATTTCTTGACCTTCTTCGGGAATTTCGAAGCGGCCTTCTCGACGTCTTGAGGGAACACATTGGGCAGATCGTGCTTTCTCAGGGCGATCTCGATTTCCATGCCTGGATCTGCGTAATTGCCCAGTATTTCGACGACCCGTCCGATGGGCTGCATGCGCTTGGAAGGCTGCTCGATGATTTCGATCATCACCACCTGCCCCGGCTGCGCCCCCATGTGCTCGCCGGGGGGGACCAGGATGTCCTGATTGATGCGCCTGTTTTCGGCCACCACGAAAAGGACGGAATGCTCGACATAGAGCCTGCCGACGAGGCGCGAATTGGCGCGCTCGAGCACCTCGACGATGCTCGCCTCCCTGCGCCCTCGCCTGTCCATGCCGATTTCCCTCGCCATGACCCTGTCGCCGTGGAAGACCTTGTGCATTTCCTTGGGGCCGAGAAACAGGTCCGGGCTTCCGTCGTCAGGCGTCAGGAAACCGAATCCGTCCGGATGTCCCTGCACGACTCCCTTGACGAGATCGAGCTTCTCGACGACGCAGATCGCCCCTTTCCTGTTGCGCATGACCTGGCCGTCGCGCTCCATGGCGCGCAGCCTGTGCCCGAACGCATCGAATTCGTGATCCTCGATCTCGAGGGATTCGGACAGCTTCTCGATCGAAACCGGGACACCGAAACCCGAGAGGGTTTCGAGTATGAATTCCCTGCTCGGCAAGGGGTGCTGATAATTCTGTTTTTCCCGTTCGAGATAGGGATCCTTGGCTCTGGCTTTCTTATTCATTGACAAAAACTCAAAATCCTATAAAATTCGGAACTTCCGTCGCGAGACGGAAATGCCCAGATGGCGGAATTGGTAGACGCGCACGGTTCAGGTCCGTGTGCCGCAAGGTGTGGAGGTTCGAGTCCTCTTCTGGGCACCAAACACCAAAAATCGCACTGCCGCAAGGCAAGTGCGATTTTTTTCGCCCGCCTTGTCAGCAGCGGGCATTCTAACACAGTTCACGCCCCGAAAGGTTTCTAGGGAAGCTTCGGCTCGGCGATCCTGTCCAGACGAGGATCGGTGAGCGTCTTCAGGAACGCGATCAGATCGTCCTTTTCCTTCGCATTCAGGTTGAGCTTGTTGATCATGGGATCCTGGTTTTTCACATTCGGGTTGCCTCCCTGATTGTAATGGTTGACCACCTGCTCGAGCGTGGAATATGCGCCGTCGTGCATGTAGAAGGAGAAAGCGCCGGCATTGTAGAGCGAAGGCGTCTTGAATCTGCCCTTGTCCTCATCCTTCTTCGTGACCTCATACCTGCCCAGGTCTTCCTTGAGCGGTCCCACCTGGGGAACGCCGATGTTGTGGAAAGCGTTGTCCGTCAAGAGCGGCGGCGTATGGCAAATGACGCATTGCCCCTTGCCCTGGAAAATGGCGAAACCGCGCTTGGCTGAAGCCGAGATCGCTTTCTTGTCCCCCCTGACAAAACGCTGGAAGGGAGATTGAGTCGCATTGAGCGTCCTTTCATAGGAAGCAATCGCCTTCGCGATATTGGGGCCGGACGCGCCTTCGCCGAACGCCTTCTCGAATTCCTGCTTGTATCCTGGTATCGAATTGAGCCTGTCGACGATTTCCTTCACGTCACCGCCCATCTCGCCGGGCGCGCTGATCGGGCCCATGTGTTCTGGCATGGCGCCGGTCTGCTGCTCGAGCGAATCGGCCCTTCCATCCCAGAAAAGAGAAGTGTAGTAGCCGGAATTCACCCAGGATGGCGCCCACCGCCCGAGTTCCCCGCCGTGTCCGAAGGCTCTCGGCGTGGGTCCGGCGCCGCCCGTGGCTGGCAGATGGCAGCTCGCGCAATTCATGGAATCGTTCTTGGAAAGCCGATTGTCGAAAAGCAGCTGGTGACCGAGCGCTTCCTTGGCGGCGCTCTGCGGATTGTCCCTGGGAACTGGCACGGGCGGCAGCTTCCATGAGGAAAGATCCTCTGCCCGGGTAAGCGACGCCATGCCTATCATGGCGAGGAAAAGAAACGATTTTTTCATGTTGCCTCCTTGTTGTTCGTCTACAAACTATAGTCAAGGCGCTCCTCATTATCAAAATGTATTTTTTTATCGACCCGATAGCCTTGTTGCATAAAAGCAACAATCGAGACGAACATTAAATATATTTCACAATTCTGAAATATTTGTGATATCTAATACGGGCTGCACTTTTCAAGTGTACGCAAAAGAGGAAGGTCTTCTTTTTTCGTTTATTCAAATAGGGGTAAAACCATGCGAAAGCAAAAGTTCTTCACCCGGACCGTGATCAGCGCGCTGATCGCATCCGGCCTCGCAGCACCCGCCTTTGCGGACACCTCGGTCCCGGTCGGCGGCGTCGACGTGACCCTGGGCGGCTTCCTGGCTTCTGAAACCGTATACCGCTCCAAGAGCCTGCAATCGGATATCTCTTCGCCATTCAGCAAGATTCCGTTTGCGCCAAGCACCACCGCCATTACAAATGCAGCGCAAGGTTACCAAGCCTACAATAATTCTGAATTCCGCGGCACTGAAAGGCAGTCCAGGTTCTCGATCGAAGCCAAGGGACACTTCAGCCCCAGCGTCGTCGTGACCGGCTACTACGAAATGGACTTCCTTGCCGCTCCCAACACGGCCAACCCCAACCAGAGCAATTCGTTCAGCCCCAGGACCCGCCACGTCTTCGGCAACATCGACTGGCTCAATTCCGGCACCCACCTGCTGTTCGGCCAGACATGGTCGCTCGCCACCCTTGAGACCAAGGGACTCGACGGCAAGAATGCATGGACCCCGCTCACCATCGACGCGCAGTACGTCGTGGGCTTCAACTGGGTTCGTCAATGGCAGATGCGCCTGTCCCAGGAATTCGGCAGCGGCCTTTGGGGTGCTATTTCTTTGGAAAATTCTCAGACCCTCGGCGCAACCGGAACCACAACTGCCGGTACCTACAACGTCGACACACTCATAACGCCTGGAGGCTCGCTGTTCAGTGCTGGGGCAGCAATGTCGACCAACAAGTATCCCGACATCGTCGCAAAGCTTGCTTCCGACAACAGCTTCGGCCACTTCGAAATCTATGACCTGGCCCGCAATTTCCAGAGCACTTATGGAACAGGCCCTGCTGCTGCACCTACGACCATCAACAATCAGAAAACCTGGACCAACGCGATCGGCCTCGGAGCTTACATTCACCTCGTGCCCAAGGTGCTTGACATCCAAGCTACCTACCTCTCCGGCAAGGGTGCAGGCCGCTATGCCACCTCTCAGCTTGCCGACGTGACCTATGCTGCTGACGGCAGTCTGGACGTGATCAAGGGTACAGACTACCTTCTCGGCGCCACCTGGAACGCAACGCCCGATTGGCAGATCTACGGCAACGTGGGTCAGGAGAAGATGAGCGCGACCGGAAACTTTGGTGATGGCTTTGGCGGCCTGAAAGATGCCAAGGAATCCGTGATCGGCTTCTGGTGGGATGCCTACAAGGGCAACGCTGGCAAGGTCAAGTTCGGCATGCAATTTTCCAAAGTCACGCTTGATTCTTTCGCAACTGCAGCTGCTGCCGGCGCAAGCACCGACGACAACATGTGGTTCACGTCCCTGCGCTACTATCCCGGATATTAATTCTCGGGAAGAGATGTAACGCAATCGACCCCTCGCCTCGGCGAGGGGTTTTTATTTGTACTTGGCCTGTACTAAGACTCATTGCCTAATCCATGCAAGTTATGTACAATTATTTGTACAAACTGAGGATAAACCATGAAGGCAGTCAGCTACAGCCATACCCGGCAGCATCTTGCGGAAATCATGAACGAAGTCACCGATGATCGGGCACCCGTCCTGATCACGCGCCAGAGCGGCAACCCTGTCGTCATGATGTCCCTGCAGGACTACAATGCGCTGGAAGAAACAGCCTATCTTCTGCGCAGCCCGAAAAATGCAAAGCGGCTTATCGAATCCATAGAGCAATTGTTTACCCAAGGCGGCACGCAACGAGCACTGATCGAAGATGCCGATTAAGTTCTCCGATCAGGCTTGGGAAGACTACCTGTTCTGGCAAGCGAATGACAAGACGACCCTGAAGCGAATCAATGCGCTGCTGAAAGACATACGGCGAACACCATATGACGGCATAGGAAAACCCGAACCGCTCAAGCACCACCTGTCCGGATTCTGGTCTCGCCGCATCGACGAGGAGCACAGGCTGGTTTACACGGTCAGCGACGACGCCATCCTTGTCGCCATGTGCCGTTATCATTACTGATCTTATAGAAAAGATATATCCGCTGATTCATCTCCGTCCTTTCAGCTGATCGATCTCCTCGAGCAGATCGGCGACGAGCGCGGCCAGTTCGACGGATGCATCGAAATTGCGCTCGATCTCGATCATTCTTCTCGCGCGCAAGAGGCTTTTAGCTGGAAAGATGTCCATATCGACGCCGGGGAAAAAGCCTTCCTGTATCCGGCAGGCCAGCCAATCGACTTCGACCCTGCAGATTCTCGCGGCTTCATCGAGCGTCACTTCCTCGACAAGAACACCAGTCAGTTCTTCCATATTACCCTCTCTTCCTCGGATCGAACGCGAGTTCCCTGGCCATGGTTTCATAAAGATCCCTGGCTTTCGGGGTGTCAGCCGGGGGGAGCACGACGAGCAGTTCCAGCAGCAGATCTCCGGGCGGATCGCACGGTATTCCGCGTCCCTTCACGCGCAACAGCTTGCCGCTCTGTGCGCCGAAGGGAACCCGGACTTTCAGTGATCCTGAAGGCAATTCGACAGAAACAACGCCGCCCAATGCCGCTTCCCAGGGCGCAAGCGGCAGCGTCAAATATAGATCGCGTCCCTCGACGCGAAGCGTTTCATGAGACCTGAAATGCACTTCGAGAAGGAGATCACCGGCCTCTCCGCCAGCCCCACTGCTTCCCTGTCCGGCAAGCCTGATGATCTGCCCTTCGCGCACCCCCTTGGGTATCCTGACGTTGAGCGAATGCTTCTGCATGACAGGCCTGCCATACCCGTCTGCTTTCGGCACGCGCAGGCTGATTTGGCGCACGGCGCCATTGAAGGCATCCTCAATGTCCAGCATGATCTTGGCATGATGATCCTCCCCCCTGCGGCCCATGCGTCCGAACAGCTCGGAAAAGAAATCGCTGAAATCGCCGCCGCGGCCCGAAAACTCGAACCCCGCATCCCAGCCGGGAGGCGCCCTGAATTCCTGCCCCTGACTGTACCCGCTCCCGAGTTGATCGTATGCCGCGCGCTTCTCTGCATCAGAAAGGACGGCATACGCCTCGTTGACTTCCTTCATGCGGTGCTCGGCGTCCCGCTCCTTCGACACGTCAGGATGATATTTCCTGGCGAGCTTGCGGAACGCCTTCTTGATCTCGTCGAAGGACGCGTCCCGGCCTACGCCAAGGATTTCGTAGTAGTTCTTGAATTCCATGAATTCCCCCCTTGCAATCAAGCATAGTCAAGGAGTGAACCGGAAGGCAAGGGGCGGCCACGCCGCCCTTTTCAGCGCTGGGGAACCAGGGAACCGTATGCGGAATGGCTGACGGATTCCGCCTGAAATTTCACCGTTCTGCGCTCGACAGGACCGCCCATGATGGCCACGCCTAGCGCCGAACCGGACACCACTTTCGTGCCCGCAAGCGCGATGTTCGGGAAATCGTGAAGGGTCTTGCCTTCGCCCATGCCCGCATATTTCCTCACAGGCGCATGGTCTCCCGTGAGAGCGGACTGGTCGAGCAAAAAGTCCTTGCACGAAAGCAGCCTGACGTCCGCAGGCACGGTGTCTCCGGACTTCAGTTCGACAAGGTCGCCAGGCACGAGTTCATTCGCCGGGATTTCCCTCAGTTGCGGCGCATCAGGCGAAATGTGCACGCCGAAATCGGCTGCAACGGCTTTCGGCACGGCAGAGCGCCTGCCGCGGCGCAATACGGTCGCCTTCAAGCCTTTTGCAGATTTCCTGCAGAACTTGACGCGGTCTTCCGCTTCACGGTCGAGCAGTCCGTCTTCTGTCGTGGCGAGTTTTTCAAGCAGGGCTTCTCGCTCGAGACGTGCAGCAGCGACTACCCATGCATGGTACGAGCGCCCATCGATGAGGCGCGAGAACGCTTCGAAAAGCGCGCGAAATTTCAGGATCATTTCAGTCTCCTTCGGCAGGCGCACGGCCGCCATTAAACGACGGAAACGGAAGACTGAAGAGGGGTGTTGCTTCGGCCTTCCCGCTTTTGCCCAGCGGAAAGAGCCTCTACAGGATGGAAGGGGCTTTCGCTAGGCGTTCAGATTACTGCAACTGTCCAAGGCGAATGCCTCCTTTTCTAATGAACATGGGGATATTCTAAAATATTAGAAATACAAAATCAAGATCCGAGCCTGAGAAGGGCATCGGTGGTGCACGAAGGGAATTCTGCGCATCATCCTGGGGCGCATTGCCCGGCACGTCAGCCAGGAAAAAACGCAATCCATTGATATTGAAAGATATGTTAACCTGGCACCAATATTGCTATAAAAAAGGGTGAGAGCATATTATGCTTTCACCCTCCTCCAACTTTCGGGCGCCTCTGGCGCCCGCTTTTTTTCACTTGCCTTTTCTTTTGAAATTGCCGTCGTCAGCCAGCAGAATCACGGCCGGGAGAATAATGTTGGTGATGAAAAAAAGTATGTACCAGGCATGAACGTCCATTTGCATTGCTCCTTCCTAATCGGTTTTTGCGTTGTTTTGACGCTTGAACGACTGAATCGACACGAGCGCCGGCCGCTAAGGCTATGAGAAGTATGCACAAAAGACGAGTCTAAATCAAGGTCTTTGGGACGCTTGATCGGCTGATACATCGACTTTCGACGCGGTGAAGACTCATTGATCGTCTTCACCCGCCCCGGCGCTTGAAGCGCCGTCTGAAATTATTTGTTTTTTCTTTTGAATGTGCCGTCATCCAGCAGGAGAATCAGCCCAGGAAGGGCGAAAGTCGTGATGAAAAAGATGACGTACCAGGTTTGCACTTCCATTTCTATCCTCCTTTTTATCGAGTTGAGCCAGTTTCCAGCGGGCGACAGATTCATGTCGAAACACCCTGAAATCGGCCATTCATCCACAATACCATGATTATATTATGGTTATTTTGACGGAACAAGGCATCGCCGAAATCCAATAACCATAATAGAAAGATGGTAATTGCAGTATGACCCAGACCCGGACTTAAATCAAGTGGGATGAGTGACTTGGAGATTCTCTTTGAGGAATTGTCTCAGCCAGTGCTCGGGTTTTGCGCCGGAGAAGCGCCCCATTTCCTCGCCGTTCGAGAAGAGGATCACGGTGGGAAAACCGCGGAGCTTGTAATGGCCGGCGAGCTTCATGTTCGAGCCCTCGTCCACTTCCACCTTGGCCAGCAGCAATGCGCCTGCATAGACATGCACCACGCGCTCCAGGACGGGCGTCAGCGTTTTGCAGGGCGGGCACCAGTCCGCCCAGAAATCGACAAGGATAGGGCTGTGTCTGGAGGCCTCGATGACCTCCTTCTCGAAATTGTGCAGATCGGTATCGAATACGAACTTCATGCCTGAATGCGCTCCTCGGATTTCCCGTTCAAATTGCGCTTGATGCGGGCCACGGAAGAAACGAAGCGCGCTGCCCAGTAGCAGCCGCCTATGCTGCGCTGGTGCGTAAACTGGGCGAGGACATTGTTCAACATGATCCCGTCGTTTATTCCGTCGATGCCGTGCCCTCTTGCGACCTTGTAGGCAAATCTGGCGTCTGGCGGCACGTTCTCGAGACTCGAATAATGGAATTCGTGCGCCTTCTGCACAGACTTCTTGGGCGCCGAGCAGGGCCATGGATGATCGGCATTCTCGACCAGATGGACGAATCCGCGTCCTACGGGCTTTTCGTGCATCACGACATCTCCTGGAATCGCCCCGACCATCTCGCAGGTCTTCCCCTGATAGGTGAGCGATTTCGCGAGGTACATCAGGCCGCCGCATTCGGCATATATCGGCATACCCGATTCGGCCTTCGACCTGATCTCGCCTCTCAATGAAGCGTTCGCTTCCAGTTCGCGCGCAAATAGTTCTGGAAATCCGCCGCCGATGAAAAGCGCGTCGACATCAGGCAGGCGCGCATCCTTCATCGTGTCGAACTCCACGAGTTCAGCCCCAGCGGATTCCAGGGCCTCGATGTCGTCTATGTAGTAGAAGCCGAAAGCCCTGTCCTTCGCGATGCCGATCCTCACCTTCTCCCTGACGGGAAGGGGGGCGACGTCGAAGCTTCCTTTTTCTTCAAGCGCGGGGCGCTCTGAGAGCTGGAGCAGGCTGTCGAGATCGACCTGCGACGTCACGGCATCGCCTATTCCGGCAATGCGCTCCGCGGATTCGCTGGATTCGTTGCTGGGCATGAGGCCGAGATGGCGCTCGACAATCTCTAGGCGTTCGTCGTGATGCACCGCGCCGATCACTGGCACATCCGTATAGTGCTCGATCACTGCCCTGAGCTTGGATTCGTGGCGGGACCCGCCGAGATTGTTGAGGATCACGCCGGCTATCGAAATCTCCTTGTCGAAAGCCTGGTATCCGAGAATCAGCGGTGCGATGCCCCGGGTCATTCCCCGCGCATCGATCACCAGCACGACAGGCAGGTCGAGGAGCTTGGCGAGCGCCGCATTGCTGTTGCTGCCGTCGAGCGCAAGCCCATCGTAAAGCCCCTTGTTCCCTTCGACGATGCTGATGTCCGCACCAATTGAATGCCGCCTGAAGGTGGACACCACGTCATCAGGATTCATCAGATACAGATCGAGGTTCCTGCAGGATCTGCCCGAAGCTGCTCCCAACCACATCGGGTCGATGTAATCCGGGCCCTTCTTGAACGGCTGGACGGCCAGCCCCTTGTTCTTCAGGGCCGCGCACAGGCCGATGCTGACTGTCGTCTTTCCTGAAGACTTGTGGGCGGCGGAAACAAGCACGCGGCGCATGGGTCTGACTTAATCCTTGCTGGATGCGTCGCGCGGCATAAGGGAATTGATCACGCGCACGCCGACGAGGGTGATCAGGAAAGCGATGCCCAGGCCGCCGAATCCCAGCAGAATTTCGGGAAGGCTGGGAGCGTAGTGGCCGATCTGCCCGTCGCCGAAGCTGCTGCTGAGCACCTGATACCCGGGAAATATATCGAGCGGGAATGCCTGTCCGCCGATGATGAACACATAAAGGAAGGAGAAGCTGCCCAATATGATCAGTATCGAAGCAGCAATGACATGACAGTTCTTCTTGAAACCCGGAAGGAAAATCAGAAGAAGCGGCACGATGCTGCCCAGCACGACGTAACCCAGCCAGAACAGCCAGGAATAAATTCCGCCGTCTATCAGAATGAAATGCTCGAAAGCGGTCTGCTTGGCGAAATAGAGGTTCGTCAGGTGGTAAACGGCAACCAGGTAAAGCGTGCCGAGCACGAAGATGCCCAGCAGGTTCTTCATGCGTCCCATGACGACAGGATCGGGCGTGATTTGATTCCAGGCATACATCACGGACTGCACGACGAAGAATACGGCCATTCCCCAGCCGAAAGACATCACCAGGAACATGGGCGGCAAAATCGCCGAACCGTATGCCTGGCGTGCAACCAGGAATGCGAAAATGAGTCCAGTACCGGTTGTCAGCATGATGCGCCATGTGAACACGGCCAGCCCTGCCGGCTTGATCCAGGGATTCATGCGCCTTTCAAGCAAGGTCCACATGTAGATCGCAACCAGGGTGAACAGGCCGGTATAAAGCGGCAGGTTCCAGGCGAACATCGATGTCAGGTTCAAATGGGTGGCGGCGACGATGACGCGCTCCGGCCTGCCCAGGTCCAGCATGAGCACGCTGAGCCCGCCGGCCAGCATCGCAATCGACAGCATGCCTGCGAGCGGCGCGCGCCCCTTGTACACGGCTTTGCCGAATACGGAACCGATGGAAGCAATGTTCAGCACACCGGAAGCGGAAATGATCAGGAAGATGGCGAAAACGTGCGGCATTCCCCAGACGATCTGGTTGTTCATGCCGGTCACGATGTGCCCGTGCTCCTCCATGTAGTGCGCTGCGGCCAGGCCCATCAGCACGACCATCGCCCCGAACAGGACGAGCAGGTAGAAATTGCGGAGATCCTTCTTCGCTTTCAGCAATGCATCCATTACAACCCCTCGTAGTGGAGACCGGTGTCGAGTCCCAGGTCAGCCCTCAACTGCATCGAAGATACCTCCTTGATCCTCTTGGCGATTTCGCTGTTCGGATCGTTCAGGTTTCCGAAAAGAATCGCCTTGTGGCCCGCCTTCGCGCAGGCTTCGGCGCAAGCCGTGTTGGATTCCCCCCGGTCGATGCGCTGTACGCAAAGGGTGCAGCTTTCCACAGTGCCCTTGCCGCGCGGCACTTCCGCCTTCTGGTCGTGAATCGGCTCGTGGACGAAAGAGCGCGCCTTGTAAGGGCAGGCCATCATGCAGTAGCGGCAGCCTATGCAAAGATGCCTGTCGACCAGCACGATTCCGTCAGCCCGCTTGAAGGAAGCGCCAGTGGGGCAGACGTCGACGCAAGGAGGCTCAGCGCAATGCTGGCACATCATGGGAAGCGAACTCACCTTCCCCGTCTTCAGATTCTTCAGCTCGACCTTCCTGATCCACTGCTCGTCCGTCGGGCCGGTTCCGCCAGGCAGGCCGTTCTCCTTGTTGCAGGCCTTGACGCACTCGTCGCAGCCCGCCTCGCATTGGCTCGTGTCGATCAGCATCCCCCATCTCACTGCGCTGGATGCGGGCCTGTTTTCGCCGTGCGCGAGGTCGTACAGCATCATGCCCGGCGCGATCGCAAGCCCGGCGAGCATCGCCGATCCCTTCAGGAAGTCGCGCCTACCGATTTCCTCGCTCATTTCCCAATCTCCGTGAGGGTTTCGCTGACCGTCTCGGGACGGCTCGAATGGCATTCGAAGCAGTCGATCTTGACCGCGGCATACACGTGGCAGCCCTGGCAGAAATTACTGTTCGTGCCCAGCACGCTGTTGTTGACGCGGCTCGCATGGCAGTTCACGCACTTGATCAGGCTGTACCTGCCGATGACGCCCTGATGCACCGTGATGGTCCGCTGCTTCTTCAACAGATCGCCGTGGTTGATCTTCATGAATTTGGGATCGTTCACGCAATGCCCCCCCTTCCCGATATCGAGATGGGGGACCGTCACCTCGGCACTGGCCGTGCCGCAAAAGAGCGCAAACAAGGCCAGGATAGCAAGCCGCTTCATCACTATTCGCCCAGCCCCATCTGGATGTAGCCGGTCGGGCAGACGTCGTGGCAGATATGGCAGCCGATGCACTTGTTGTAGTCGGTGTCGACATAGCGCCCAGTCGTCGACTGGTTCTTCTTCACCTTGAACACGGCAGTCTGCGGGCAATAGACGACGCAGTTGTCGCATTCGAAGCACAGCCCGCAGCTCATGCAGCGCTTGGCTTCGTCGACGGCCTGTGATTCGGAGAGCGCTTCGATTCTTTCCTCGAAGTTGCCGAGCGCGGTTTCCTTGTCGAGCGTGATGATATTGCGCTTGTTCCTCTCCACGAAGCCGAAATGTCCCAGGAACATGTCGTCGTGGGGGATCACATAGCGTCCCGAACGGTTGTCATAATTGTGGACGGCCACATTCATGTGATCCGTTCCCCTGATCGGCTCGTGCACTTCTTCCACATCCAGCCCCTTCTCGACCATCTTTCTCATCAGGTCGAAGGTGTGGACGTCGATCTTGGGACGCTTTTCCTGCTCCTCGCCATTGAGGAACCTGTCTATGCCGTCTGCCGCGATAGAGCCGTGGCCGATCGCCGTGGTCAAGAGGTGGGGGCGGAGGACGTCGCCGCCGGCGAAAACGCCAGCCTTGCCCTGGACCTGATAATTCTTGTCCGCAGTGATCGTTCCCCTGCCGTTGTCGAATTCTTCGAGTCCGGTGAAGTCCACTGCCTGGCCGATCGCCGAAACGATGAGATCGGCTTCGATGTCGCGCTCGCTGCCCTCTTTCTTGACGATCTCGAGCTTGCCGCCGCTCATCTTGGCTTCGCATTCCATGACTCTCAGGGCAGTTGCGCGCCCATCGGATGCCTTCACGACGCCGACGGGAACAAGGCCGCCGAGAATCGCAATGCCTTCGGCAAGCGCCTGCTCGATTTCATGCTTGTTCGCCTGCATCTTGTCGACGGGGAATACGGAAGTGAGCGTGACATCGGCGCCATGCTTGACGGAAATCTCTGCGACGTCGTGCGCCATCTGGCCTGCGATCGCACGCTCCAGGTCTGTCGGCTTGGCGTTCTCGATATGTCCCAGGCGCCTTGCAACGGTCGCAACGTCGATCGACGTGTCGCCGCCGCCGACCACCACGACGCGCTTGCCCACGTAGCGCAGCCTGCCGTCGTTGAACGCGGAAAGAAACGCGGTTGCGGTTACGACGTTCGGCGCATCCGAGTCTGCAACGGGAAGCGCCCTGCCCGCCTGGGCACCGAGCCCCAGGAAAATCGCATCAAATTCGGAGCGGATCTGATCGAGCGTGACGTCCTTGCCTATCTTGCAGTTCATTCTCGTCTTGACGCCCAGATCGAGAATCCGCTGGATTTCGGCGTCGAGCACGTCGCGCGGCGTGCGGAATCCGGGGATGCCGTAGCGCATCATGCCGCCGAGGAGCTCGTGATCGTCGAAAATAGTGACTTCATGCCCCTTCATGGCCAGCTGGTAGGCGCAGGAAAGGCCTCCAGGCCCGCCGCCGATGACAGCGATCTTCTTGCCCGTCGAATTTTCCGGCTTCGCGAATTTCAGGTTGTTCGCGATCGCGTACTCGCCGAGGAAGTGCTCGACCGAGTTGATGCCGACATGGTCTTCGACCTCGTTCCTGTTGCATCCGGTCTCGCAAGGCGCCGGGCACACGCGTCCCATCACGGAGGGGAAGGGATTGGCTTCAGTCAGCCTTCTCCAGGCGTATTCCTGCCAATTCATGCCTGCGGGCGGCTTCTCGATGCCTCTGACGATCTGCAGGTAGCTTCTGATGTCCTCGCCTGCCGGGCAGCTTCCCTGGCATGGCGGAGTCGACTGGATATAGGTCGGGCATTTATGGGTATAGCTTGCCTGGAATATCTGGTCGCGCCATGATTTGACCGTGTGGTCGCCATCCTTGTAGCGCCTGAATGTGAGCTTGTCGTCCATCATGGTTTCTGACATTTCCTGCCTCCGATGTATTTTGAGTAAGAGCTATTTGTCGCCAAGCCTGATCGCGTTGCTCACCAGTTGGTGCACGCCGCCTATCATGCGCATGTTGAATCCGTAATAGGGAAGAACCTTGGTGAACTGCGTCTTGCATATGGCGCATATCGCCGCCATGAAGTTGACCCCATCCTTTTCGACGACTTCCTTCAGGGCCTCCATCCTGGGCAACGCCCCTTTCACCCTGAGATCCATCAGGTCGTCCGTCAACAGGCCGCCGCCTCCGCCACAGCAGAAGGTCTTCTCCATTATCGTGGCCTCGTTCATGTCGACGAACTTGTTGGCTGCGGCCCTGATGATGTTTCTCGGGATTTCGAATTGCCCGCCCGGCATGTCGCCCATGCGCGAGGCTCTCGCCACGTTGCACGAATCGTGGAAGGTGACGACGTAATGGTCGTTCGCCTCCGGGTCGAGCGTGATCGCCTGTTTCTGGATCAGGTCCCAGGTCACTTCGCATATGTGGGATGGCTGCTTGTAACGCTGGTCGAGCTGCTTCTGGAGCTGTATCGCGAAACGGTCGTTGGGATCGGCCCCGTCGCCGATACCTGTCAGCGTATTCCAGAAACTGTACGCGACGCGCCATGCATGCCCGCATTCTCCGACGACGATGCGCTTCACGCCGAGTTCCAGCGCCGCTTCGCGAATGCGCAATGCAATCTGACGAAGCTGGTCGTAGCTGCCGATGAAAAGACCGAAGTTGCCGCCTTCAGACGCCTTCGAAGAAAGCGTCCAGGAGATTCCTGCAGCATGGAACACCTTGGCATAACCCACCAGGCTGTCGATATGGGGTTCCGCGAAGAAATCAGCGGATGGGGTGATCAGCAGTACTTCAGCGCCCTTCACGTCGAGCGGGAAACGGATGTCTATCCCCGTGTCCTCCTTGACATCCTCCTCGAGTCCTTCGAGCGTATCGGTCAGCGCAGGTCCCGGAAGTCCCAGGTTGTTGCCTATCTTGTGGACCTTGCCGATGATCTCGTTGGCATATTTCTGTCCGTAGCCAACCGAATCGAGAATCTCACGGGCTGCCATCGTGACTTCGGCGGTATCGATCCCGTAGGGGCAGAAAACCGAGCAGCGACGGCATTCGGAACATTGATGGTAGTAGCTGTACCATTCGTCCAGCACTTCGCGCGTCAGGTCGCGCGCACCGACGAGCTTGGGAAAAAGCTTGCCCGGGATCGTGAAATAGCGCCTGTAGACGCTTCTCAGGAGATCCTGGCGGGCGACCGGCATGTTCTTCGGATCCTGAGTGCCGATGAAGTAATGGCATTTGTCCGAGCATGCGCCGCAATGCACGCACGCATCCAGATAGACCTTGAGGGAGCGGTATTTCTTGAGCAGTTCGCCCATCTTGGCGATCGCGCGCTCTTCCCAGTCCTCTACCAACTCTCCAGGGAAACCGAGTGCTTCCTGGATCTTGTCGCTGGCGACGAAAGGCTTCAGGCCTTCCATCGCTCCGGGCTTGATTGAGGGAATGATGGGAATGACCCGGTAGGGTGGAGCTGTAATCTCTGCAGCCATTTATTTCTCCACTTCCATTTTTGCAGCCCAGGGCGCGATATGGCGCTTTTCCCTGGGATTGTCCGGCATGACGCGCGTTGGCGAGAAGAACAGTCCTGGCGCATGCAAGAGCTTGCTGAAAGGAAATATGATCATCAGGGTCGCAACCAGGGACAGATGGACGTAAAGCAGGCCATTCGTCGAGGGCAAGGGCTGCCAATCGAAAGCCATGAGGCCCAGGAAAAACGCCTTGACGCCGATGATATCGACATGATCAAGGAATTTCATCGAAAGGCCGGAAATCGCGATGAGGATCAGGAGCGCGAGCATCAGATGGTCGGAAGGGGTCGAAATGTATCTCACCCTGTCGACGAAAAGCCGCCTGCCCCAAAGTCCCAGGAGCCCCACCGCCATCACCATTCCCGCATAGATGCCGAAGGGCTGAACCAGATCCACCCATCCCCAGACGGGCTCGGTGAAATAGCGCAGATGGCGCATCAGCACCAGCGCCAGGCCGCCATGGAAAAGCATTGCGAATCCCCATGTCCAAAGGCTGCCCTTGAACAGGCTCTCGAAGAATACGACTTCCCTGGTTATGCGCAACGCCACGCCCCCTTTTGTCGTGGGGGCCGGCGTCGTGGGAATCACCAGAGGTGCCGGCGTACGCGCATAATCATATATACGGTATCCGACACCCCCAACCAGGCACAGGGCCGCCACGTAGAAGACTACCGCAAACAAGACACTCATGACGATTCCCTTATGCCTGCCCTGCGTCGATCAGATGCAGCCTGTCGGCTTCGGAAGACCTGCGACCTTGCAAGCCTGCTTGCCGGGGCCGTAAGGGAAAAGTTCGTAAAGATACTGGCTGTTTCCCTTCTCAGGCCCGAGCTTCTTGCCGATCGCCTTGGTCAGGACGCGGACAGCGGGGGCGATCTGGAATTCGTCGTAATATTTCCTCAGAAAATCGATCACTTCCCAGTGCTGCTCGGTCATGTTCAGATTTTCGGTCTTGGCGATATAGTTGGCAACATCCATGTTCCAGTCTGCCAGATTGACGAGGTAGCCTTCCTCGTCTGTTTCATAGGATTTGCCGTTGACTTCGATTTGTGGCATTTCAATCTCCTTATATTAATAGTGGTTCAAAGCCAGGATTGGCAATTACTGTTGGCAACGACGAGATCGACGAAACCGTCGTAACCCACTGTCGACACGCCCTCCAAAACGCGGTCGGCAAGTCCTCTAGCTTCGATGTCTGGCATCAGCGCGTAGACTTTGAAGCGGCTCATGGCTTCCTTGATTTTCGCCTCATAGGCATTGCCTGCCGTCGCGGCATAGATGGCATCTTCAATCAGAAGAATGTCGCCGCCGGTCGCCACGTTGAGGCAGGTGTCCAGCGTCGAACTGGACATCGGGCTTTGGTTGATGATGTGCAGCATATTCCCCTTCCTAGAAACTCAGCAGGACGTCCTGCTCATCCATAAGTGCGCCCATTTCAGCCCGAGTCAGGACAGTCACGTCGACCAGCAGGTCGTCTTCGGTCAATCCCCTTGCCTCCATGGCTTCCTTTTCGACATAAAGCTTCTCGATGTCATAGCCTTCGAGGGCACGATAGGTGGGTGAAAAATTCTTGGTTTCGATCCCCTTGGTTTGCTGCCCTTTCTTCAACTGATAGACGCCATCGTCGAGAAAAGCCAGGGAAACGTCCTGATCGAACGCAGCCGTGATCAGCACCACCTCAAGCGACTCCAGCGCGTAGACCGTGCCGTAGGGCGCCTTGCGGTTGACGAACATGAATTTCTTGATGCCTTCTTCGCTCATTTTTCCCCTCAATCGCCGAATGTGACCAGACGGTCCGCCTGGATGCCCGCCTCGACCAACTGGCCGAGACCGGAAATCCTGAAGCCGGCAGCAAGATTCTCATCACGGATGCCGCGCCGGAGCGCGGCTGCCACGCAAACGACCAGATCGACACCGTGTTCCTCGGCCAGCTTGCTCCAGCGGTTCACGATATTCCTGTCGTCCTGGGGAGGCTCCGTCAGTTTGGTGGCATTGTTCACGCCGTCGTGATAGAAAAAGACGCGCGAGACTTCATGCCCCTTTTCGATCGCCGCCTTGCAGAACAGGTAGGCGGAATCGCTGGCCTGATGCTGATAGGGCCCCTCGTTCACTACGATGCCGAATTTCATGGCCACCTCAGAAGCGGATGTGCGTCGAAGCGTTCAGGTTGGCGCGCGAGCCTCTCCAGTCGTCCACCAGGTACTTGGTGAAAGGCAGGTCGGTCTTTTCGAAGAAGCGCGGCCAGCCGATGCGATCGATCCAGTCCGAAAGCCTCTCCCAGGGCCTGGCGTCGTCCTTGTAGACGTGCAGGATATTCTTCACGACCTCAGCCACTTCGGTCCAGCGCGGCGGATTGTTGGGAAGACCCGAGGCCACCATCTTCATGAAGGTCGGCTTTGCCCTCGCGTTCGAATTCTTTCCGCCCACCCAGATCGCGATCTTGGAATATTCCGGATCGTTGATCTGCATCGGGGGGCAGGGAGGATAGCACGCGCCGCAGCACACGCATTTCGTTTCGTCGACTTCCAGCGAAGGCTTGCCGTTGACGAGCGCAGGCCTGATCGCAGCGACCGGACAACGGGCGACCACGGCGGGACGCTCGCACACGTTGGCGACGAGATCGTGATTGATCTTCGGCGGCTTGGTGTGCTGGACGATGATCGCGATGTCGGCCTGGCCACCGCAGTTGATCTCGCAGCAGGAGGTCGAAAGATGAACGCGATTGGGCATTTCCTCGCGCTTGAACTCGACGATCAGTTCGTCCATCAAGGACTTCACCACGCCGGACGCGTCCGTTCCGGGAATGTCGCAATGCAGCCATCCCTGGGTATGGGCGATCATGGAAACGGAATTTCCCGTTCCGCCCACGGGGAAGCCGTTCGCCTCGAGCTCGGAAATGAGCGGCGCAACCTTGGACTCGTCGGACACCATGAACTCGATGTTCGAGCGGATGGTGAAGCGGACATGCCCTTCTGCGAACTTGTCTGCGATTTCGCAAAGCTTCCTGATCGTGTAGACGTCCATCTGGCGCTGCGTGCCTGCGCGAACCGACCAGACCTGATCCCCGCTGTAGGAAACATGGTGCAACACGCCAGGACGGGGACGATCATGGTACTTCCAGTTGCCGTAGTTCTTGAGCAGCGTGGGATGCATGAACTGCTTGTTGTCGGGAACGCCACTCTCGACAGGACGGCGCAATTGTGCTTGTGACATACTCTATTCTCCTCAGGCAGCCTGCTTCTTGGCTTTGATTTTCGCCACTTCCTCGTCCCATCCGTCAGTTCTGACATAGGGATTCATCCGCGGGTTCGATACCATGTTCGGATCGACATCGATTCCCATTGCGTCAAGGAAGTTGACCAGACCGATACGCTCGATCATCTCGCCGGTACGCTCGTGCTCGAGTGCATTCTCGGCAAAGAAATCGATGATGCGCTGACCGAGATCGACGAGCTCGTCCATGGCCTCGTCAGTATCAAGCTTCATGAAAGGAATGACCACGGTACCCATCAGGTCGCCGATCTTCAGCGTGCGCTTTCCGCCCACCAGAACCGTAGCGCCCTTGTCTTGGCCCGGGGACAGCGCGCCGGTCATGACATTGATGCAATGCATGCAGCGCACGCAGTCGTGGTTGTCGATCTCGACGGCATGGGTGTCGCTGATGGCAACGCTGGAAATATGCTCGTCTTTCTTCACATCCTTGATTTCCTTCAGCTGGAAGGCCTTGGTCGGACAGCGGGCAACGACGTCGTTGACGAGCTCGTTCATGCCGTGCTTGGCGAACCACTTCTTGGCCAGCGCTTCGTCGGTCCTGATGTTGTCGCGCCAGGTTCCGATGACGGCCATGTCTGCACGCTGAATCGAGTTCATGCAGTCATTGGGGCAGCCGGAAAACTTGAACTTGAACTTGTAGGGCAGCGAAGGACGATGGATGTCATCGACGAAAGTGTTGAGCATCAGGCGGTGAGCCTTTGCTTCATCATAGCAGGACTGCTCGCAGCGGGCCGCGCCGACGCAGGACATGGAAGTGCGCACCGCAGGGCCCGCACCGCCGAGATCGAAACCCATCTCGTTGAGCTCGTCGAAAGCGCCCTGGACATTGTCCGTCGTCGCACCCTGGAACATGATGTCGCCCGACTGGCCGTGGAAGGCGATCAGGCCGGAACCGTGCCGCTCCCAAATGTCGCACATCTTGCGCAGCACATCGGTGTTGTAATGCATGCCTGCAGGAGGCTGGACGCGCAACGTGTGGAATTCCGCAGCGTCCTTATAGATGGGTTCTCCGTTCTCGTCCTTGAGTTCGGTAAAACGCGGAATGATGCCGCCGCCGTAACCGAAGACACCGACCGTGCCCCCCTTCCAGTACCCTTTCTTGGTCTTGTATGACGTTTCGAGCTGACCCAGCAGGTCAACCGCCATGTCATTGTCTTTCGCCAAACGCTTCAGTCCGGTCACGAAGCTGGGCCAGGGACCTTTCTCGAGTTCATCGAGATTCGGCGTATCATGCAGTTTCTTAGCCATGAATCCTCCTACACATAAAAAGTTATGGAAAGGTCCTTTCGAACCGTGGCGATCTTGGCCGCCTGTCTATCTAGACGCTCCGCCAAATGAGGTATATTAGACAAGCCTGATGGTCATGTGTAAACTACCCTTACGGGTTATAACCCAACCCCCCCCGATTGGCTATAGACTCCAGAGCCTTGCATCGCGCTCAATATGGATTAATATTTATAGCAGATTTTCCCGATCTTCGCAGGCTTTGAACCATGACGCAAATCAATATGCTGGAGAAATTCAATATACCCCTTGGCGGGCAAGAAATCGAGTTGCAGCAGATCGATTATGCCGAGGGCGGCATGAGTCTTTTGCGCATACGCATCAGGGAAGGCAAGCGCTTCACCATTTTCGACATTGACCCCGTGACAGCGAAACAGTGGTCGGACGCGATGGGAAAATGGGCGGATTCGGTCAATGGAAAGTGAGATGACGGATATCGTATTTGATATCAAGGGCGATCTCGTCCCCCTTGGCTATCCTTTCCTGCTCTGGGACGAAATCACGAAGACGCTGCCCTGGCTGAATGAAGAGGCGCATGCCGGGATACTCCCGCTGAAGGGCGCCGCGAGCAATGAAGGCATGCTGCTTCCGAAACGGACGAAGCTCGCAATCAGGATTCCGGAAAAGTTCGCGCAGCAGGCTTTGCCGCTTTCCGGGAAAAGACTGGATATAGAAGGTCACTTCCTCGAGGTCGGCCAAGGAAAAAAACGGGCGATCGAGGCCTATCCCACCCTGAAAGCCCATATCGTGGAAAGCGAGAAGATTGAAGCTTCCTTCATGGAAGACGTGGAGCGGGAGCTGGGAGAACTCGGCATCCTATGCAAATTGATCTGCGGCAAGCGGCAAAGCCTGAAATACGGGAATGAAACCATTTCGGGCTACGGCCTCGTGGTTCACGACCTCAAGCCGGAAGCCTCGATCAGGCTGCAGCAGGTTGGGCTCGGCAATTTCCGTCGTTTTGGTTGCGGCATTTTCGTTCCGCACAAGACGATAGCCGGATTGGATTGAAGCATTTTTTAGGAGGAAAAGATGACGTATCATATCAACGGTGTCGACTTCGAAACGGACGGTGACGGTTATTTGCTGGAGCCCGATTACAGCAACGAGGCGGTCGAAGTGATTGCTGCAGCAGAAGGCATCACGCTCACCCCAGAGCACTGGAAGATCATCGACTACATGCGCGAGGAATATCGCGAAAACGGCCATACGCCCAACTTCAGGAACATGGTGAAGGGCGTCCAGGAATTCTGGCCCGAAGCGGACAGCAAGGCGCTCTATGACCTCTTCCCCATGGGACCGGCAAAGCAAGGCGCGAAAATCGCCGGCCTGCCCCAACCCTACGGCAAGGGCGGTTACTGAGGATATCGTGATGGAAAAATTGATTGCCAATGTCGTACTGAACATGAAGGGCCTCACCTGCCCCGGCCCGCTTCTCGGCGCAAAAAGGATGGTCGACGACCTCGAGAGCGGCCAGATCCTGCTCCTGATCTCCGACTGCCCCGGTACCCAGGACGACCTGTTTTCCTGGACCAAGCAGACCGACAACCAGGTTCTGCATACCGAAAAGCAGCCTGACGGCGGCATGGGCTATTACATCATGAAGGGCAAGGGGCACGAGTACAAAGCCAACGTGCTGCTCGACATCAGGGGCGTGCTATGCCCGGGCCCCATCGTCGAAGCCAAGAAACTCCTGAACGGCATGCAGTCCGGTGAAATCCTGAAGCTGACCAGCAACTGCCCCGGAATCAGGTCAGACATCGAAGGCTGGGCCAAGGCAACCGGGATGGACATCCTGGAATCGGTCGAAGTCGGTCCCGGCGAGTACGACTTTTTCATCCGGAAAGGCTGATGCGGGTCAAGAGCCGCTGGTTCAAGGCCGACCGGGAAAAAACGCCCAAGGAAATCGCGGGCGCGGCGTCTTTCATTCTTTGGAAAATCGCCCAGAATGCGCTCAAGAACATGCGCGGCGCGGATTACGAGATCGAAGCGGGGCCGCGCTATTTCGATTACCTGAGGGAATTCCTGATCTTCCTGATCCTGGTTGCTGACAGGATCGCCTTTGAAAAGATGGAGAACGAATCGAGGGCGTCCTTTACCCTCGAGCTCGCCTTGAGGGTCGCCGACAATTTGGCGGAAAACCAGAGCGCCCTCCTCGGCCTGCCTTTTCCCGATTCGAAAAACGCCTTCATCGACAAGTTCAACGAGCGGTCGGATGTCTACGCGCAGTGCGGCTTCGACGAGAACGGCCCGGATTTTGCCTTCATGCGCTATCTCGGGCTTTGCCTGCTCGAATACTGCGATGAACGGGACAGAAGCTGGGTCGTCGATCGCGTCATGCAAATCGATGCGATCGAAGCGGTCGCTACTGTCAAGCGCGCCATGAAGGGACTGCTCGACACCGAGCCGGAACATCGTCTGGGCTCCGGTATCGGTCCGGACTGAAATGGATTATCCATCCTTCAGGAATAGAAAGTTTCTTGACGCGCCGATTTCTGCCGATGCGCTCATCGTCGAGGTCAATGATCCGGCCTCATTGACCCGTTCCGAATTATCTGCCATGTCCGAACGGATCGGAAAATGCAACATGGCGATCTACAAAAGCAGGATTGCCCACCCCGACATGAAGGCTGTCGGGCGCCAGTACGGCCTGGAAAACCTGGATGCCAACTGGCTCGCCGGCGAAGACGGCATTTCCGAAATCAAGATCTCGGAATCCGGGAAGGGATACATTCCGTATACCAACAAGCCGATCAAGTGGCACACCGACGGCTACTACAATCCGCCAGAGCGCAAAATCCGCGCAATGCTTCTGCATTGTGCCCAGGATGCCACTGAAGGCGGGGAGAACAGGCTGATGGACCACGAGCTCCTGTATTGCCTCCTGATGGATCAAAATCCAGACCTTGTGCGCGCCTTGTCACAAGTTGACGCGATGCTCATCCCCGAACGTCAGGATGAGAACGGCATTGCAAGAGCGGCCGAATCCGGACCGGTGTTTTCAAGCGACGGTGGGTTTCTGCACATGCGCTATACGGCGCGGACCCGATCGATTGCCTGGAAGCAGGATGAAGCCACGCGGGCCGCAGTCTCCGCAATAGAGACCATCCTTTCATCCCCTTCTCCTTACATGTACACAATAAAGCTGGAGCCCGGCATGGGCATCGTCTGCAACAACGTGCTGCATGACCGCTCGGCTTTCACAGGCAACGCAAGGTTGCTTTACCGGGCACGCTATTACGACCGCATCAAATAAAAGCCCCTCGCCTTTTCAGGCGAGGGGCAAAGGGTGTTACAGGTATCTCTGAACTTACCAGCCGTAGGAAATGCCGAGCGAATCCTCGGAAAGGGTATTGTTCGCCAGTCCGCCGCCCATGCCTGCAGGCGGGAACCCGGGGGAAATTGAAACATTGTTTATGCCATTCACGGTGCTGCTGAATGCGTGCATGTAGAACACCGTCACCTCGGATTTGTTCGCCAGTTTCCAGGTCGCGCCGAGGGTCACGTTGTCCTTCACGACGCCGGGAGCCAAAATGTTGAACAGCGTCTCGGTGGAAGGATAGGGCACGTTGTTGTGTGTCCATCCTGCTCTCACGGTCAGGTTTGAATCGTACTGATGGGAGACGCCCAGCTTGTAGACAGTCAGGTTGCCCCAGCCAAAACCTGCGCCCGCGCTTGCACCCAAGGCGCCGGTTGCGCCCAGTCCCAAATTCGAAATTGGATCAGCTATTGCAGCCACATCACCGTACATGATGCGCTGGATGTCGAATGCGACGGTCGTAGCGGGAGTAGCCTTCACCGAGATGCCCACGCCGTAGGTCGCAGGAATGTCGAACGAGCCCTGCTGGGCAAAAAGACCGCTGTACTTGCTGAGCTTGCCCATCTTGGTCTTGGTCTGGTAGGTCGCGCCCAGCGTGACGGTGGGAGAAACCTGACCCATCCAGCCGATGTGCAGTCCGTAGCCGGTGTCGGAATCGGTGCCGGGATTGTTGAATCCATTGGCCGCGGCGGAAGAAAATCCTGCAAAGGGCTGTATGCCCTTGGCCGAGAAGCGCTGATAGGCGAGGTTCAGCGCAACGCCGATGGAATTGCTTGCATTGAGCTTCTTCGACCAGGTCGGCGCAATGAAGAGCTGCTCGAGGTTCACCCCGGCATTGCCAGTCGCACCAAAGCGGGCGTAGGGGTTAGTTGCGTAGTCGGTGTTCATCCCGCCGTTGCCGTATATGGAGACACCGAGAGAGGAATCCGGCCCCATCATCTTGTTGTAGCCGAAATTGGGGATGAAGAAATTCTGCTTGTCGTTGCCGTCGTAGGTCGCATTCGCCCCGAACGCATTGCCGATGATCGAAGAACTCCGGCTCGGCCTGAACCATTCGAGGCCGAAATCGATCCTGTCGCCGACCATCACCATGCCTGCCGGGTTGGTCGCTGCAGCCAGAGCGTCCTGCGGGAGTGCGATCCCCACTCCGCCCATGCCTTCGGACTTCGCGCCATAGCCGTGTGAAAAATAGCCATTCGTGGCGTAGGCTGCAGGCGCGACAAGGCCGCCAGCAATCAACATCGAAACAAGCAATTTCCTCTTTATCATGGTGTTGCCCCTCTCTCCTATTAATTAGTGGTACAGCTTCAAACAAACAGACAGATATCGGTTTCCCCGGCGAATTCCATGAAGGTCGCGGCGCCGCCGAATTCGATCCCTTCGATGAAATCGCTCTTGTCGAATTCGAAAAGGTCTACGGTCATCTGGCAGGCAACGAACTTGACGTCCGCCTCCAGGCACATGCTCCTCAGCTCCTCGAGGGATGCAACGCCCTTCTTCTTCAGCTTGTCCTTCATCATCATCGTCGCCATGGATTCCATGCCAGGCAGCATCTGCACGAAAACAGGCATGGGAACAGGCATGGGCATCGCCGGGTTGGCCAGCGGACTGATCTTGACGTCGGACAGATCCTTTTTCAGGAGCTGAAGTCCGTAGAAGGTGAAGAAAATCTGAACATCGTACCCCAGTGCAGCTGCAGTGGATCCCAGGATGAACGGGGGATAGGCCATGTCGAGCGTGCCCTTTGTGGCGATGATCGCCATTTTTTTTGTCATGTCAGATCCCTCACTTCTTCTTCATGAAGAAGACATATTCGCCGTTTGACTCGCTCTGCTCAAGCAGTTCGTTGCCCGTCTGCTTGGCGAAGGCCTGCATATCCTTGACGGAACCGCAATCGGTCGAGACGACCTTGAGCACCTGACCGGGATTCATGTCGGCCAGCGATTTTTTCGTCTTCAGGATGGGAAGCGGACAGTTGAGGCCGCGTGCGTCGAGTTCTTTCTGAAATTCCATGTTGGTCTCCGTAAAAAACGTTTCACTTGCTTGAAACACATTCTCAATATAATGCTATTAGGCGGAATTTGTGATTCAACCGTCTATAGCCGAAATGGGTCATGCCAGGATAACCCTCATGGGTTACGTGGTTATCATCGCACGACCAGAACCGGCATTTCCGACCGCTCCACCACGCGCCTGGCTGTCCCGAGAGAGCGGACATCCGACATGCCGACGACGGTCAGATCGGCATCTATGGGCGAGGCCAGAATTTCGTCACAGGGCTGTCCAATCCTCACCAGAGTTTTCGCGGAAACACCGGATTCCTCGGCGATTTTCTTGGCATCCGAAACGATGCGTTCGGCATCCATCCTTTTTTCCTCGTTCGCTGCAACGCAGAGCAGATGGAGCGGCAGACCGCACTCGGATGCAATCTTGGCGGAAATGATTGCAACCCGTTCCGTTTTCGAAGAGCCGTCGACTGAAGCCAGAATTCCCTTCGACCACATCCGGCAGGCGCGAGGCACCATCAGCACCGAACAGGGTGAATTCGACACGACTTGGCTCACCATTTCTCCGATGAGGAGCTTCGCAATAAAACCACGCCTGCCGCGGCGCCTGATGACGATGAGGTCGGATTTTCTCTCGAGCGCCTCCCTGACGATCTCTTCAGCTGCGACCCCGCGCCTTGCCCTGATGGCAAGCGACACCCCTGCATCCTTCGCAATTCTTTCGAGATCGGCCATTCTCGATGCGGTTTCCTGCTCGGCACGCCCGGCAAGGGTCTGTGCGGCAGCCTCGAATTCGGGATTGCTGGATACGGGCACGACGACGGAAAGGGGAAGCCCGCACGCTTTCGCCATTTCGAGCGCAACGCGCTCGGAGCCCGAGTCGAACTCGGTATGCTCTGTGGCGAGGAGAATGTTCCCGAAGGGATGGCTCATGTCAATGCCTCGATATCATGCCCGATGCAGCCAGAACGAGTATGGCGATTTCGAGCGCGCATATGGCGAAATAGACCCAGTCTCGACGCTTCGCATAGATGGGCATGACCGCGAAGATGCAGAAGATCGAGCAGCCCGAAAGGATTGCGATCCCCAGAAAGCTCGCGAGATCGCCATTTCCAAGCATGGTGATCCAGTCCCATCCCTTGGGCATGCCCGTCACCTTCAGGTATTCCGGAGCTGGAAGGCTCCAGACCTGGGGCAATTTCGCGAGCGGGATCCTGGGAGGCAGGATGTTGAACACGTAGGCCACGAAAGTGGCGATCAGCATCAGGAAACCTGCGAGCGTGCTCCAGTGCAGCCATGCGGCATAGCGCAGCTGCTCGGTGTCGAACCGTTTGGAATCATTCATGTCCATATCCCGAGCCCCTTGAGCAGCGCGCCAATCCCCGAGATCAGCAGCATGGCAATGACCAGCTTGCGTATCACCGAGGCATTGAGCACGGAAAGAAGATGCGCCCCTATTCTCGCACCGATCATCATGCCGACGACGGAGGGAACCGCGACAACTGGAAGTATCGCACCGTTGTCAAGATAATACCATGTCGCAGAAGAACTCGCCGTGGTCAGAATCAGGCTGGAAGTCCCGGCTGCGACCTTCAGGGGAACGCCCATCAGGAGATTGAGGACGGGCACGTTGGCCCAGCCTGCTCCCACGCCGAACAGGCCGCCCAGGAAGCCGATCACCAGAAACATGCCCATCCCGAGCGGCGTTCTGTGAACCTGCCAATTCATGTCCTTTCCGGAAATCACGTCGCGAAAGATGCCGTGGATGGACAGCATCCTGGAAAGATTGTCGGACGCGGGCACATGGGGAAACTCCGACTTCTTGGCCATCGCCATCAGCGCGACGATGCCGAGGATGGTGACGCCAAGCGCGATCTGAACCACATTCGCTGGCAGCGCAAGGCCCAGCATGGCTCCCCCTATCGCGCTGATGGATGCCCCGAAGGCGAGCGGCATGGCCAGCCTCAGATTGGCCAGCCCCCCCTTCAGAAGGGAAGGGCCTGCGGCAAGGGAACTCGCGAGCGCAACCAGGAGACCGGCTCCCCTCACGAAATCGAGATGAAAGGGGAAGAAGCTGCCCACGATGGGCACGAACAGCACACCTCCGCCCACTCCTGCTGGAACGGCCACGATGCCGAGGAAGAAGCAGACGACGAAGAGCGCGAGCGGCCATACCCACCATGCGCCTGTCGCCGCTACAGCCCCTGCGGCGAAGGCCGGGTGGGCGAAAAGAAGAAGAAAGAATGGCATCCAGCGCATCATGGTCAGCCTATGCTCTGATAATAAAGATTCTGGGGATGATTGGCCTCTGCAAAGAAATACCAGCGCTCTGCGAGAAGTCCGCCGTACTGCACGATGAAAGCGAATCCCGCCAGCATCGCTGAAGCAACACTGAAGCTTGCTGCAAGCAGTGCGAGCGGAAGAACGAAAGCGAAAACCAGAAAGGCTGGCTTCAGCATCTTGAAAAAGGCTTCGCTTTTGCCGTGGAAAAATTCACGGGTATTGAAGGAGCCGCCCATGAATCCCACGGATTTCTGGACGATCTTAGGATGCTTCACCCCGATGGCGGTCTGGATAGTCGATTTCGGCCTCAGGCGCTTGTTCCTGACCAGGGAAGCGATGCGCCCCAGGAGGCCGAGGAAGGTGATGATGAACGCCCAGCCCGAAAAGAATTTCGTCAATTCAGGCGCAGCAACCGATGCATAGAAGGCCGCAAGGACGAACCCCGATGCTCCGCCGAGCAGAATGTAATTGACGACGGTGAGCGGGCTGTTCCATTCCCTCAGGAATTTCAGACACGCATAGATCATGGCCGTGCACCCGAAAAGCACGAAGGCGAGCATGGTGCCGAATATGCCGAACAGATCGGACAGATCGACAGGCACCCCGCTCGGCAGCGTCGCGACCTGGGGTTTCCAGTGCAGGAAATGCATGAGGCCGTAGCAGAACACGACGCCCATGAAGGTCGGCAGCACGATGACTTCGCGCGAAAGCCAGGAAGTGCGCCACTGGCTAGCCGCGCGCCAGGCGCGCTCGGGATGCCCAAGATGGAAGAACGAGGCGACGAGGCCTAGCGCGAGGAACGCCAGCGCGATCAAGCTGCCGGTCGCGTAAAAGCCGTCCGCTTCCTTGGGAAGCAGGCCGAATGCAGCATAGGACTGCAGGGTGAAGAGGGCGAGAAAAAGCCCCTGACCTGCGCCGATCAGCGTGGTGAGAAAGATGACTGAGAACGCTGGATTCATACTGTTACCATGAAGTGATGTCGTCGAGCGAAGGCTCGCTCTTGGCCGGCTTGGGCAGAAGTCCGTCCACCTTGAGCGGATTGTCTGCGCGCTCCAGCTCGTCCTCGTGGATCTTGATGTTCGTCTTCCTGCGCGGCAGATAATGGTTCGATGGATGGGTTCCCCATTCTGGCATCAACGCATAGCCGCCGTTTTCCCTGATCGCTATCGACACATTGGATTCGGGATCATGAATGTCGCCGAACAGCCGCGCGCTCGTCGGACATGCCTTGACGCAGGACGGTTTCCTGTCGATTTCGGCGAGAGACTGGTCGTAGATGCGGTCCACGCAAAGCGTGCACTTCTTCATCACCTTCGATTTCTCGTCGATCTCGCGCACGCCGTAGGGGCACGCCCAGGAGCAGTACTTGCATCCGATGCACTTGTCGTAGTCGACCAGCACGATGCCATCTTCCTTGCGCTTGTAGGATGCCCCGGTCGGGCATACCGGAACGCAGGGCGGATCCTCGCAGTGCAGGCAGGATTTGGGGAAGTGGACCGTTTCCGTGTTCGGGAATTCCCCCACTTCAAAGGTCTGCACCCGGTTGAAAAATGTGCCGGTCGGGTCCGCGCCATAAGGTCGCTCGTCCACCAGGGGACCTGCCGACCCAGAAGTATTCCATTCCTTGCAGCTCGTCACGCAGGCATGGCAGCCGACGCAGACGTTGAGATCGATCACGAGGGCGAGCTGAGTCATTTGTTCTTCCCTCCGAAATAGGCGATCCATGAAGGCCTGGCCTTCATGCCCGGATAAGGCTTCATCGGCTCGAACTGTGGCGAACTCACTTCTTCGCCCGCTTCGGCCTTGTAGATGCGCACGCGCACATCATACCAGGCAGCCTGCCCCGTGATCGGATCGGAATTGGAATAACGCGCGCCCTCCCTGTTCTCGGGCAATTCCTCGGAAATCAGATGGTTGAGCAGGAAGCCCTGCTGCGATTCGTTTGCGTCCGGCGTGAGGTTCCATGCCCCCGCCGCCTTGCCTATGGCATTCCATGTCCACACCGTTCCCGGTTCGACCGCCTCGGAATAGCGCGCCATGCAGCGCACCTTGCCCCATTGCGATTCGACCCAGATCCAGTCGCCGTCCGCAATTCCAGACGACTTTGCGGTGGCGGCGTTCACGTACAGGTAATTGTATGTATGGATCTGGCGCAGCCATGCGTTCTGCGAATCCCACGAATGGTACATCGCCATGGGACGCTGGGTCACGGCGGCAAGCGGGTACTTGCCCTTGTCGCTCATCTGCGCTTCGAGCGGCTCGTAATAGAAGGGCAGCGGATCGAAATAGCTCTCCACCCGCTTTGCAAGATGCGCAGGCGGCTTCCGGGTGATTCCCCTGCCCTGGGCGGCCAGCTTGAACTTCTGCAGCACTTCCGAATAAAGATGGATCAGGATGGGCTCGGAATAGCGCGTGATCCTGTTGCGCTGCGACCAGTCGAGGTAACCCTTGTTCCAGTTGCGCATGAACTGGTACGAGCGCGGCAGCTCGTAATGAAACACGCAATTGTTCTGCGCATACATTTCCCACTGCTTCGGGTTGGGTTCGCCGCGCATGAATTTCTCTCCCCCCTTCCCTCTCCATCCGGAAAGGAAGCCGATTCCCGAGCCGGGTTCGGTTTCGAAATTCACGATGAAGTCGGGATAATCGCGGTATTTCCGCCTGCCTTCGGGGGTGACGAAAGCGGGAAACTTGAGCCTCGAGCCGAGTTCGATCAGCACTTCCTGGAAAGGCTTGCAGTCCCCGGTGGGCGGCATGATCGGAATCCTGACCGAATCGACCGGTCCGTCGAATTCGGAAATCGGACGGTCCAGCATGGACATCACGTCGTAGCGCTCGAGATAGGTCGTGTCGGGCAGAATCAGATCGGCGAAAGCGGTCATCTCGGAATGGAAGGCATCGCAGACGACGAGGAAGGGAATCTTGTATTCTCCATTCTCCTTCTTGTCGTTCAGCATTTCCCTGACTTCCTGGGCGTTCATGGTCGAATTCCAGGACATGTTGGCCATGAAGATCAGGAGCGTGTCGATCTCGTAGGGGTCCCCTCGCCAGGCATTGGTGATGACATTGTGCATGAGGCCATGCACAGAAAGCGGATATTCCCAGGAGAAGGCCTTGTCTATCCTGACAGGTTCCCCATTCTCGTCGACGAACAGGTCGTCAGGATCGGCCGGCCAGCCGAGCGCAAGGCCGTCGAGCGGATGATTGGGCTTCACCGCGAGGGGGCTGTTGGGCGTTCTCGCGCAGGGCGGAATCGGGCGCGGGAAAGGCGCCTTGTGGCGGAATCCGCCGGGCCTGTCTATGGTGCCCAGGATGGTCATCAGGATGGACATCGCCCTGATCGTCTGGAAGCCGTTCGAATGGGCCGCGAGCCCCCTCATGGCATGGAAGGCCACCGGATTGCCGACGACGGTATCGTGCTCCTTCCCCCATGAATCGGTCCAGGCGATCGGCAGCTCGATCTTCTGGTCGCGCGCCGTGATGCCCATTTCATGCGCGAGGCGCTTGATGGTTTCGGCCGGTATGCCGGTGATCGCGCTCGCCCATTCCGGAGTATAGTCCTTCACCCGCTCCTTCAGGAGCTGGAAGGCGGGCTTGACCGACGTGCCGTCGGGCAAAGCGAATTCCCCGAAAAGATAGGGATCCGCCCCCTCGGTGTGCGTGACGACGGGCTTGTTGGTATTCCTGTCCCACCACAGCTTGTTCTGGGGATCGTAGCAGCCCTCTTCCTGAGGCACTTCGGTGCGCACGAACATGCCGAATTCGTCGTGCGCGTCGTCTAGATTCACGAGCTGCCCGGAATTCGTGTAGCGCACCAGGAAGTCCCTGTCGTAGAGGCCAAGCGCGATGATCTCGTGGATCAGCGCGAGAAACAGCGCGCCATCTGTGCCCGGCCTGATCGGCACCCATTCGTCCGCAATCGCGGAATAGCCGGTCCTGACGGGGTTGATGGAAATGAATCGCCCGCCTTCCCGCTTGAACTTGGAAATCGCGATCTTGAGCGGATTCGAGTGATGGTCCTCTGCGGTGCCGATCATGATGAACAGCTTGGAGCGCTCCAGATCCGGCCCGCCGAATTCCCAGAAGGATCCGCCTATCGTGTAGATCATCCCTGCAGCCATGTTCACGGAACAGAAACCGCCGTGCGCCGCGTAATTGGGCGTACCGAACTGGCGAGCGAAAAGCCCGGTCAGGGCCTGCATCTGGTCGCGCCCGGTAAAGAGGGCGAATTTCTTGGGGTCGGTCGAACGGATTTTTCCGAGGCGATCGGAAAGGATGCCGAAGACTTCCTCCCATTCAATTTCCTCGAATTCCCCTGCTCCGCGTTCTGCACCGGCCTTTCTTCTGAGCGGCTTGGTGAGGCGGGCGGGCGAATACTGTTTCATGATTCCGGACGAACCCTTGGCGCAGATCACCCCGCCGTTCAGCGGATGGTCAGGATTGCCGTCTATGTATCGGACTTCCCCGTCCCTGATATGGACGCGTATGCCGCAGCGGCAGGCGCACATGTAGCAGGTTGTGTTGCGTATTTCGGATTTCGCTCCCGGGACTGTAGGATCGTGAAGCGGGGTTGATGATGACATAGCCTTGATTTTCAAAATTCGATTCTCCCATTGTAGCCAAGAACGACCACTCGGGAACCCCGCTATTAAGCGCAATCGACGCCCCAGGTGTCTATAACCGTATCGGGTGAGAAAGGCATAACCCGCATGGGGGATAACCACTCAACTATAAGTGTTGCAAGGCGTAACAAATAATTTATAATCGTTCAAATGAGCGCAGCCGTGAAGGAATCCGTTCCAGAAAACAAGCCCTCGAACAGAGACGAATGCTCGACGCTGGCAGAAGGATTTCTGGGGACGATAGCAAAAATGACCGGCGCCATAGCTGGCGCGGTGCGCGTCCTTTCCGACGATGGAAAGGAGATGCGTCTCATAGGCTCCTTTGGCCTGGAGGAAGAGGTCGTCGAATGCGAAAGCACCACCGACAGTAGCTGCGGCGCCTGCGGCGCAGCCTTGCGCGAGCTGGAGGCCAGGTTTGCAGGCGTGAAGACCTGCATGCTCCGCAACGGCAGAAACTTTTTCGGCAAAGGATGCAAAAGCATGGTTGCCGTCCCGCTCGTGGCCAGAGGAGAAACAATAGGCATCTTCAACCTCTTTTTTTCCTCCCCGAAGACGATTCCCGAAGAAGCCGAAAAGAATCTCTATTTCCTGGGCGAACTGCTCGCCATCGCGCTGGACAATTCGAGGCGCGCCAGGGAAAGCCGGCGAGCCGGCATCGTGACCGAGCGCCGCTGCATGGCCAACGAGATCCACGATTCCCTGGCCCAGAATCTTGTATTCGCGAGAATGCGCATGAGCCTGCTGAACGAGGCGATCAGAACAAACAATGACGAACTCGCCGGAAAATACGTGAACGATGTCACCGAGGCGCTTTCTTCCGGTCAGCGTGCAGTTCGCGAGCTGATCACCCATTTCCGCAGCCCCATGGATCCGCTCGGACTCGAGCACGCGTTGCGCGAACTCGTCGAGGAATTCAAGAAGCGCAGCGGAATACCCCTGGAATTCAGCAACCGCGTCGGAGAATTCGATCTCCCCGTCGAGTACGAGCTACAGGCATTCAACATCGTGCGCGAAGTGCTTGCCAACATCGCCGCGCATTCCAGCGCAACCCGCGCACACCTTGCCGTTTGTCGCAACTCGGGACAATTCGTGTTCGTCATCGAAGACAACGGCTCTGGCATTCCCGACACACTGCCCTGCGAAGGGCATTACGGCCTCACGATCATGCGCGAACGCGCCATGAGAATGGGCGGAACGCTCGAGGTTGAAAGCGCTTGCGGCCAGGGCACCAAAGTGAAGCTGAGCATCCCCTGCAGTCCGGAGACATTATCATGACCGAAACCATCCGACTTGTTCTCGTCGACGACCATTGCCTCTGTCGGCGTGGACTCACCGAACTTTTCGATCATTGCTATGGCATTTCCGTGGTCGGCGGGACAGGAAATGCATCGGAAGTCATTCCCATCCTTCAGGATACGCACCCCGACCTTCTGATCATGGACTTGCGCATGGAGCCCGTTGACGGCCTGGCGATTCTCGACCAGATCAGGAAAGCGGCCATAGACACGCCCGTCGTCATCCTGACGATGAGCGACTCGGAATCCGATCTTGCCGCGGCAATGCGACTCGGAGCGAAGGGCTATCTTCTGAAGGACATGGATCCCGAGGACGTCGTCAATGCGGTGAGGCGCATCGCAGCAGGAGAACTGGTCGTCGCGCCCGCCATGACCGTGAAGCTGATGAATTTTCTGCAGCACGGCCAGCAGGAGCAGGTGCGCAAGAATTCACTGGAGCTTCTGACTGAACGGGAGCGTGAAATCCTTCAGCATCTGGCGCGCGGAGAAAGCAACAAGGTCATCGCCAGGACGCTCGACATCAGCTACGACACCGTCAAGCAGCATGTCAGGCACATTCTCTTCAAGCTCAAGCTCGCATCACGCGTCGAAGCTGCCGTGTTCGCCGTCGAGCAGCGCGCGAGCGAAAACAGGGTCTCCACCGGCCACTAGGCCTTGAATCTTTCAGGAAATTTTTCCCGGAATTTTCCAAGCTTGGGTTCGATCGCGAACATGCAGTAAGGCTGGTTCCTGTTCCGGTCGAAATAACGCCAATGATATTCTTCCGCGGGATGAAATGCCTCGATCGGGGCGACCTCGGTCACGACGGGATGGTCCCAATGCGCTGCAGCCTCTTCAATCGCCTTTTCGGCGGCTTCCTTCTGCGCATCGGAATGATAGAAGATGGCCGACCTGTACTGAGTCCCGATGTCGTTTCCCTGGCGGTTCAAGCTGGTCGGATCGTGGATTGAGAAGAACACGGCCAGGATCTCGGCATAGGATGCGATCGAAGGGTCGAAAGTCACCTGCACCACTTCCGCATGTCCAGTATCCCCCGCGCAGACCGCATCGTAATCCGGATGGTCCACATGCCCGCCGCTGTATCCGGGAACGACGCCGGCCACCCCATTCATCCTGGAAAAGATCGCCTCGAGGCACCAGAAGCACCCCCCGCCCAGCGTCGCAACCTCCACCTCTTCAACCATAAGCACCTCGCGAAATGCCGTCCATCTGCCCAATCATACCATTTGTCGGATGGCGCATTGACAATAAAGCGCTCATGGTTTTTGATTGAATCGTGAGCCTCTTGAAGGCTCCCACCCTCCTCCTTACGGCCGGATCATTCCGGCCTCTTTTTTTATTTCACCTGCAGCCTGAAGCGGATGTCCTGGGTTGAGGGAACGGGCTTGCCGTCCTGCAATGCAGGAAAGAATTTCCAGGTGTTCAGAGTATCGAGAACGGCCTGATTCAAGCCGGGAAGCGGCGTTGCGATGATGAGCTCGACCTTGGTCGAACCGTCTTCGGCGATGTGGAATCTCGCCACGACCAGGACATCCATCGCATCCTGCCTGAATTCGTCCGGAATCACGGGCTTCGGGTTGTAAATGGCGCGCGCGCCCATTGCGTTGCCATCCTGCATCGGCGCCTGAGGTGGCGCAGGAGGAGCGGGTTTTGCAGGCGGCGCGGGCTTGGCTTGAGGCGCAGGTTTTTCAGGCGGTGCAGGCCTTGCAGCAGGTTTCGAAGGCTGAGGCCTGGGGGCAATCCTGGGCCCTGGGGCCGCTCTGACAGGCGCAGGCTTGGGCGCAGGCATCTCGATCAGCTTCGCGTCGATCGGCTTTTGTTTCAAGGGGGCAGTCTGCGGCCTGGACAGGAATGTCCCGAACAGCCACATCAGCGTGAGCCATGCGAGCAGCGCGCCGCCCAATGTCCATGGCAGGCGATGCCAGGGATTGTCCAATTCACTGCCCATCTTTGACTGCGATCAGGAAATGCTCGGCTCCGGCCTGTTTCGCGCGCAGCATGGCTTGAACCACGATGCCGTGCTGCGCCGCAGTGTCGGCGGAGACGATGATGCTGGCATCGGGTTTTTTCAGCATTTTCTGCAGAGTCGCCTGCAGCGTATCCAATGTCACCTGCGTCTTGTCCAGGAAGATTTTTCCTTCCTTCGTGACGGTCAGCGTGACAGGCGTCTTGGGCTGCATGGGGGCAGCCTGCCCCTTGGGCAGATTGACTGGAAGGGAATGCAGGTTCTGCATGGACAAGGACGCCAGCATGAAGGTGGCCAGCAGGAAGAACATCACGTCGATCATCGGTATGATCTCGATTCTCCCCCGCTTCGATGCCCTGCTCTTACGCAGCTTCACTGGCCGCCCCTTCCTGATCCATCCTGATGTGGTCGATCAGCCGCGTTCCCAGCCTTTCCATCTCGTCCAATGCCTGGGACTGGAGGCGAGAGAAATAATTGAAGGCGAACAGGCAGATGAGCGCGATGAAGAGGCCGAGCGCGGTTGCGATCAGCGCCTGGGCAACGCCTGCAGTGACACCGCTCGGATCGACCAGCCCGGCTCCTCCGATCAGCTTGAATGCGTGCATCATTCCCGTGATGGTGCCGAGAAGCCCGAGCAGGGGCGCTGCGGTCACCACGGTTTCGAGTATCCAGAGCCCCCGGCTCATCGATTTCTCGATCTGCTGCGCCTCGTCGGACGCGCGCGATTCGACCCACCAGACGGGCTTTTCCCTGTTTTCCATGATGGGCCTGAAGAATCGCCCGAAGTAATGCTTCGAGCCAAGCACCCCGACCTCACGCTCGAGCTCTTCCCATGAAAAACCGTAGGTCTCGACAAGCTTGAGCAGATTCTCCGGCAGCTTCACGTATTTCAAATGGACGTAAGCCTTGTCGATCATGATGGCGAAGGCGAGCACGCCGAGCGCCAGGAGCGGGTAGACCATGATCCCGCCGTAATGTATCGCTTCCCATGTCTCGTTGATTCCCTGCATTCTCAGCTCCTTGTTAAAATCCCTTGTCCATGCCGACGTAAAAACCCCGCCTCGGTCCGTACTGCGGCGCGCCCACGCCGATGCCCGAGCCGTCCCTGATTTCATAGCTGTGGTCGAACAGGTTGATTACCGCGAACCTTCCTTCCACCTTGCCGATTCGAGGCAATGCGAATTTCCTGGTCATGCCCAGATTGACCTGCATGTAGCCAGGCATCTTGGCCGTGTTGGCGAATCCCCTGCGCATCCCGCTCGCAAGCAGCATGTCCATGCTGTAGTTCGTCCCGCGCCAGAAATAGGACACGCCTGTCGATCCCGTGTAGGCCTGGTCGTGGTCGAGATGGACCCAGTTGTTCGAAATGTAGGCCAGCTCGTCGGCCGAAAAATTGTACTGCCCGGAAACGATGTTCTTTCCCATCGCGCGTGATGCGGCCAGATTCAGGTAGGCCGAGAATTCCCCCTTCTTGTAATTGCCGGTGAATTCCAGCCCGTAAATCTTTCCTTTCCCGTAGTTGAACGGTGAAAAGACGAGCGCCTGACCGAACTGCCCTTCGTCGAGGAGATCCTGGACCAGCCTGTAATAGCCGTCTATGCCCAGGTTGAGCGCCTGGGTGAACTGGTGCGAGATTCCTAAATCGAAATAATGGCTGCGCTCCGGCAGAACGTTCGTATTGCCGTTCGATGGCAGGGCATTGGTCGTGCCGGCGAATTTCGCGATGCTCGTCGGCGCGATCAATTCGGTCGCAGGCGGCGTGAAATAGCGCGCATATCCGGCATGCAGCGTGGTCCTCTTCGTCGCCTGGTAGACAAGCCCGACCCTGGGGCTCAATTGGTCGGCGTTCACATAGGCGTTCATCACGTCGAGGCGCGCGCCGTAATTGACGGTGAGGCGCTTTGCCGGATGCCATTCGTCGTTCAGGTACGCGCCGTAGAGCCATGCCGTTTTCGAATGGTTGTCGACGATGGAAAAGGGATTGGCGCTTGTCTGGTTGCCCAGCGCGTCGGCTGGAAAGACCGCAGAAGTGTTGTCTGAGACGGCATGTTCGCCGCTCGTGAAGAACCCCGCATGCAGGGTATGCGTCCCGCTCAATCTCAGGCTGCCGTCTCCCTGGACGCCGTTCGCGAAGCTGCTCCTGAACACGGTCGACGCGACCCCGCTGTAGATCAGATCGCCGTAAGGGTCGGGATTGTAGGCCACGCTCGAATAGCGCGTGAAAAGCGAAATCTGGTAATCGGTTCTTTCCTTCGATTTCTTCAGGGCGAGGATGCCGTAGCGGTTGACTTCCCTCTGGGTCTCGTTGAGGTTGGCGGAAGGATAGCCGGGCACGCCCGCGAGCGCGTATTGCTGGGGAAGACCGGGCGTATTGGGAATCTGGAAACGGCTGTCCGAATTGCCGAGGATGAGGTTGAGGCTCGTCGTCGGATTCGCCAGATAGGAAAGATAGCCGAATCCCTTCGTCTGTCTCGTCGTATCGTGCAGCGGGTTCGCATCAGGGGTGTGCCCCTGTATGCCGAGATCGTTTTGCAGGAAGGAGCCGCTCAGGTAGTAATTGAATTTGCCGCTCGATCCGCCGTACTGGATGGACGGCTCGTAGGTATTGCGGCTGCCCCCGTAGAACCCGACATTTCCTCCTTGCTGGAACGCGCCGCTCTTGGTGCGAATGTCGACCACCCCTGCCGTCCTGTAGCCGTACTGGGCGGGCAGCACGCCCGTCAGCAGATCCATGCTTTCGGCGAATCGGGTATCCAGCGTCTGGCCGAATCCGCTGATCCCCTCGGGCAGCATGATGCCGTTGATCCTGTACTGCAGGTCGGCATGGTCGCCGCGCACATGGATCTGGCCGAAGGAATCCTGGACCACGCCGGGTGCCCTGAGCAGCACCTGGTTGAGCTGGGTATTTTCCCCCTGCGGAAGCGACTTGATCTCGGCATGGCCCATTCTGTAGACGCTGCTGCCGTCGATCGAGGCATTGCGCGCGATTCTTGTTTCGACCACGCTCACCTCGAGCGCCTTGTGCGCTGCCAGCGTGATCGAAGCCGTGGCCGTTCCAGATTTCACCACGACGATCGCCGTTCCGACGGAAAATCCCTTCTTTTGTGCCAGAACGGCGTAAATCCCTGCAGGCACTTCGTGAAAACGGAAACTTCCGTCGGATGCGGCAATCGCTTTGCCGATCACCTTGCCCCGCGCATTCTGCAGACCAATTCTCGCTGCAGGAACGGGGCGGCCCAGGGTATCCTTCACCTCCCCGCGCACTTCGAATGCGTGGGCTGCGACGGGAAAAACAATCCCGGCCAGCAGAAACAGCCTTTTCATTCAATTCTCCAGAAAAATCAAGCAAGCCCCGAACGAGATTCGCTCAGGGTTGAGAGGACATTCAGAAAGAAGCCGGAGGAGAACGGGAACGGGGACGAAGGGAGATGAGGCTGGAAAAGGCGGCTAATTCTGGAATCGCCGCAAGGAAAAGCAGGAGCAGCGAAAAAGCGGGAACGGAAAGCGGCGCAGGCGCATCCGCTGCCGAATGCGCTGCGACATGGCAGACGGCGCAGGCCATCTCGTCCGCTTCCTTGACGTGGTGATGCGATGCCTCCAGCCCGTAAAGGCCGATAAAGCACAGCAGCACTGCAATCAGGATCAAATGGCGCTTTTGCATTTTTTCATTCTGCTTTCGATTGCTTCACCGGTCAAGAGACAGGCTCCTCCCCTGAAAGTTCATCGGGAATCGAGGATGCGCTCCACATACCTTGCCAGCATGTCGGCCTCAAGATTCACCGGGCTGCCCGATGCAAGATTCTTCAGGTTGGTATTGAAGAGGGTATGCGGGATCAGGTTGATGTGGAAGACGTCGCCCTCGACGGCATTCACCGTGAGGCTCACGCCGTTCACGGTGACCGAACCCTTTGCGGCGATGAATTTGGAAATCGATTTCGGGCTGCGAATCGCAAGATGCATGCATTCGCCTTCCCGTTCGAAAGACACCACCTCCCCCACCCCGTCCACATGCCCGCTGACGAGATGGCCGCCCAGCCTGTCGGAGAGCCGCAGGGCCTTTTCCAGATTCACTTCACGCCCCGCTTCGAGCCCCGTCGTGCAATCCAGGGTTTCCTTCGAGACATCCACCTTGAAAAGGCGGCCTTCCATTTCGATGACGGTGAGGCAGACGCCGCTCACCGCGATGCTGTCTCCGATGGCCACATCGGAAAGATCGAGATTGGCCGAATCGATGACAAGGCGTATTCCCTTTTCCGCATCCTTCGAACTTTCGATTTTTCCGACTGCTGCGATGATCCCGCTAAACATGCCTTCTCCCCAAAATTCTCAAATCCTTGCCGAGCATTTCCACGTCCGAGATTTCAAGCGCATGCCGATCTTCCATTTTTTGAAGCGCTGGAATGTCGAACATGCCCTTTGCCCGCTTCCCCAGCAGGCAGGGCGCGAGATAGAAAACGAATTCGTCGACGAGCCCCGCTTCCAGCAGAGCCCCATTGAGCTTCTCTCCCGCCTCGACATGAAGTTCGTTGATCCCGCGCCTGCCGAGCTCATTGAGCAGCGCATGAAGATCGACGCTTCCCTTTTCGTCAGGCAGAAAGACCACTTCAGCCCCCGCTTTTTCCAGCACCTTCCGCTTGCCTGGATTTTCTTCGGCAGCGACGACAAGCAAATTGCCTCCGACGATCTTCGCATCCTCAGGAATCCTCAGACGGCTGTCGAGCACGATTTTCAAGGGCTGGCGGGATATCTCCACGTCCCGCACGGTGAGCCTCGGATCGTCGGCGAGCACGGTGCCTATGCCGGTCAAGATCGCGCAGGCCCGAGCGCGAAACCGATGCCCGTCCTGCCGTGCCTCATCTCCCGTGATCCATTGGCTCGTTCCATCTTCGAGCGCAGTTTTTCCGTCCAGGCTCGCTGCGATCTTCAGCCTGACCCAGGGTCGCCCCCGCTTCATTCTCGAGACGAATCCGGGATTCAAGGCCATGGCTTCCATCTCAAGCAGCCCGCATTCCACATTGACTCCCGCATCCATGAGGCGCTTCAATCCGCGTCCCGCCACGAGCGGATTGGGATCCTGCATGGCGAAGACGACGCGAGAGATGCCAGATGCGACCACCGCATCGGCGCAGGGCGGCGTCCTGCCGTGATGGCTGCACGGCTCCAGCGTGACGTAGAGGGTGGCGTCCCGGCAAAGCGATCCGGCGTCCTTGATCGCGTGAATTTCTGCGTGCGGCATCCCGGCCTGCTCGTGCCAGCCCTGCCCCGCGATTTTTCCATCCTTGACGATGACCGCGCCCACCCTTGGGTTGGGCGTCGTGGTGTAAAGCCCCTTCTCGGCCAGATCAAGCGCCCTTCTCATGAACAGGCGGTCCTGATCGGAAAACATCAATTTCCCTTGCGAGCGGGCTTCTCGACTTCCCTGATCGCTTCCCTGAAGTCCTCGACGTCCTCGAAGCTGCGATAGACCGAAGCGAAGCGGATGTAGGCGACCTTGTCCAGCTTGTAGAGCTCCGTCATCACCATTTCGCCGATCTGGCGGGATGAGATTTCACGTTCTCCCAGGCTCAGCACCTTTTGAACGATCCTGTCGATGGCCTCGTCGACGAGCGGCGTCGGGACCGGACGTTTGTGCAGCGCCCTTGCGAAGCCGGTGCGCAGCTTTTCCTTGTCGAATTCGGCCCGCTCCCCGTTCAGTTTCACTACCTGCGGCATCATCAGATCGGCCGTCTCGTAAGTGGTGAAGCGCTTCTGGCAAGCCTGGCAGCGCCGCCTGCGGCGGATGCTGTTCCCCTCTTCGCTGACGCGCGAATCCATCACGCTCGTGTCATTCGCACCGCAAAAGGGGCATTTCATGGCTCAACCGTAGACGGGGAAGCGCTCGCAAAGCGCCTTGACCTCGAGCGCAACCTTGTTCGAAACCGATTCGTCATGCGGCGCGTCGAGAATGTCGGCGATCAGATTGCCGAGCCTGTCGGCCTCGATCTCCTTGAAGCCGCGCGTCGTCATCGCGGGCGAGCCGATGCGTATCCCGCTGGTGACGAAAGGCTTCTGCGGATCGTTCGGAATCGCGTTCTTGTTGACCGTGATATGGGCGCGCCCGAGCGCCGCCTCAGCATCCTTGCCTGTGATGTCCTTCGCCCTCAGATCGACCAGGAAGACATGGCTGTCCGTCCTGCCCGAGACGATCCTGAGGCCCCGTTCCTGGAGCACCTTCGCCATCACGCGCGCATTGTCGATCACGAGTTCCTGGTAAACCTTGAATTCTTTCGTTGCAGCTTCCTTCAGCGCCACCGCCTTGCCTGCGATCACGTGCATCAGCGGGCCGCCCTGGATGCCGGGAAAGATGCTGGAATTGATCGCCTTCTCGTGCTCGGCTTTCGCCATGATCAACCCTCCCCTGGGACCGCGCAGGGTCTTGTGGGTCGTGGTGGTCACGAAATCCGCGATCCCGACTGGATTCGGATAGAGTCCGGCTGCAACCAGCCCGGCATAATGGGCCATGTCGACGAAAAGATAGGCGCCCACGCTGTCCGCAATATGGCGGAAGCGCTTCCAGTCGATGACGAGCGAATAGGCCGAAGCGCCTGCGACGATCATTTTCGGTTTGTGCTCGTGCGCCAGGCGCTCGACTTCTTCGTAGTCGATCTCCTCAGTTTCAGGATTGAGGCCGTAGGTGACGGCATGGTAGATCTTGCCGCTGAAATTGACCGATGCGCCATGGGTGAGATGGCCGCCATGGGCGAGCGACATGCCGAGCACGGTATCTCCCGGTTTGAGCATCGCCATGTAGACCGCGGCATTCGCCTGGGAGCCTGAATGCGGCTGGACATTGGCATATTCGGCATTGAAAAGCGATTTCGCACGGTCGATCGCCAGCTGCTCGACGATGTCCACGTATTCGCAGCCGCCGTAATAGCGCTTTCCCGGATAGCCTTCTGCGTACTTGTTGGTCAGCACAGAGCCTTGCGCTTCGAGCACGCGGGGGCTGGTATAGTTCTCGGAAGCGATGAGCTCGATATGGTCTTCCTGGCGCCTCGATTCGGCCTGAATGGCCGTCCACAATTCAGGATCGAATTCCGCAATGGTTTGTTTGGCTGAGAACATGGTTTTTCCGGTCACAAAAATCGGATTCTATCATGATTGCGGCTGCCGCATCGAAACCACCATCCTGCCTGCCGAATTCCCGCCGAGCATCTCGTCGATTTTCCCATCGAGTTCTTCCAGCGTGCAAAAGCTTCCGATTTTCCCGAGGCATTCGGGCTTCCATATTGATGCGAGCTTCTCCCAGACCCTGACCCGATGTTCCATGGGGCATTGCACAGCATCGATGCCGAGCAGATTGACCCCCCTCAGGATGAACGGAAAAATCGAAGTGCAAAACTCGGTCGAGGAAACCATGCCGCAGCAGGTCGCGCTCGCGCCGTATTTCGCCGACTTCAATGCGGATGAAAGGCTTTCGCCGCCGACCGTGTCGATGACGCCGGCCCATCTTCCCTTGAGCAGCGGCCGTCCAGAATCGTCTCGAAGCTCGTCCCTGTGCACAACGTTGGATGCGCCGAGAGAGGCGAGCCAACCGGACATGTCAAGCTTCCCGGTGGAGGCGACGACCTGGTAGCCCAGTGTTGAGAGCATGGCGACCGCCATGCTCCCCACCCCGCCCGTTGCTCCCGTCACAAGGATTTCCCCTGAATCGGGATCGACCCCGTGCCCGATCAGCTTCTCTATGGAAAGCGCAGCGGTGAACCCTGCCGTGCCGTACGTCATGCATTCGGCAAGTGAAAGCCCCTGGGGCTTCCTCATGACCCAGTCGCCCGGCACGCGCACGTATTGCCCGAATCCGCCTGGCGTGTTCATGCCCAGATCATGCCCCATGACGATCACTTCATCTCCAGGAGAAAATGCATCGCTCTGCACGATCAGACCTGCAGCGTCGATTCCCGGCGTATGGGGATAATTCCGCGTGATCCCCTTGTTTCCCGAGGCAGACAGCGCATCCTTGAAATTGAGGGAGGAATAGTCCACCCGCACCAGGGTATCCCCTTCAGGCAGGTCCTCGATCTTTCTCTCGCAAATCCTGCGCTCGAAATTTCCCTCGCCTGATTCGGATACGACAAGCGCCTTGAAATGCTCAGCCATGGCTGCACGCCCTCGTTTCCGCTTCTTTCGTGACATGCCGATTGAGCCCGCTCAGGATGGCCTTGATGGATGCGGTGACGATATTGGCATCGATCCCCACCCCGAAGGCTTGAGGATTGTCCCCGATCCGCATCTCCACATAGGCCACCGCCAGCGCATCCGCACCGCTTCCCAGTGCGTGCTCATGATAGTCCAATACGGCGATATTTTCGCCCAAGGCTGCAACGAAAGCGTCGATCGGACCGCACCCCTTCCCGGAAATGCGCCTGACGGCGCCCGAACGATCGATTTCGGCATGGAGTTCGACCTCGTCGTTCCTCTCCAGCAGATGATGGTCGAGATAGCGCATGCCGCCTGCTTCAAGATAGGTTTTCTCGAAAATGCCGTAAAGATCGCCTGCGCTCATCTCCTTCCCCTTTTCGTCCATTTCGAGCTGAACGATGCGGGAAAACTCGATCTGCAGCCTCCTGGGCAGGGCGATACCGTATTCCTGCTCGAGCAGGTAGCTGATCCCGCCCTTGCCGGACTGGCTGTTGACCCGGATGACCGCGTCGTAATTTCTGCCGAGGTCAAGCGGATCGACGGGAAGGTAGGGAATTTCCCATTTGTCCTCCTGCCGCCTCGCCGAAAACCCCTTCTTGATGGCATCCTGGTGTGACCCCGAGAAAGCGGTGAAAACGAGGTCCCCCGCGTAGGGATGGCGCGGATGAACGGGAAGCTCGGTGCAATATTCGGCGCATCGCCTGACCGAATCGATGTCCGAAAAATCGAGACCGGGATGGATGCCCTGGGTATAGAGATTGAGCGCAAGCGTGACGATGTCGACATTGCCGGTGCGCTCCCCGTTTCCGAAAAGGCAGCCTTCTATCCTTTGCGCCCCAGCCATCAGGGCCAATTCTGCGGCGGCTACTGCGCATCCGCGGTCGTTGTGGGGATGAACGGAAAGGATGATCGAATCCCGCCGGTCCAGATTCCGGTGCATCCATTCGATCTGGTCCGCGTAATGATTGGGCGTACCCATCTCGACGGTCGCAGGCAGATTCAGGATCATTTTCGCGTCCTGCGTGGGCTGCCAGACCCCGGACACGGCGTCGCAGATCCGTTTCGAAAAATCGAGCTCGGTCGCGCTGAAGGCTTCGGGAGAATACTGGAAAACCCATTCCGTCTCGGGCGATTCCTCGGCAAGCGACTTGATCAGCCTGGCGCCCTTGAGCGCAAGATCGATCACCCCCTGCCTGTCGAGGTTGAAGACCGTTTTCCTGAATACCGGCGCAACGGGATTGTAAAGGTGAACGATCGCTCGCCGCGCGCCTTTCAGGGATTCCATTGTCCTGACGATCATCTCCTCCCGGGCGGGCGTCAGCACTTCGATGGTGACATCATCAGGGATGCGATCTTCCTCGATCAGCATCCTGACGAAATCGAAATCCGTTGTTGATGCCGATGGAAAAGCCACCTCGATCTCCTTGAATCCGATTGAAACCAGCGTCTCGAACATCCTGAGCTTTTTCGGAATGCCCATGGGCTCGATCAGCGCCTGGTTGCCGTCCCTCAGGTCCGAGCTCATCCATATCGGCGGCGAGGCAATCACCTTGTCAGGCCAGGTCCTGTCCTTGAGTCCGACAGGGGGAAAAGAATTGTATTTCTTCGATGGATCGATCTGCATGCTGCGCTCCTGAATCAAATAGGGGATCTTCGGCACTGTGCCGACATGAAAAACTGAATGAGAGGAAGTGAGGTATTTAGCGCGCGAGGCGCAGCAGCCCGGTCAGGAGCAGCGAGACGGAAAGCAGATAGGCAAGAGCGAAATGGATCATGTCAACCCAGACGGGAAACGATGCTGTACTGGGAAGCGACGGACGATGGGCTGGGAGGCGGCGGGGCTTCCAACCGATTGGTGTGCTGCGGCTGCGTATTGGACGGCTGGGATGCGTATTGCGCGCGCTGCTCCGCAGGCTGCTGGGATTGCTGCGCCTGCTGCTGGGGCTGGACCGGCGGAGGAGCAGCCTGGGTCGATGCAGCTGAACTCGATTGGTTGGCCATGGCCGAAAAAACCTGGGCGACATTGCCCGGATTGGACGAGAGCACGCTCTTCAAGGCCTGCGTATCGAGCGACAACGTGCCGTTCGACTGGGCGGTGATGCCTATCCCGGACAGGGCGCTCGGATTCAACGAAATCTGGTTCGAAGCAGGACTCGTATTGAAGGCATCCACGAAGGATTGCACCGCGTTCGCGATCTGAGATATCTCGCTCGAAGCGGCGGATTGCGGGCTCGGCGCGTTCTGGAAAAGCTGGGCCTCCTGCGGCGCGTAACCGGCCTGGGGCTTGCTCGGCGCCTCTGGAGTGACAGAGGGTGCACTGCCCTGGACCTGGGACTGCAGGGAAGACAAGGCATTCTGGATCTGGCCGAAATCGGAGATCCTGGACTGATAGCTCGATTGGGCGACAGCTGACTTCGCCTGCTGCTCGGCAGGCGGAAAAACCTGGTTGCCCAGTTGATTCGAGGTGAGAACCCCAAGTCCCGAAATGCTCATTTTACCCCCTCGGAAATCACCTTCCGAGAACAAGAAACGCATGGCGGAATGCCACACGCTTCTTTTCTAGCATAATTCCGGGAAATAGTCCAGCATTTTAGAGAGGCCGGGCATACCCGGCCCGATTCCGTCAGGCGAAATTACTGGACGCGAAATCCCAGTTGACGAGGCTGTTCAGGAAGGTCTCGACGAACTTGGGGCGCATGTTGCGGTAGTCGATGTAGTAGGCGTGCTCCCAGACGTCGACGCAGAGCAGGGGCTTGTCGGCTGTGGTCAGCGGTGTGCCTGCGGCGCCCATGTTGACGATGTCGACGGAGCCGTCGGCCTTCTTCACCAGCCAGGTCCAGCCGGAGCCGAAATTGCCCACTGCGCTGGCCTGGAAGGCCTTCTTGAACTCGTCCAGGGAGCCCCACTTGGCGTTGATGGCGTCGGCCAGTGCGCCTGCAGGCGCGCCGCCGCCGTTCGGCTTCATGCAGTTCCAGAAAAAGGTGTGGTTGGAGACCTGGGCGGCGTTGTTGTAGATGCCGCCGGCCGGAGCGGTCTTGACGATGTCTTCCAGCGACTTGTTCTCGAATTCGGTGCCCTTGATCAGATTGTTCAGGTTGGTCACGTAGGCCTGATGATGCTTGGCGTAGTGATACTCGAACGTTTCCTTGGACATGTGGGGGACCAGCGCGTCCATGGCATAGGGCAGCTGGGGCAGAACGTGTTCCATTTTTTCTCCTGAATTGGTTTGGGTGCCCTTATTCTAGACAATGGAGACATCATTGTCGATCAAATCGCTCTTCTATTTCGAGGCGTCCAGAAAGCTTATTTCTCCGGCTTCGCAAATCAGGAAAATCGCGCGCCCGGGGTGCCAGTCGCCCGTCACCCATCGCTCGGCGCCTGAAAGTTCGTGCCTTCCCGGCTTGTGTGTATGACCATGGATCATCCGCGAGCATCCGCACTCCTTCAGGAGCGATTCGGCTGCAGCGCTGTCGACGTCCATGATCTCGCCTTCCTTTTCGCGCTTCATTTGCTCGCTTTGCGCCCTCAGCCCTGAGATGATTTCCTTTCTTCTCGAAAGGGGCATGGCAAGGAATTCGGACTGCCATGAAGGCTGCCTGACCATTTTCCTGAAGGACTGGTATTCCGTGTCGGCGATGCACAGCGCATCGCCATGGGTGAGCAGCGTTTTCTTCCCGCAGATTTCGATGACATGGGGATCCGGAATGAAAATGGCTCCCGCGGCTTCGAAGAAGCGCTGCCCCATGAGGAAATCCCGGTTGCCGTGCATGATCGAAAGCGCAACGCCCGAATCGGAGAGCCTCCTGAGCGCTGCGATCACCTGCTCGTTGAAGGGGTCCGAAAGATCGTCGTCGCCCGCCCACGCGTCGAAAAGATCGCCCAGGATGTAAAGCGAATGCGCGCTGGGTGCGCGCATTTCAAGAAAATCGAAGAAAAGCCCGGCTGTTTCCCCTTCGTCCTTGGAAAGATGGATGTCGGAGATGAAAAGCGCGCTGTCCACCTAGGCTGTCAGCACACTTCCGCTTTCGTGATGACGACGTCGTCGACGGGAACATCCCTGTGCCCGGCGCGGCTCGTCGTCTTGACCTTGCCGATCTGGGAGACGATTTCCGATCCTTCGGTCACTTTTCCGAAAACGCAATAGCCGTAGCCTTGCGGTGTCGATCCCGTGTAATCGAGGAAATCGTTGTCGACGAGGTTGATGAAGAACTGGCTCGTTGCCGAATGGGGATCGGGCGTTCTCGCCATGGCGATGGTGAAGGCTTCGTTCTTCAGTCCGTTGTCGGCTTCGTTCTTGATCGGCGCAAGCGTCTTCTTCTGATCCATCCCGGACTCGAACCCGCCGCCCTGGATCATGAATCCGCTTATCACGCGGTGGAAAATCGTGTTGTCGTAGAAGCCGCTCTCGACATAGTCGACGAAATTCTTGCTTGAGATCGGTGCCTTTTCGAAATCGAGTTCGAGAGAAATGACGCCCTGGTTGGTGTGAAGTTTGATCATGGTTTTCCTTACTTTGAAATCAGAGTCATGCTTTGGATGACGACGGCATTTGCAGGCACGTCGGTCAGGAACGAGCCGCCCGGGCCCGTGGGCAGCGCTGCGATCTTGTTCACCACGTCCATTCCCTTGAGCACCCTGCCGAAAACGCAGTAGCCGATCCGCTCCGGCGACGGGTCGACGTAATTCAGGCTCCTGTTGTCGTTCACGTTGATGAAGAACTGGGCAGTGGCCGAGTCGGGATCCATGGTGCGCGCCATGGCGATCGTCCCCGGAATGTTGTGCAGGCCGTTGGCGGCTTCGTTGACGATGGGAGGATGGGTCGGCTTTTCCCTGAATCCGGTCGTATAGCCTCCTCCCTGGATCATGAATCCCTGGATCACGCGGTGGAAAATGGTGCCGCCGTAGAAACCTTCCTTCACGTATCTCAGGAAATTCGCCACCGTCTTGGGCGCCTTGTCGGGATACAATTCGATCAGAACGCTTCCCATGTTCGTCTTCATTTCGACTTCCGGGTTCGCAGCCTTGGCCGAGAAGCTGAGAAATACCAAAAGCAGAGCGAGAAATTTCATGTGCTTCATGCATTGCCCTCGTAGATGATCTTCCAGGTGTCGCCTTCCTTGATCCAGTACTGGCGTTTTCTCATCTTGTTGTGGAAATTGTTGCTTGAATAGTCCTGATCGAAGCTTACAACGAAAAATCCGGTCTTCCCCGGATAAAGAAAGGCGCTGACGTTCGAGATGCCGATCTTCACCCAGGATTTGGAGGCATTGACCTGGGATTTGTATTTCGCCCATTCGGAATAGTTCATGCTGTCCGAAAAGAACTTCCTGGAATAGTGCGCAAGATAGGCCTGGCTGTCCAGGGTTTCCCAGTCGTGCCGCCAGCTGTCGAGCGTCTCGTCGACCGAATCGCGCATCGCTTCCTCGTTGTGCCTGTTTTCCCACTTGATCGAATCTGCAATGATCACGGGCGTCACGCCGATCTGCAGATAGCCGCCGATCTCGTTGAGATCATGGTTGGCGAGCACCACGCATCCGCTGCTCGCTTTCGGCACGCGGCTGTAGGTGTCGGGAGGCGTGCCGTGAAGCCAGATGCCGTGCCCGCTCCTGCCTTCGTGCCTGTCCCATTCGTTCGGATAGCTGATCGGAAAGGCGCCCGCGCCGTAGAAAGCGGGAAGCTTGTCGGCGGGCAGATGTTCGGTCACGGAATAGACGCCGATCGGCGTCTTCTTGTCGCCCTCCGACACTTTCTCGCCCGTTTTCTTGCCGCTCGTGACGTAGAAATCGGCGACGTATTTCGGGGCACCGTTGTCGTTCCTGTATAGATAAAGGGCGGATTTTTCGAGATCGACGACGACGGCATATTTCTGCTCTTTCGTCATCTCGACGAGATAGCTCGGCACCATGTCGTCCACAGGCTTCTCTTCCTGGCGCTTCACGCGCGCAACCGCCTCTTCCCTGAGCCCCTGGATGCGCTCCTGGGGGGCGCCGGACACGTTGCCCAGCGTGCTGATCGGCCTGCTGTGGGCGAGCAGGATGTCGCCCTTGATGAGCTGCGCCAGCCTGAAATTCGGATTGCTCTTCAGCAGGCTGTCGATGCTCGACAAGGCGGAATCCATCCTGCTGTGACTGATGTCGACCAGACTCTGCATCAGCAATGCGTCAGGGGATCCGGCCTGGGCCGCTTGCGCGGCCGAGAGCGTGAATGCGCCCAACAGGGCTTGAAAGAAGAGCTTCTTAATCAATGTCCAACTTTTTCAGTTTCGATCAGCCATTTTCCGCCAATCTTCGAAAGCGTGATGATCTTGACGGTCGTCTCCTTCATGGAAGAAGATGCGTACGATTGCCTGAACCGGATTGTCGCATGTTTTCCGCCCTTGAGGGTGATTTCCGGATCGGATATCTTCACCGATATGCGCTTCGGATGCTTCAGCCTCGCCTTGCGCAAGAGTTTCCAGTGCGCAAAACCCTTGCCGTCGGAAGGCTCGAAATCGTCCGCATAATGGGCAAGATAGGCCTTCACGTCCTGCTTGGACCACGCCTTCGCCCATGCGTTGATGCTCGAAAGCACTGCCTTGGCTTCATCCACTGATTCGTCGGGCTTTTTCTCCTGCTTGGCGGCGGATTTCGCCTCAGGCTTCTTCTCGGGCTTGGCGTCCGTTTTCTCTTCAGGCTTCTTTTCCGACTGGACGGCCGTTTTTTCTTCGTGCCTCGCCTCAGGCTTCTCCACGGGCTTCGAAGCCGGCTTTTCTATTTCAGGTTCGACCTTGGCCGTTTTCACCGCTTCTCCGGAAGCCTCGAGCCCGGCCGCGGCATAAGCCTGCCCCCTGGAATAAAGCGAATCGATCATCTCGAGTCTCATCTCCGGCTTGGCGCTCGGCTTGTCGAGCTGGAGCGCCTTGTCGTAGGCCTGGCTCGCGAGCTTGGCGTAAATGTCGCCCAGGTTCTCGTGCGCCGTGGCATAGCTGGGATGAGTCTGGATCGCCGCCTCGAGTTCGCCCTTGGCTTTTTCGTAATTTCCCTGGGCAGCGTAAATGACGGCGAGGTTGTTGTAAGGCTCGGGCAGTCTCGGATAGTCCACGGTGAGCCCTTGAAACACCCTGATCGCCTCATCGGGCTTGTTTTCCCGAGTGAGGATCAGGCCTTTCAGAAAGCGCCCCTGCGCATCCTTCGGGTGCTTCGCGAGCCAGGCATTGATCTCTTTCATGGCCGCAGGATACTGCCCTTTCTTGAACAGCTTGCCCGACTCCTGAAGCGCATCGGCGAAAGCCGCATGACTGGATGCAGCGAGGCACAAAAACATGGAAACGCCAGCTAGCCGGGCGCGGGATGACCTCTTCATTGTGATATACTTTGCCAAGTTGAAGTGTTCAGGATTTTATAACAAAACACGGCAATTCTATCAAAATTGAGCCACGCATCATGACTTTTCCCTTGAAATCCAGGTTCGCCCCCAGTCCGACAGGACTCATCCATTTCGGAAACGTGCGCACAGCCCTCTTCAATGCGCTGCTTGCGAGGAAGCAAAACGGCACGTTTTTGCTCCGCATCGAGGACACGGACGCGGCAAGAAGCCGCGAAGAATACATCACCGCCCTGCAGGAAGACCTCGAATGGCTCGAGCTCGGGTGGCAGGAAGGCGAAGGCGCGGGCGGCGCATTCGGCCCCTACAGGCAGTCCGAGCGCGATCCGATCTACGAAAAGCACCTCGCCATGCTGGAGGAGGCCGGCAGGGTCTATCCTTGCTTCTGCACCGCGCTGGAGCTCGAAGTGTCCAGGAAGACCCAGGCCGCATCCGGCAAGCCGCCGCGCTACAGCGGAAAATGCGCACATCTGAAGGCCGACGAGATCGAATCCAAGAAGAATGAAGGCCTGCCCTATACGCTGCGCTTTCGCATGCCCAAACGCGAATCCATCATTTTCGAGGATCTCGTCAGGGGAAATCAGCATTTTCCCTCCGACGAAATCGGAGACTTCATCGTCAGGCGTTCGGACGGCACATTCGCTTTCTTCTACGTGAATGCGCTCGACGACGCACTGATGCAGGTCACGCATGTGTTGCGCGGAGAAGACCATCTGACCAACACGCCGCGCCAGATCGCGATCCTCAACGCCCTGTCCATGCCCATCCCGCAATACGGACACATTTCGCTCATCGTGGACGGAAACGGCGCCCCGCTTTCCAAGCGCAGCGGCAGCCTCTCCGTGCAAGAGCTCAGGGAAATGGGCTATTTCCCCATCGCGGTCAACAACTATCTCGCAAGGCTCGGACACCATTATCTCGAGAACCACCTGCTCGAATTCGACGAACTCGCCAGGGACTTCACGATCGACAACCTGGGGAAAGCACCAGCCCGGTACGACAGGACACAGCTCGACCACTGGCAATCCCAGGCGTTGCAGAAGACGGATTCCAATGCGCTCGCCGCATGGCTCGGGCAGTCGGTCTCGAAATGGGTGCCCGATGCGGATCTCGAGCGCTTCGCCGATGCGGTCAGGGACAATATCCTCTTTCCGCACGATGCTGAAATCTGGGCGGAAGCAATCTATTCGGATTCGCTCCCGATGTCGCCTGACGCGCTCAAGGTGATCGAGGAAACCCCGTCGAGCTTCTTCAGGGAAGCGGCAAGCAGCCTGACCTCCGGCCTCGATTTCAAGGAATTCACGCAAAGGGTGAAGGAAAAAACGGGCGCGCAGGGAAAGAAGCTATTCCTGCCGCTCAGATCCGCGCTCACGGGCCAGACTCACGGGCCGGAAATGCCCAGGGTGCTGCCGCTGATCGGTTTCGATCGGGCCAAACACAGGCTGATGCAGCACGTGCTGAGCGAAGACATATGCTGAAGATCTACAACACCCTCGCCCGCGAAAAGCAGGATTTCGTCCCCATCAAACCGAACAAGGCCGGAATCTACGTCTGCGGCATGACGGTCTACGACTATTGCCATCTGGGTCATGCGAGAGTGATGGTTGTCTTCGACATGGCTGTGAAATGGCTGAGAGCATCGGGTTATGACGTGAACTACGTCAGGAACGTCACCGACATCGACGACAAGATCATCAAGCGCGCGATAGAGAACAAGGAATCGATTTCCGAGCTCACCTCGCGCTTCATTGCGGCGATGCACGAGGATGCGGAGCGACTGGGCGTATCTTCCCCGGATCACGAGCCGAGAGCGACCCAATACGTGTCCGGGATGATCGCCATGATCGGAAAGCTGGTCGAAAAAGGGCTCGCCTATGCGCCAGGAAACGGGGACGTCTATTATTCGGTGCACGACTTCGCAGGCTACGGCAAGCTTTCCGGAAAATCGCTCGAGGACCTGAGGGCGGGCGAGCGGGTCGAAGTCGACCCCTACAAGCGCGATCCGCTCGACTTCGTGCTCTGGAAAGGGGCAAAGGAAGGGGAGCCTTCCTGGGATTCGCCCTGGGGCCCTGGGCGGCCCGGCTGGCACATCGAATGCTCGGCCATGAGCGAAGAGCTCCTGGGGGAGCATTTCGACATCCACGGCGGAGGACAGGACCTCCAGTTTCCGCATCACGAGAACGAAATCGCACAATCCGAAGGGGCGCACGACCATCCCTTCGTCAATTACTGGATGCACAACGGCTTCGTCAGGGTGGACGACGAAAAGATGTCGAAGTCCCTGGGCAACTTCTTCACCGTGAGGGAAGTGCTCGAGAAATTCGACGCGGAAGTGATCCGCTTCTTCATCCTGAGGGCGCATTACAGGAGCCCGCTCAATTATTCGGACCAGCATCTTCAGGATGCGAAGTCCGCCTTGACCCGCCTCTACACGGCGCTCGACGGAATCAATGCTGAAAACGCCGGAATCGACTGGGATGCATCCCCTGCCAAGCGATTCAGGGAGGCGATGGACGACGACTTCAACACGCCGGAAGCGATCGCCGTGCTTTTCGAGCTCGCAGCTGAGGTCAACAAAACGCATTCGGCGGAATCGGCAAGCCTTCTGAAGTCTCTTTCAGGGATCCTTGGCCTCCTGCAGCGCGATCCGAGGCATTTCCTTCAGGGGGAAGCCAAGGGGGGGCCTGACGAATCAGAGATACATTCGAAGATAGAAGCGAGGACTGCAGCCAAGAAAGCCAAGAATTTCCTTGAGGCCGACAGGATCAGGAACGAATTGCTCGAATCCGGAATCATGCTGGAAGACGGCCCGCAGGGCACGACCTGGCGCAGGAACTAGGAGAAGAAATGAAGAAGCTGGTCTGGTTCGGCATTGCCATACTCGGGACAGCGGCGCTCGCCATGATCGCGACTTCGCGTGGCGAGACGATCAATTCGATCTGGCTCGTGGCGGCGGCACTGTGCGTCTATGCCCTCGCCTACCGGTTCTATGCATTGTGGATTTCGACGAAAATCCTGGTGACGGACAAGACTCGCGCCACCCCCGCAGAACGGTTCGACAACGGCCTGGATTTCACCCCGACCAACAAATGGGTGACTTTCGGCCACCATTTCGCTGCGATCGCTGGACCCGGCCCGCTCGTCGGCCCGACTTTGGCCGCGCAATTCGGTTATCTTCCCGGAACGATCTGGATTCTGATAGGCGCTGTCCTCGGCGGATGCGTCCAGGACATGGTGACCCTGTTCTTCTCGACCAGGCGGGACGGCAGGAGCCTCGGGCAGATGGCACGGGACGAGCTCGGCCCGGTCGGGGGCGCGGCTGCATTGATCGGGACGCTCTCCATCATGGTGATCCTGATTTCCGTTCTCGGGCTCGTCGTCGTGAACGCATTGAAGCACAGCCCGTGGGGAACCTCGACTGTGATGGCGACGATACCGGTTGCGATCCTCGTCGGCCTGTACATGCGCCACATCCGCCCCGGAAAGGTGCTCGAAGGCTCACTGATCGGAGTGGCCCTGCTCCTCTTCTCCGTCGCCTCCGGCGGCTGGATAGACCACAATGCCGCACTGAGAGCCTTCTTCGACTTCGACAGCCAAACCCTCGTCTGGCTGGTCATCGGCTACGGCTTCCTGGCGGCGATATTGCCCGTATGGCTGCTGCTCGCCCCGCGCGACTACCTTTCCACCTACATGAAGCTCGGCACGGTGATCGCGCTCGCGCTCGCCATTTTCATCATGCATCCCGAGATCAAGATGCCCGCCGTCACCTCCTTCGTCGACGGCACTGGACCGATCTTCGCCGGAAAACTCTTTCCCTTCGTCTTCATCACCATCGCCTGCGGGGCCATTTCGGGTTTCCATGCCCTCGTCTCTTCCGGCACGACGCCCAAGCTGATCGCTAACGAGGAAGACATCCCGATGATCGGCTACGGCGGCATGGCGCTCGAATCCTTCGTTGCGATCATGGCGATGACGGCTGCGACCGTGCTCGATCCCGGGGTCTTCTTCGCGATCAACAGCCCGCCCGGGCTGGTGGGAACGGGCGCGATCGCAGCGGCCAAGATCAGCTCTTGGGGATTCCCCGTCTCGATGGAACAAATGCAGCAGCTCGCCAACGAAATGGGCGAAAAAACCCTTTTCGCCAGAACCGGCGGCGCCCCTTCGCTCGCTGTCGGCATGGCGAGCATTTTCGGCAATGCCTTTGGACGCAGCCTGCTTTCGATCTGGTATCACTTCGCGATCATGTTCGAAGCCGTTTTCATCCTGACCACGCTCGATGCGGGAACACGGGTGGGCCGCTTCATGCTCCAGGACATGCTCGGCAATCTCTACAAGCCCATGGGCAGGACCTCATGGCTTCCTTCTGTGCTCATCTCGAGCGCCGCGATCGTCGCTTCCTGGGGCTATTTCCTGTATATCGGCGTGCTCGACCCTTACGGCGGCGTCAACCTGCTCTGGCCGCTCTTCGGCATCTCCAACCAGATGCTTGCTGCGATCGCGCTGTCGGTCGGAACGGGCATTCTGATCAAGTCTGGGAAAGCCAGGTACGCCTGGGTGACTGGCATCCCGCTCGCCTGGCTCTGCGTCATCACGACTTCGGCCGCATGGGAAAAGATCACGAGCGCCGACATCAGGATCGGCTTTTTCGCTGCTGCAGACCATCTTTCCGAGCTGCTCTCCTTGGGCAAGCTCGCCCCTGAGAAGGCAGCGGTCGCGCCCAAGCTCATCTTCAACATGCAGCTCGACGGAATCATCACGATCTTCTTCGTCATCGTGCTCTGGACGGTTGTGTTCGAGATGCTCAGGGTAGGCTGGCGGAAAACGATCGGGCTTCCGATTCCGCCCGTATCCGAATCCCCGCACATTCCGAGCAGGCTGGTCGAAGACTGGGTGAGGGACTGATGGAAAAGCTCTGGAGGCTGATCAGGCAATTGTCGGGGGAAGACGCCTACGAGCGCTATCTCGATCATGTCAGGAAATGTCATCCCGAAATGGCTCCGCTCGACAGGAAAGCCTTCTTCGTCAGGGAGGAAGAGCGCAAGTGGAACGGGATCAGGCGCTGCTGCTAGACAACATGGCGACGAATGCTCGCGCCAGAGGAGACAAAGGGCGATCACGTAAAGTGAGCTGAAACAACGGGCGCAGGAATACGCCCGAGGGAGGGTAATCGACTGTCTTGATTTCATTCAGCATGTAAAGCTCGCGCGCTGTCCGAGTGGGCACCATGCCAACCCCCAACCCTGCAGCCACAGCCCGGACGATGCCCTCATTGCTGCCAAATTCGACAATGCGCTGCGGCTGAATGCCGTGCTGCCTCATCATGCGCTCGCTGAATTCGCGCGTCCCGGATCCTGACTCGCGCAACAGCCATGGCTCGGCGTTGAGCTGCTCCGTATCGGGCTTTCGCGTCCCCGCAAGCGGTGAATCGGGGCGCGTGATGATACGCAATTCATCGTCTCGCCAATGCTTGGAAATGATTCGCTCGCCGGTTACCACTCCTTCCACCAGCGCTATATCGATATTGCAGTCAATCAATTGATCGCTGATCTCCTGGGTATTTCCGACAAGCACCTCAAGCCGCAGCGACGGGTATTCAGACAGGAACTTGGCCGTGTATTCCGGCAGCCAATACCCGGCAATCGTCGTGCTCGCACCGATGACGAGATGGCCGCGCTCGAGGCCGACGCGCGCCCGCACATCTTCGAGCGCCGCCCGCTCCAAGGCAAATATGCCGCGCGCATGCTCGAACATGGCTTGTCCCGTTTCAGTCAGCCGCATCCCTTTCCCTGACCGCGCCCCACCCGATCCTCGCTCGATCAGCGGCAGCCCGAGCTGATTCTCCAGTTCGCGCACCCCCTTTGAAACTGCAGGCTGGCTGATGAACAGCAGTTCAGCAGCGCGAGAAAAACTCCTCTGTTCAGCAACGACAAAGAAAAGGCGGAGAAGATGCAGGTTGATCATGATAACTAAATGTTATCAGATAATGAATTAAATGTATTTGAATCATTATTAAGCATTCCATAATATTCTTCTTTAACGCGCCGAATGAGAGCGTCAATACAAAGGGAGCAGAACAACATGCACAAACAAACAGTCAGCCGCTACCGCGATTCCACATGGTGGCTAGGCATCATTTTCGTCGGCATACTTGCCTTTATCGCTTTGCAGGCAGCCGGCCTGCCCGCAATAGAACACCTGGGCTTGAGTTCGCTCACCATGGCCATCATCATCGGCATGGTGGTTGGAAACACCATTTTCCCCAAGTTCTCGACGCGCACATCCACCGGGGTTGATTATTCCAAGAACATGCTGCTGCGCACAGCCATCGTATTGTACGGATTCCGCATCACATTCCAGCAGATTGCCGGCATCGGCTGGCAAGGCATACTGATCGATGTCGTGATGGTTTCGCTCACCTTGCTGCTGGCCGTGCAAATTGGCACGCGCATGTTCAAGCTCGACCGTCAGTCCGCAATCCTGATCGGAGCGGGCAGCGCCATCTGCGGCGCTGCTGCTGTCCTGGCAACCGAACCTGTGGTGCGCGGTCAAGCGCACAAAGTTTCCGTCGCGGTCGCTACCGTCGTCGTGTTCGGCACGCTGGCGATGTTCATCTATCCAGTGATATTTCCCTATCTGCATTTGACCGTACACGCGTACGGAGTCTATGTCGGATCAACCGTTCACGAAGTCGCCCAAGTGGTCGCTGCAGCCAAGAGCGTCAACGACAGTGCCGCCTCCACTGCCGTCATCGAGAAAATGCTGCGCGTCATGATGCTCGCACCATTCCTTCTGGTCCTGTCCTCGTTCGCGCAGGAAGGCGCTAAAGAGGGCGGCAAGCATAAAATCACCATACCCTGGTTCGCCGTGCTGTTCATCGTCACCAGTGCAGTGAATTCTTTGCACATTCTCCCTGCGATGCTGACCTCCGCGATCCTGAAGGTCGACAATGTCTTGCTCCCGATGGCCATGGCAGCGCTTGGTCTGCGCACGCATGTGGGCGCCATACGTCAAGCCGGCGCAAAACCCTTGATGCTCGCAACCATGCTGTTTTTCTTCCTGATGATCGGTGGATATGCGATGAACAGGCTGCTGATCAGCTAAGGCTGAATCAGCTTCTGCAGCTGTTTCGCATTTTCCACCGGATTCGCGCTGTTGCCCTGGAGCTTCTCGACGACCGCCGACACGGCGGTCGAGGCAACGGTGGCGAGCAAAAAAATAAATAAATTCCTCGTCATGCCCTTCGGCATGCCCTGTTCGTCGAGATAGCGCCTGAGGTAATGCACGGCGACGAAAAATGCGATGGTGGAGAGGATCAGGTCGAGCAGCATGTCACGCCTTCCTGCATTTCACTCTGGACGCGCATGCCTTCGCCCGTTCTCTCGCCTCGTCGGTATCCTGCCCGTTGGCGAGCGCGACCCCCATCCTGCGCCTCTCGAAGGCTTCCGGCTTGCCGAACAGCCTGATGTCGCTCTTCGGCACGGACAGTGCGTCATCCACCCCTTCGTAGACCACGCCCTTGGCGTCGACTCCGCCGTAGATCACTGCGCTTGCGCCGCACTGCCTCAGCTCGGCATCGACAGGAAGACCCAGGATCGCCCTCGCATGCAGCTCGAATTCGCTCAGTCTTTGCGTGCACAGGGTGACGAGCCCGGTGTCGTGCGGCCTCGGGCTCACTTCCGAGAACCAGACCATGTCACCCTTGACGAAAAGCTCGACGCCGAAGATCCCTGTTCCTCCGAGATCGTCCGTGACGGCCTTGGCGATTTGCCTCGATCTTTCGAGCGCCTTCGCGCTCATCTTCATCGGCTGCCAGCTCTCGACGTAATCCCCCTTCACCTGGACGTGCCCGATCGGCTCGCAAAAATGCGTCTCGATTTCCCCCGAAGCATTCTTCGCCCTGACGGTGAGCTGGGTGATTTCGTAGTCGAAATCGATGAAGCCTTCGACGATCACCTTGCCCTGGTCGACCCTTCCCCCCTTCGCGGCATATTCCCACGCCGCTTCCACTTCTTCTGGACTTTTCACGAAGGACTGCCCCTTTCCGGAGGAAGACATCACGGGCTTCACCAGGGCGGGCAATCCTATCTTTTCCATCTCCGCCTTCATCTCGTCCAGGCTGGATGCGAAGGCATAGGGGGAAGTCGGCAATCCCAGCTTTTCTGCCGCGAGCCGCCTGATCCCTTCCCGGTTCATGGTGAGGTTCACAGCCCTTGCGGTCGGCACGACCCGGGCGATGTTCTGCTCCTCTATCTCGACGAGCATGGAGGTTGCGATCGCCTCGATCTCGGGAACGATGACGTCCGGCTTCTCCTTCATGACCAGCCCCTTCAGGGCTTCCGGATCGGTCATGTCGATGACGTGGGACCGGTGCGCGACCTGGTGGCCGGGCGCATTGGGATAGCGGTCGACAGCGATCACTTCCACACCGAGCCGCTGCAGGGCGATGATGACTTCCTTGCCGAGCTCGCCGCTGCCGAGCAGCATGACCCGTGTCGCGTTGTCCGAAAGCGGAGTGCCTATTTTCATGATTTTCGCCCTGTCTCTGAATCATTGAATTTTATTACGGCTGCAATACAAAGGCGAGCAGATCGAAAAATGGGGTGGCCGGAAAGTCGAAACCGGGAATAATCTCACGGACCTGAATTGCTAATGACAACATTCCGGAAATACGTCCGCTTTGTGTCATCTACTGACGGTAGTCGTCTTCGCAACCCAGCCATTTGAGAGGCTGCTTGGGATCAGAGACCGGCCGAACTCGTACAACTCGTTCTAAGCGGTCGGTTATCTCATCTATATTGTGGCTGGTTAACGGCAGCTTAGCTACAAGTAGATTTGTTTACTGTTTCGATATGGCCGATGTGTTAGGCTGAAATATTCAACTGCGTCGCAGAGGCTCTCAGTTGCAACACCAATTTCACCGCATAGCGATATCGATGCTTCTGATTGCAGCGACAACGCTGGCGGGATTTTTCGTCGCCAGGCTGGGCACGACGGAAATCGTCATGCTATACCTGCTGGCAGTGATTGCCACTTCCTATTTTCTGGGATACCTTGCAGCAATTTTCGCGGCAATCGGTTCATTTCTGGCAATAAACTTTTTCTTCATCGAGCCGCGCTACACCTTCGAGGTGGCGAACCCTGAGTCGTGGGCTGCGCTGCTTGGATTTCTGACGGTTTCCGTGGTGGTCGCCTCCCTGGTCAAACGCTTGCAGAACCAGACTCGTCAGGCTGAGAATGCCCGGCGGCATGCTGAATTTGCACGTGAAATGGCCGAGAATCTTGCGGCTCTCCACGATGAGGGCGAACTGCTCGATGCGGGATGCCGGCTCATCCATCATGCCACAAGCCAGCCGACCGGCATCGCCCTGCCCCGGATGAAGGGCGAAGGGTTCAGCTTGGCCTGCCAATATCCTGCAGGAACGGTGACGCTGGATCAGCGGGCTGCAAAATGGTGCAGCCAAAACGGTCAAGCGATCGGCCCGGGAAGCAACAACTGGCCTGAATACGGAGCCTGGGTCATGCCATTCGGCAGGATGCCCGGATTGTCCCCTGTACTTGTAGTCATGAATGGAACAGCAGAACAAGGAGAGGTCACTTATCTGCGGGGCTTGCTCGATCAACTGGCGACGGCATACCAGCGTGTGCGGAACGAGCGGAGAGCCAAGGATGCAGAACGCATTGCCCAGGAAGAATCCATTCAGAATGCGCTTCTGGCATCTGTCTCGCATGACATGCGCACCCCCCTGACTGCGATACTCGGCGCGACAACCACGCTGCTCGAGCAGCGCAAAGCGCTCTCCGAGATCGAACAGGGAAGATTGCTGCAATCCATGGCTGCGGAAGCACGCTATCTGGCAAATGCCACTGAAAACATCCTCTCCCTGACGAAGCTGGAATCCAGCGGAAGCCGGGACGTTGTGCTCGATTGGCAGTCTCCGGAAGAGATCGTGGGCGCAGTATTGAGCCGCTTCCGCACTCGCACCCTTGTGCACGAAATGCGCTCCAGCGTGCCGCAGGATATCCCTTTGATCCGGGCAGATGCCGTGCTGCTTTCGCAGGCTTTGGGCAATCTGATCGACAATGCGCTGTCGGTCCATCATGGTTCTGAGCCCATAATTGTAGGTGCGGAATTGCGGGATTCCCGCGTGGCACTCTATGTGAAGGATCGGGGAGGCGGATTCCCGCAAAATTTCCGCGCCGAAGATATCCGAAAATTCCAGCGCATGAATGTGCATGGCAAGGGCATGGGGCTGGGATTGTCCATTGTTCAGGTCATTGCGCGGCTGCACAAGGCTGAATTCCATATCGAACAGCGTGAAGGTGGTGGCACATGCGTTGCGCTGGTTTTCCAGGAAATGCCCTCGGGTGAAAATCTTGAGTGAACGTCCTTCCATTCTGGTCGTCGAGGACGACCGGGAAATCAGCCGGTTTATTTCCTCAAGCCTGAGCGCCGCAGGCTACTTACCCTACGTGGCTGCAAACCTTGTTGATGCCCGAAAGCTATTCTGGGAAGTGCGGCCCGAACTTGCGATACTCGATCTTGGCATGCCGGACGGCGACGGCAAGGACTGGATTGCGGAGTTGCGGCAGCGTTCGGATGTGCCGGTTCTGGTGCTGTCGGCCCGCCAGTCGGAGAAGGAAAAAGTGGCCTGCCTGGACTGTGGGGCAGACGACTACCTCGCCAAGCCTTTCGGTGTCGAAGAAATGCTGGCACGCGTGAGGACTGCCTTGCGCCGCGCCGCCATGATGAGCCTGCGCGATCATGTTTATGACGTAAGTGGTTTGCGCATCGATCTGGCGGCCGGGACAGTAACGCTGAACGGCAAACTGGTGAAGCTGACGCCAATCGAATACAAGCTGCTGATGATGCTTGCGCAGCATCCCGGCAAGGTCATCACCTACCGTCAGTTGCTGACATCGGTTTGGGGAGCCGAATATCTCGATGAAACGCATTATCTGCGCATTCACATGGGTCGTTTGCGAGCCAAGCTCGAGGCCGTTCCAGCCGAACCGCGCTTCCTGCTGACAGATCCTGGAATCGGCTACCGTATCGCCGCATCGTGAAAATATTTACGCATCTGATATGTCGACCGTGATTATATGGACTCCTTGGATTAACCGAGGGGAAATCATGGATAGGCAGAACAGGAGAAGCAGTCTGGCGTTGCTGGCGTTGGGCGCCATCGGAGTGGTTTATGGCGACATAGGCACCAGTCCGCTATACACGATCCAGGTGATATTCGACAGCGGCGGCGTGCCGCTCTCGCCAGCCAACGTTGTCGGGGCAGTCTCGGCGATATTCTGGGCGCTGATGCTCGTGGTTACAATCAAATACGTATTTCTGGTGATGCGCGCGGACAACCGGGGTGAAGGCGGAATAATCGCATTGCTTGCGATGACGATTGCATCGACCAGTTCGCAGTCGATACGAAAAAAGCTGTTGCTGTTGGGAGCGGCTGGCGCAGCGCTGTTCTACGGCGACACCTTGCTTACACCTTCGATCTCGGTGCTGTCAGCCATCGAAGGAATCGAAGTGGTCACCCCGGATTTGAAGTCATACGTCATTCCCGTAGCGGTCGCGATACTGATCGGGCTTTTCATGCTGCAAAAATGGGGAACAGGTGCGGTCGGAAAACTCTTCGGCCCCATCATCGTTGTCTGGTTCGCTGTCCTCGGCGTGACAGGGTTTTGGCATATTGCGAAAAATCCGGAGATTCTTTCTGCGCTCAATCCACTGCATGCCTGCGCATTCCTGGCCGATAGAGGCGCAGGCGTGTTCCTGGCAGTAGGGGCGGTGGTACTGGCGATCACGGGCGTGGAGACGCTTTATGCAGACATGGGGCATTTCGGCCGTCCCGCTATCCGACTGGCGTGGCTGTCGCTCGTATTCCCCTGCCTCTCGATCAATTATCTCGGGCAGGGTGCCCTGCTGCTGCAAGACCCGGGTGCAGTCAAAAACCCGTTCTATCTTTCATTTCCGCATTCGCTCTTGATTCCGTCGGTGATCCTTGCCACGCTGGCCACAATCATCGCATCGCAGGCCGTGATTTCCGGCGCCTATTCCATGACCCGGCAGGCGATTCAGGTCGGCTTTCTTCCCAGGAGCAAAATCGTACACACTTCCGCCAGCGAGGCCGGCCAAATCTACCTGCCGGTGATCAACTGGATATTGCTTGCAGCGGTGATAGGCACCACCGTCGGCTTCGGTTCGTCCGGGGCACTGGCATCCGCATACGGCATCGCGGTTACCGGAACGATGCTGATCACAACCATGCTGATGTTCTTCGTCATGCGCCATCTATGGAAATGGACGCTGGCGACGGCCGCTACGGCCACGGCCTGCCTTGCCTTGATCGATATGCTGCTGTTGTTCTCGTGCTCGATAAAGTTTATCAACGGTGGCTGGTTCCCGGTGGCATTGAGTGCAGTCATCCTTACAGTCATGCTGACATGGCGGCAGGGGCGGCAGCTGCTTCTTCAATGCATCGGGGAGGACGACCCGGGACTGGAGGCATTCGTGCAAAACTTGTCCTCCAGCAGCATTCCCAGGGTGGAGGGGAGAACTGCGGTATTCCTCGTGGCCAATCCGAAGAATGCGCCACAGGCATTGATGCACAATCTCAAGCACAATCGCGTCCTGCACCAGCTCAATCTGGTTGTCACCGTACTGTTCGAAGATATTCCCTGGGTCAACGAAGACGAGAGACTGAGCGTCCGCGACATCGGCCACGGATTCTGGCAGATCAGCCTGCGCTACGGTTTCATGGACAAGCCGGACGTTCCCAAGGCTTTGGCAAACTGCAGGATACCCGGTGCGGAAATCGACCCATTCACGATTTCTTATTTCGTCAGTCGAGAAACCATCGTTCCCTCAACAGGCGGGAGAATCGCCAAATGGCGAGAAGGATTGTTTCAGTTCCTGTCCGGCAATGCAGGGAGCGTGGTGGAATATTTCAATATTCCCAGCAACAGCGTGATCGAGCTTGGAAGCAGGGTTCACATTTAAAGCTTCCCGGCGTCCGCTTAACCTCCAGTAGAAGCTGTTTGGTGTCCATAAAGGGAATGACAGTTTCGGGCACGAAACCGATCTGTCTGGATTGCCTGACTATTCCAGTGCTTCGAGCTCTGAATTGAGCTCCAGCCATTCGTTCTCGATTTCCGAGAGCTTCGCTTCGATTTCCGCCTGCCTGAAGACGGCCGATTTCACCGCTTCCCTGTCTTCATGGAAGGCAGGATCGGCGATGTCATCCTCGATTTCCTTTTTCTCCAGGCCCAGCGCACCCATTTCCTCTTCGAGCTTCGAGATTTTGAGCTGGATCGGCCTTCTCCTCGCCCTGAGCTCGGCCTCAAGACGCTTCCTGTTCTCCTTTGGAGCTTTAGTCTCCATAGGAGACTCCAGGATGCGCTTGCCGTATTCGTCGATGTCATCCTCAAACGGAACGGCCTTTCCATCTTCGACGATCAGGAGGCTGTCCGCCACCGTCCTCAACAGATGCCTGTCGTGGGAAACCACGACCATAGCGCCCTCATAGTCCTGCAGCGCGAGCGTCAAGGCGTGACGCATTTCAAGATCAAGGTGGT
>JAJZRS010000034.1 GCA_021802545.1 Pseudomonadota bacterium
ATTACGTGCTCAAACGCAGCAGCCGCAAAAGCGTCGGGCTCAGGATAACCCCGGAAGGCCTGTCAGTCAGCGCGCCGCACAGGCTGCCAGAACATGTCATCGAAAACCTCCTGCTTGAAAAATCGGCATGGATCCTGAAGAAGCTGGAAGAAGCCAGGCCCCAGCCTGCACCGACATGGCTCGACGGAGAAAGTCTCCCCTTGCTGGGACAAGCCTATCTGCTGAAGACAAGCCATTCAAGCAAGAAAAGCGTGGCGTTGTCACACGACGGCATCGAGGTCCGCATGCCCGACCCTTCCCCGGAAAAAGTCGAGGCCATGGTTCAATTGTGGTACAAGAAGCGCGCCCTAGAATGCTTCTCGGAAAGGGTTGGGCATTACTGCAAAAGGCTCGGGCTGATCGAGCCCAGGCTTTTCCTTTCGAATGCCAAAACGCGCTGGGGAAGCTGCAATTCGAAACGCGAAGTGAGGCTCAATTGGCGCCTCGTGAAATTGCCGATTGAGCTGGTCGATTATGTCGTCGTTCACGAGCTCGCCCATCTCGTGGAGCTGAACCATTCGAAGGCCTTCTGGGATGCGGTCGGGCGAGCCTATCCCGACTACAGGCGAGCGCGTCAGGAACTTAAGCGCATTCGCCTGTGGTAACATGCCGGGAATGAAGATGCGGATCCTTTTCCTTCTCCTGATTTTCTCCTTGCCGCTTGCCGGATGCGGGCTGAAGGGCCCCCTTTACCTTCCCGATCACCAGAACCAGAAAAAATGACTCCCCCATTTTCCTACAGGGGCGGGGCCCTCCATGCCGAGGATGTTCCGCTCGAAGCCATCGCGAAAGAATTCGGCACGCCGTGCTATGTCTATTCGAAGGCAGCCCTCGTATCGGCTTATCGCGAGATTTCTGATGCGTTTTCGTCAATCGGCCATCTGACCTGCTATGCGGTCAAGGCCAACCCGAACATCGGCGTATTGAATCTCTTCGCGAAGATGGGCAGCGGATTCGACATCGTCTCGCTTGGCGAACTTCAGCGCGTATTGCTCGCCGGCGGAGATCCGTCCAAGGTGGTCTTTTCCGGAGTGGGAAAGCGGGAGGATGAAATGCGCGCTGCGCTCGACGCGGGCATTTTCTGCTTCAACATAGAATCCGAACCCGAGCTCGACCGACTTGCCAGGGTCGCGCAAGCCATGAACAGGAAGGCGCGGATCAGTTTCAGGGTCAATCCGAACGTCGATGCGAAAACCCATCCCTACATCTCGACGGGGCTCAGGCAGAACAAGTTCGGCATTCCCTATGACGACGCATTGCGCCTGTACGAGAAGGCGGAAGGATTGGAGTCGATCGAAATATCAGGAATAGACTGCCACATCGGGTCCCAGCTGACCGAGCTCTCCCCCATCGTCGAGGCGCTCGAAAAAATCCTGATCCTCGTCGACACGCTCGAAGAACGCGGCATCACGCTTTCCCATATCGACATGGGCGGAGGAGTGGGCATCCGCTACAGTGACGAGCAGCCGCCGGAAATGGCGGAATACGCGAAGTCGCTGATCACGAAGCTGGCAGGGCGACCCCTGAAGCTCATCCTCGAGCCGGGCAGATTTCTTGTCGGCAATGCCGGGATCCTGCTCACCCGAATCGAATACTTGAAGCATGGCGAGGAGAAGAATTTTGCCGTCGTCGACTGCGCGATGAACGACCTGATGCGCCCTGCCCTGTATGACGCCTATCACGAAATCGTCCAGGTCAACGCGGGGCAGGGAAAGGACGTCTACGAAATCGTCGGGCCCGTTTGCGAAACAGGGGATTTCCTGGGACACGGGAGAACGCTTGGCGCAAAAGAAGGGGATCTGCTCGCCATCCTTTCCGCAGGCGCATACGGCATGAGCATGAGCTCGAACTACAATTCCAGGCCGAGAGCCGCAGAAATCCTGGTCGACAAGGGCGACTGCCATGTCCTCAGGGAAAGGGAAACGCTGGCAAGCCTCACCGAATTCGAAAGGCTCATTCCGGACGCTGCGCAATCCTGACGACGTTCCTGCCCGCCTGCTTCGCGCTGTAGAGGGCGACGTCGGCCGCCTTGACGAGGTCTGGGAATCCGCCCATCGAGGGGTACCTGACCGAAACGCCGATGCTTGCAGTGATCTTGATGGGCGCATTCCCTTCCGAAAAGAGGCTGGACTCGACGGCCGTCCTCAGACGCTCGGCGCAATGCTCGGCCGCTTCCATGTTCGCCCCGGGCAGGATGGCCAGGAATTCTTCTCCCCCGAACCGGCAGATCACGTCCTGCCCTCTCGCTGCCTTCTTCAGCACTTCCGCGCAATGCCGGATCACCTTGTCGCCGACGTCGTGGCCGTGACGGTCGTTGATCATCTTGAAGCGGTCGACGTCGATCATCATGCAGGCGAGTTCCCCGGGCCTGTTCCATTCAAGCGCAAGGCGCTCCACGGCATAGCGCCTGTTCGGCAGGCCTGAAAGCGGATCGGTCATCGATGCCTCCCTCGCGCGCCTGTTCGCAACGGCGAGGTCGGACGCCATGCTGCGCAGCTCCTCGGTGTCCTTCGAAAGCGATTCCTTCATCTCGACGAACCTTCCCGCAGCCAGCAGTCTTGCAGCCAGCAGTTCGAGCCCGCGCGAGAGCGTAATGCAGTCATCTGCGCCGGCCTCGAAGGCATCGACCTCGCCCTGCAAATCTTCGTCGTCGAGCAGCATGATCGCGTAGATGCTCTGTCCTGCAGGGAGCTTTCGCAACGCCTCGACAAAGGCAATGCCGTGCATGGAATAGGAATAAAGCACGACCTGCGGATCCGCCTCGAGCACCAGGCGTGAAGCCTCCTGCTCGCTTTTCACATTGATGACGGCATGCCCGAGCGAAGACAGGAATCCTGCGATTTCACCCTCCTCTGCAAAGAGAAGTATCCTGAGCGAACGGCCCGTCAGCAATCCGACCCTGGGTTCTTCTGCGGGAATCGAGGCCATCAGCTCCTCGAAGCTGGGAACGGGGCGGCTGGGCACGTCGAGTATGGCGCTCCATTTCTGCCAACTCGCGGCCGCCTGATCGCAAAGGAAGGCGAATTCATCCTGATCGAAGCCGAATTCACGCGCTTCGACAAGAAACTCGGGCATTTTCGAAGCGATCCTGCGCTCGCCTGAAACGAAACCGTCGGCGAACCTTGAAGCGAAATTCCATACCTTGCACAGTCTGAATTCCCTGGATTTCTCGGCAAACGGCATGGAATCCGGATTTTCCATGTAGAGGGCGACATTGCTGAACAGCTCTGGAAGCATCCAGTCCTGAAGCAGCGCCGATGTCAACTCGAGATGGTCCGTGGCGAAGCTGCTTCGCTCGAGTTCGATCTTTTCCTTGCCCGCCAGCTCCTTCGAAAGGATCTCCGAATAAGCCGCAGGATAAAGCGTTGCGAGCGCGAGCGAGCCCACGTCGGAAAGAAGGGCGCCGATGAAGCATTCCTCGGGCTGCGCAACCCTCGTCTTTTCGCAGATCATCTGGGCAATGATGGCGCATGCGAGCGAGCGCGACCAGAAGCGCATGTAATCGAACTGCTTGCATGCTCCGCGCCTGTTGCTGTTCAGGACGGAAAACCCGAGCGCGATCTGGCGGGTGGCCGCCATGCCGAGGAGGTTCAGCGCATCGGGAATCGAAGCGACGAGTCTGCTTCCGGCCTTGATGTGATTGGCGTACTTGATCAGCTTCCCGCTCAGCGCGGGGTCAGCCTGGACGATGCGGGCGATCTCGGCCAGGGAAACATCGGGTTTCTGGGTGAGCTGGAAAAGCGTCATGGCAACCCCGGCCGGGGAAGGCAGATTGCCGCTTGCCTTAAGCTCCTCGAAGTTCAGCTGCGACCTCATCCGATTTTTCCCTTCCTGTTTTCTTCAATTCTACGCGCAACCTCAGGGAAAACCCAACTGTTCAGGAATTCGGCCCGAATGTATAATTGAGAGTTTTCGGGGACGCCAGAATGAAGTCCGGAAAGCTTTACATCAGGACATACGGATGCCAGATGAACGAGTACGACTCGGACAAGATGGCGGACCTGCTTCGCGCCGAATCCGGGCTCGAAATGACCGAGAACCCCGAGGAAGCCGACGTCATCCTGCTCAACACCTGCTCGGTGAGGGAGAAGGCGCAGGAAAAGATTTTCCACGAATTGGGCAGGATGCGGCTCATCAAGGAAAAGAGGCCGCATCTTCTGATCGGCGTTGGCGGCTGCGTGGCGAGCCAGGAGGGGGAGGCCATCTTCAGGCGGGCCGCCCATGTCGACCTGGTGTTCGGTCCGCAGACCCTGCACAGGCTGCCGAGGATGCTGGACGAGCGCATGCTGTCAGGCCGCAGGCAGATCGACATCGCCTTCCCGGAAATCGAGAAATTCGATTCGCTGCCTGAGCCCTCCGCATCCGGCCCTTCAGCTTTCGTGTCGATCATGGAGGGATGCAGCAAATATTGCAGCTTCTGCGTCGTTCCCTATACCCGAGGTGAAGAAGTTTCCAGGCCCTTCGAGGACGTTCTAGAGGAAGTCAGGCGCCTCGCCGCCAAGGGGGTGAAAGAAATCAACCTGCTCGGGCAGAACGTCAATGCCTATCGCGGCAGCATGGAAGACGGGGATGTCGCCGACCTCCCCCTGCTGATCGAATATCTCGCAGCCATGCCCGACCTGGGCAGGATACGCTATACCACCTCCCATCCGAGGGAATTCACCCAGAGGCTGATCGAAATCCATGCGAGAGAACCCAAGCTCGCCCCCCACATCCATCTTCCGGTCCAGTCCGGCTCTGACAGGATACTTGCGGCGATGAAGCGCGGCTACACCGTCCTCGAATACAAGTCGATCATCAGGAAGCTCAAGGCGGGAAGGCCTGACATCTCGCTCTCATCCGACTTCATCGTCGGGTTTCCCGGCGAGACCGAGGAAGACTTCGAAAGAACGATGGATCTCATCGAAGAGATTGGATTCGATTCGAGCTTCAGCTTCGTCTACAGCCCGAGGCCTGGAACGCCCGCTGCCGCCCTTCCCGACGACGTCCCCCAGGAAATCAAGCTCGAGCGGCTCTCGAGGCTTCAGGCGAGGATAGATTTGCAGGCTGCGGCGATCAGCGAGGCCATGGTCGGAACGGTTCAGTCCGTCCTGGTCGAAGGGCCGTCAAGAAAGGACGGGGCAGAGCTTTCGGGCAAGACGGGGAACAATCGGACGGTCAATTTCCCTGCGCACCCCCGCCTGATCGGAAAATTCGTGAACGTCAGAATCACCCAGGCGCATCCCCATTCGCTGAAAGGCGAGGTCATATGAAGTCCGAGTCGATCTCCTTTTCCCCTGCGGACAACAAGCGCCTCTCCAGCCTTTGCGGTACGCTCGACGAGAACCTCAGGCAGATCGAGGTCGCCATCGGCGTCTCGATATCGAGGCGTGGAGAGCATTTCGTCGTGAAGGGGGAGCGCGCGCGTCTCGCGATAGCGGCCCTCGAGAGGTTCTACAAGCAGACCGAGGGAAGGGAACTCGACATCGAGGAGATCCAGCTCGGGCTCGTCGAACTGCTCTCGCCGGGAAGGCGCGAGGAGCACCAGGAAGGACCTTCCCTGATGACGAGGAAGGCCAATTTGCACGGCAGGACGCCGCGCCAGGCTGAATATCTCGAATCCATCCAGAAGCACGACATCACCTTCGGCATCGGCCCCGCAGGAACGGGAAAAACCTATCTTGCAGTCGCCTCCGCGGTCGACGCGATCGAGCGGGAGTGGGTGAAGCGCATCGTGCTGGTGAGGCCTGCCGTGGAAGCGGGAGAGCGGCTCGGATTCCTTCCGGGAGACATGGTCCAGAAGGTCGACCCTTATCTGCGCCCGCTTTACGACGCGCTGTACGACCTGATGGGTTTCGATCGGGTGGGCAGGCTTTTCGAGTCGGGGGCGATCGAGGTGGCGCCGCTCGCCTACATGCGCGGCAGAACGCTCAACCATTCCTTCATCATCCTGGACGAGGCCCAGAACACGACCCCTGAGCAGATGAAGATGTTCCTCACCCGGATGGGATTCGGCAGCCGCGCGGTCATCACGGGAGACGTGACCCAGGTCGATCTCGCGAAAGGCCAGAAGAGCGGCCTCAACGAAGCGGTCGCCGTGCTCAGGAAGGTGCCGGGCATCGCCTTCACCTTCTTCCAGTCCGAGGACGTCGTCCGCCATCCGCTCGTCCAGCTCATCGTCAATGCCTACCAGGCCTATGAAAAGTGAATTCAGCCTGAGCGTCCAGTACGCATCCAACGATGAGGACATCCCTCAAAGGCACAGGTTCAGAAAATGGGTGTCGGCTTCCCTCGAAGGCCCCGCGCAAATCACGATCAGGATCGTCGATCTGGAGGAAGGGCGGCACCTCAACCGCGAATTCAGGGAAAAGGATTATGCGACCAACGTGCTCACCTTCGTCTACGAAAATGGAATCGGAGACATCGTGATCTGCGCGCCCGTGATCAGGCGGGAAGCGCTCGAACAAGGAAAGCAGCTCGAATCCCATTATGCCCACATGACCGTGCACGGGATGTTGCATCTTCAGGGATACGACCATGAGGACGATGAGGACGCAGCCATCATGGAATCGAAGGAAAAGGCGATCATGGCGAGGCTCGGCTACCCTGACCCTTACGGTGTATAATTTCCGGATGAAAAAGGCCCTACTGCTTTTCCTTTTCTGCGCCAATGCATTCGCAGGCCAGGACATTCCTCAGCCCCCCCATGTCGATGCCCGCTCCTATGTCGTGCTCGATCTGGCGAGCGGTCAGACGATCGCATCACGTGGTGCCGACGAGCGCATAGCGCCTGCTTCGCTCACCAAGCTGATGACGGCCTACCTCGTCTTCGACGCGTTGAAGCAGAAGAAGATCAAGCCTGACGAGAAGCTCAAAGTGTCGGACAAGGCGCTGCATGCCGAAGGATCGAAGATGTTCCTGAACCCCGGAAAAAGCGCGACCGTGAAGGAACTCGTCCGGGGCATGATCATCGAAGGCGGGAACGACGCTGCCGTCGCGCTCGCTGAAGGCGTCGCAGGATCAGAGAAGGACTTCGTCGACATGATGAACAAGGAAGCGCAGCGTCTGGGCATGTCGAACACCCATTTCACGAATTCGACGGGGCTGCCCGAGAGCGAGCATTATTCGACGGCGAGGGACATCGCCCTGCTTTCCGCGTCATTGATCATCGATTTCCCAGACCAGTATCCCGTCTTTTCGGCAAAGGAATACACCTGGAACGGCATCACCCAGCCGAACAGGAACAGGCTGCTCTGGATGGATCCCTATGCAGACGGGCTGATGACGGGCCACTCCGAGGATTCAGGCTATTGCCTCGCCGCTTCCGTGAGACGCGACAGGAGAAGGCTGATCTCCGTTCTGGCTGGCGCCCATTCCGACAGCGGAAGAGCGATCGAATCCGAGAAGCTCCTCAATTACGCCCTCCAGTACTATGTTGCCGTCAGGCTCTATGCCAAGGGGCAGACCGTCACGACGCTGAGGGTATGGAAGGGAAAGAAGAACACGCTGAAGGCCGGCTTCCTTTCCGATCTTTACGTGACCGTGCCCAGGGGTGAGGAAGCCGGGCTCAAGGCGGTAGTCGAAGCGCAGCAGCCGCTCGTCGTTCCCGTTCTGGCCGGCCAGCAGGTCGGGACGTTGAAGGTGAGCCTCGACGGCAAGCGCTTCGCCGATTACCCCATCGTTTCTCTCGAGAACGTCTCGCCCGCGAACCTCATCGGCCGCGCATGGGACAGCCTGAAACTCCTCCTGAACGGAAAACCATGATCTATCTCAACGGGGCATTCATGCCGCTGGAAGAAGCCCGCATCCCCGTGCTCGACCGCGGCTTCATTTTCGGCGACGGCGTATACGAAGTCATTCCCGTCTATTCGAGAAAGCCGTTCAGATTGGACGAGCACCTTGCCAGGCTCCAGCACAGCCTGGACGGGATCATGCTGGATAACCCCCGCTCGAATTCGGAATGGACGGAAATCATCGGAGAGCTGATCGACGCGAACGAACCCGAAGACCAGAGCGTCTATCTGCATGTCACGAGAGGTGTGGCGAAGAGGGACCATGCCTTCCCCAAGGGAGTGAAGCCCACCGTCTTCATGATGTCGAATCCGCTCGTCCCCCCTTCCAGGGAGACGCTCGAATCAGGCGTTATTGCCGTCAGCGCGGTCGACAACAGATGGCTGCGCTGCGACATCAAGGCGATCTCGCTGCTGCCCAACGTCCTCCTGAGGCAGGGCGCAGTGGACGCAGGCGCTGTGGAAGCGATCCTGTTCAGGGAAGATTTTTTGACTGAAGGCGCTGCGAGCAACATCTTCGCGGTGAAGGATGAAACCCTCCTCGCCCCGCCCAAGGACAATTTTATGCTGCCCGGCATCACCTACGACGTCGTTCTCGAGCTGGCCGCATCCATCGGCATACCATTTGAAGTGAGGCGCATCTCGAAGGAAGAGGTCTTGTCCGCATCCGAGCTCCTCTTGACCTCGTCGACCAAGGAGGTCACGCCCATCACCCAGCTCGACGGAAAGCCCGTCGGATCCGGGAAACCTGGCCCGTATTTCGCGAAGCTGCATGCCGCCTACCAGGAATTCAAGTCCTCCGTGATGCGCGCATGAGCGAATCCTTGATCGAATATCCCTGCGCATTTCCAATCAAGATCATGGGGAAGGGCGAAGGATTCGCGAATTCCATCCAGGCCATCGTGTGTGAACACGACCCCGAGTTCGAAGCCTCCAGCATGGAAATTCGGATGAGCCGCGAGGGCAAATACCTGAGCCTCACCTGCACGGTGAAAGCGACCTCCAGAACCCAGCTCGATGCCCTTTATCGGGCGCTCTGCGACCATCCGCAGGTCGTCATGGTGCTGTAGTGGACATTTTGACGAGGCGCCTTGGGCTTTCCGAATACCTGCCTGTTTTCGAGAAAATGCAGGAATTCAATTCGGAAAGGGGCGAATCGACGCAGGACGAATTCTGGATCCTGCAGCACCCTCCCGTCTACACGAACGGGCTCGCAGGAAAGCCCGAGCATCTTCCGCTGAATCACGAAATCCCGGTCGTCAAGGCCGACCGCGGCGGGCAGGTCACCTATCACGGCCCTGGGCAGCTCGTCCTCTATCTCCTTCTGGACCTGAAGAGAAGGAAAATGGGCGTTAGGGCGCTCGTGTCGAAAATGGAGGATTCGGTGATCGAGCTCTTGTCAAAATACGATGTGCAGGCTGAATCGAAAAGGGAAGCGCCCGGCGTCTACGTGAAGGATGCAAAGATCTGCTCGCTGGGGCTCAGGGTGAAGAGAGGATGCTGCTATCACGGCCTCTCGCTCAACGTCGACATGGACCTCTCCCCTTTTTCTTTCATCAATCCCTGCGGCTACCGTGGACTGGAAGTCACGATGACGAAGAACCTGGGAATAGAAAGAACGGTCGAAGAACTCGGGGAAGAACTCGTCCCCATACTGAAGGAAAAATTATGAAGCAGAAGGGCGAATCCAAGACAGCCAGGATACCGGTCAAGATCGTTCCCGGCCCCATTCTCAGGAAGCCCGAATGGATCAGGGTGAAGTCCGGCAATTCGGAGAATTTTTTCGAGGTGAAGAAGATGCTCAGGGAGAGGAACCTCCACACGGTGTGCGAGGAGGCTTCCTGCCCCAACATAGGCGAATGCTTCGGCAAGGGGACGGCCACCTTCATGATCCTCGGGGACCTGTGCACCCGGCGCTGTCCCTTCTGCGACGTCGCCCACGGCAAGCCGCTTCCGCCCGATCTCAAGGAGCCCCTGCACCTTGCCGAATCGATTGCAGCATTGAGGCTCAAATACGTCGTCATCACGAGCGTGGACAGGGACGATCTGAGGGACGGGGGGGCAGCCCACTTCGTCGCCTGCATCAATTCGGTCAGGGAATCATCCCCCGAAACAAAAATCGAAGTGCTGGTCCCGGACTTCAGGGGAAGGCTGGGCATCGCGCTCGACTGCTTCGCAGAAGGGCTTCCCGACGTCATGAACCACAACCTTGAGACCGTGCCCAGGCTCTACAAGGCGGCGAGGCCGGGCGCGGACTACGAGCATTCCTTGAGGCTCCTCTCGGAATTCAAGAATCGCCACCCCGGAATCCCGACGAAATCAGGCCTGATGCTCGGGTTAGGCGAAACAGATGAAGAAATAATCGAGGTGCTGAAGGATCTGAGGAAGCACGAGGTCGACATGCTCACCCTGGGCCAGTATCTCCAGCCATCCAAAGGGCACCTTCCCGTATCGAGATTCGTGACGCCAGAAAAATTTTCGGAATTCGAGAAAATCGCGAAGGAAATGGGATTCAGTCATGCCGCCTGCGGCCCCATGGTCCGATCTTCCTATCATGCGGACCTCCAGGCGCACGGGATCGTTGTAAAATGACACAAGTTAATGAGAATATCTATTAGTTGATGAGACAATTATACAAGTAAAAGATACAAATAACATCCATATCTACTTGTTTTGTCAAAAAAATATCAAATATTCAACAACCAATCTAATTTCGAATATTGGCACTCTACTCACTTCAATGCAATGCTTCAGCGTCGCCAACAACGCTCTTTATGAAGTGACTTCTGCTTAACAAATCAAAGTACACTAAACCGTATATTCGATTATCATCACCGATCATGACCAAATCCGAATTAGTCCAGATAATTGCTGATCGGCAGGAAATTAGTCTAAGTGACGCAAATCTTGCAGTGAGCGTCATCCTTGATGCCATAGCCAAGACCCTCTCCGAGCAAAGGCGTGTCGAAATTCGGGGATTCGGGGTATTTGGGGTGACTTACCGAAATCCACGAAAAGGTCGTAACCCAGCCAATGGGAATGCTGTGGACATGCCCGGAAAATTCGTTCCTCGTTTCAAACCAGGGAAGGATTTGGCCGAAAGAGTGGATGCCACAGCCAACAAATGATCTGATTGTCTGCAAAAAAATCCCCGGAGGGGTCCCGGGGAAATTACTGGACACGCCAGAACAGGCGCTATACAAAGTTTAGATCATTTTCTGACACCCTCAGATCCAGTCGCGATTTAAGCCTGATTCAGTGATGCATGGGCATCTGGATGATGCTGTCGATCTCAGCTTCCGCGGTCAGCCAGTCGTCCATCGGGTCGCCACCGTAGAAACCGCGTCTCTCGGCGTAAAAATATGCCGCCTCGGATATCATCTGATTGCGTTGCTCAGGCGTACATTTCTTGTGAGTGGCTTTCCTGGTAGAAGAATTATTTCCTCGATTGCTGGCGGATTTAGCTGTTGGCATGATGACTCCTTATAATGATCGTTGAACATTCATTGGTTACAATTTTTGCTATTTATTATTCTTAGATAGCACAAATCCGAACAGGGTGTTACACAAAAAATAGAATGTTAAACACCGCACGACTACATCTGATGGTTTACGTAACCCATATTCTTTGAATGCGAACTTACCGGATGACTAAAACTTGGTGAACAGTAACGAACAGAATTATGAATAGGAATCGTTTGCATTTTGGATGATGCCGTTCTAGACTGGGGTTTCATGTTTCATATCCGAATACCAGGAGGTGTTTATCATGGCACAAATGACTGAGCAGATGGTTCCGGAATACGTGATCGTCGAACAGCTTCACCACATCGTTGAAGATGCGCTTGATGACATTGCACGAACGACCAAACTGACTTCCTTTGAGGTACTGCAAATACTCGAGGAAATTGACATGAAAAGTTTCCAAAAAGCATCTGAAAATGCCATCAAGAAAATCGCTGTTGCAACCGATTTGAATTCGGAGGAAATTTCCGAAATTCTCACTGAAAAGATGCATGCTTCTCTTGATGATGTCGTGAATCGGTTGCACGAAAAGAGCAAAGCCGATAGGAAGAATCTGGCATCTTAGTAAGTTGCCTTGGAGTTTTGGCTGGAAAGACTCCTACATTCCGAAGTCGCCCGGCAGAAGGCGTTTTAAAATGTTGCTGCCGTTCAACATACCGCGAAGCTCAAACAGCGCCTCGCGTTGGATCTGGCGTATGCGCTCGCGAGACAGATCCAAGTCATCCGCGAGATTTTGAAGCGTTGCTATTTCCTGATCGTAAAATCCATATCGGCGCTCGATGACAACCCTGTGCTTATGGTCGAGTGCCTTTAACCATTCGAATACGAGATTTTCCAGCTCGGCATTTTCCACCTCAATGTCTGGCGCAAGGTGCTGATCATCCGGTATGGAATCACCAATCGTAAGCATCGAGTCGATTTCCAATGGGGCATCGATCGAGAGAGTGTTTTCATTTTGGAGCATTATCCACTGCATTTCAGCGGGTGCCATGCCGACTCTTTCCGCAACCGTCTCGAAACTTGCAGGATCCTCCGATTCCTCGAGTTCACGCATCATCCGTAGTATGCGATGAAAATCCTTTAGTACGTGGACGGGGAGACGGACAGTGCGCGCCTGATTCATGATCGCCCTCTCGATATATTGCCTGATCCACCATGTCGCATAGGTCGAAAAGCGATATCCGAGATCGGGGTCGAATTTGTCGAGTGCATGCATTAGTCCCAGATTGCCTTCTTCGATAAGGTCGAGCAAAGCTACTCCGCGGTTGATGTAGTGTTTGGCTATTTTTACCACCAACCTTAAATTATGTTCGATCATTTTTTGGCGAGCGTTGAAGTCGCCTCGTCTCACCTGACGAGTCAGCTCCAATTCATCTTCGGCATTCAGCAACGGTTTTTTGTGGATTTCGTTATAGTAGATCTGGATGACATCGAAAATGGGGGCTTCCTCGAACGGTAGACTAGGTTCTTCCTCAACGGGCAAGGTATCCGCATTATTGTCATGTTCGGAGTTGTTAGTGATCATGGCGGATACCTCAAATATTTTCAGTATAGATCATGAATATTTGTATTACGCGAAGCCGCTGTCTCAAACCGGCAGCGTTAGCCGTATATAAAATATGTGTCATATTATAATGTGGTATCGTTCACATATAATGACCCGCACTGGATAACAGGGGAAACAATGGGGGATGAACGAATAGCCTGCCCGGATATTCCTGAAGAAGAATCCTGGCAAATGCTGGAACTGGTGTTTCAGCACACCCACGATTGCATCGTCCTTCTGGACAGTAATTTCAACTTCATCCGAGTCAACCAAGCTTATGCCGATGTCTGCGCAAGGGGAATCGGCGAATTCCAGGGACATAATCATTTCGAATTCTATCCTTCGCCACTCATCGAGGACTTCCGAAGAGTCGTCGGGACGGGAATTCCTTTCCACGCCAAAGACCGACCCTTCATATTTCCGGACCATCCGGAATGGGGTGTAACCTATTGGGACTTGTCTCTTGCTCCGATATCCGGCAAGAACGGACAAGTCAATTTTCTTCTTTTCACGCTGAAAGATATCAGCGAAAACCATCGAACGTTGCATGCGCTGCAAAGAACAAACCAGGCCCTGAAAGCCATCAGCCTGTGCAATTCCCTGCTGATCCACTCAAGCAACGAGCACGAACTGCTGGAAGGCATGTGCAGGGTGGTGGTAGAGGCAGGCGGTTATCTAATGGCCTGGATAGGTTTTGCGGAACAGGACGAGGGAAAGACAGTGAAGCCGGTAGCGCAATCCGGTCACGAGGAAAACTACCTGACTTCGATCAGGATATCCTGGGAGGACAACGAGTTGGGTCGGGGCCCGACAGGCACGGCAATTCGGACGGGGACAACCCAGGTCAATCAAAATTGCCTCGAAAACCCCAAAATGCAACCATGGCGCAATGCGGCGATCGAGCGCGGCTACCAGTCGAGCATCGCATTGCCGCTCGCATACGGCGGTGCGACTTTCGGCGCATTGACCATTTATGCTTCGGAGCCCGATACTTTCCAGCAAGACGAAGTCGAACTGCTGGAACAGCTTGCCGGCGACCTTTCTTATGGCATGTACAACATTCGTTCAAACGCTGCGCGTCTGGAAGCGGAAAAGGAACTTGTCCAGGTCGGGGAGCGCTACCGTAAACTGTTCGACAATGGCACGGACGCCATAGCACTCGCCGATGCGGAAACAGGAGAGCTGATCGACGTCAACCAGACCATGGAAGAGTTGGTCGGGTGGAAGAAATCCGAAATCATCGGGAAATCCCAGAAGATTCTGCATCCTCCTGAACCAGGGGCAGTATCCAGAAGTTTCGAGCAGCACAGAACGACAAGGGAAAGCGATCCGATCGAAACACAGGTCCTCAACAAGGACGGCACAATCAGAGAAGTGGAGATCAAGGCTTCTTCCATGATTCTCGATGGAAGAAAGGTGCTGCTCGGATTTTTCAGGGATATTTCAGAACGAAAGCACTACGAGGCGCAGTTCGAATTTCAGGCTGCACACGACAGTCTGACAGGGCTGGCCAACCGCAGCCTGCTCAGCGACCGGATTGAGCTTTCCATTGCCCATTCCCATCGGACTCATCGTTGGACTTCGGTCATGCTGCTCGATCTGGACCGGTTCAAGTTGGTGAACGACAGTCTCGGGCATGATGCAGGCGATACCCTGATATGCGAAGTGGCCAATAGACTTTCGCATTGCCTGCGTCCAGGCGATACAGCCGCCCGCCTGGGCGGCGACGAATTCGCCGTCGTTATGTCCGATTTGTCCGATGAAAAAGATACCATCCAGCTCGCGCAAAAACTGCTCGATTCCCTTAATCAGCCCGTACTGATTTCAGGTCGGCAAATCACCATTTCCGCCAGCCTAGGGATAGCGATATGCCCGAGGGACGGAGAATCACCCCAGATGTTGATCAGGAATGCCGATGCCGCCATGTATCGAGCAAAAGAACTGAGCGGAAACAGCTTCCAGTTCTATTCGCCCGAAATGAATGTCCGCATGCTGGAGCGGCTGGAATTGGAAAACGGGTTGAGGCGAGCACTGGAGCGCAAAGAATTCGAGCTTCATTTCCAGCCCCAGATCAACATGGCTCAGGGCCACATCACCGGTGCGGAAGCACTGATCCGCTGGAACCATCCCGAATTAGGACTAATCCCACCCGGAGACTTCATTCCGCTCGCGGAAGAAACAGGACTGATTATTCCGATCGGCGAATGGGTGATCGATACGGCATGCGCGCAAATCAGGACGTGGCGCTCTCAGGGCTTGCCGAACATCCGCGTTGCTATCAACCTTTCGGCTGCGCAATTCATGCAGAAAAACCTGCCGAAATTGATTGCCGAAGCGGTGCACCTGAACGAAATAGACACGCAATGCCTGGAACTTGAGGTGACAGAAAGCATGGTCATGTCCAAACCCGACGAAGCCATATTGATTCTGAAGGAACTGAAGAAGATCGGCATCCGGATCTCTCTCGACGATTTCGGCACGGGCTATTCCAGCCTAAGTTACCTGAAGCGCTTCCCGATCGATATACTCAAGATTGACCAGTCTTTCGTGCGCGACATCACCTTCGACCCTGATGATGCAGCGATCACCAAACTGGTGATCGACCTTGCACACAGCTTAAACCGGAAGGTCATCGCTGAAGGGGTTGAAACTGAAGCCCAATTACTATTCCTGCAAAATCACCATTGCGACGAAATGCAGGGCTATTTCTTTTCGAAGCCGGTTCCTGCCATCGAGATGACCCAAATGCTGGCTTATGGGAAGCATCTGGACCTCATTCCCCATGAAGTCTTGCCAGACTGTGAAATGACATAAGATAATAAGAATTTATAATAGATTATGACACTATTAAATAAGTAATCGACACACCATGATTTCTTTATTATATGATTAATAGTAATTAATTTAGAATTTATGCAATCAATATAAAATCAGAATTCGATAGCAGATATACTATTTGGGCATGAATTATGCCGAAATTACAATTTAAATAGACGATTCAAATTACCGGTTCTCGGTCAGAACCGCCCTTCATATTCATGGTTGAGTCAGACAGCAATGCACCGGATTGCCGTCCGTTCGTACAATCTGAATGATCGACTTGGAACATCAAAGCCAAAGTGACCGTTCCAACTCGTTGGCCTCAGCACGCACAAAGAATTTATGCCCATTCTAATAATGCAGTTGCCGTTGACATCGCATGGCACAAGCTTACAATCGCCATAGGCCCGCCGCTCAGCCCAACCATACGCCGCCAGAAACGCCTCAGCTGCGTTCACTAGTTTGCGGCGGCAGATAAACGCTTGTCATTGGACTATACAAGGACACGATGCTGATTGATCGTCTCTACACGCCAGCTGACGTTGATGTTCTATATCATTATTGCTCAGCAAACACGTTCCAAGCGATTGCTACCAATGCAACAATTCGGTTCAGCGATATAAACATGCTGAACGATGGTAGTGAAAGCCGATGGGCATATTCGATATTCGAGGAAGCAGCCACACGGCTAATTACCCGTAAGGGTGTCAAGGAGAGTGCGCCTACCATCGAGGAGGCCTTTATTCGTGAAATCGACAATATCATATCGCCTGTTCAGTTGATTGCCCATCCATTCATCGCATGCTTTTCAGAAGTTCCAGATTTACTTGGGCAGTGGCGTTCGTATGCTGATGACGGTCGCGGTTTCGCCGTAGGGTTCAACGGCTGCTCACTTAAGAGTCAGCTTCCGGCCACCTTTTTAAAGGTTCTGTATGAGCCCGAGCAACAGATTAAGGAGATGATGTGCGCCATTGGAGCCATCTACCTTCGGCAGCAAGAAGGCACGGAGGAAGCGAAGAAGATGTTTTTTGAGGACTGTGTCATGCTTGGCGTATCTATGACGGCATTCAAACACCCAGCGTTCGCGGAAGAGCGCGAGGTTCGAGCTGTACACACGATCAGCATTCAGAAGCAAGGCAACCTGATGAAGTTTGTGGACCAGGGAGGCATCGTAGATGGAAGTCTTGCGGTGGAAGGCAATCCAGTGACGTTTCAAGTCAGAGACAATCACCTTGTGGCGTACACCGATGCCTCGCTTACCTCGGCGAGCATGAGTACGCCCATATGTGAGCTGGTTCTCGGGCCTAAAAACCATAGTGCACCGGGTAATCTATGCCTATTCCTAGGTGGGCTAGGCTACACGGATATAACCCTGAAACGTTCCCATGCGCCGGAGGCCGTGTAAAAACGGCTGACGTTGTGGCGGCACTCTGATCCTGCAATTGTTATAGGGACGATAAGTCAGCATTTTGAGGGAATTGATTCCTTCCTTCACCCCCGAATCGCCATAATCATTCCCGGTACGCCCATTATCTGCATCACCCGCTTCATGTTGTATGCCAGGACATGCAAGCTCATCTCGGTACTAACCCGATCCAGCGTTCGGGTCAAGAAATGCCTGGCTCCCATCCAGTATTTGATCGTGCCGAACGGGTGCTCCACCGTTTGCCTACGAATCTTCATGGCTTCGGGCATTTGATCCAGTCGTCTTTGCATTGCCTCCAGGCTGGCTTCATGTTCCCATCGGGTAACGCGCCGATAGTTGCTTGGCGTGCACTTCTCCTTGATTGGACAGCGCGGGCAGTCAGAACTCCAATATCGGTGATTGAGATGCCCTCGTTCCACGCTGGAGAAACGCCAGATCAGCCTGCTGTCTGCAGGACATCGGTATTCATCGGTCTGCGCATCGTACACGAAGTCGGATTTGTCAAATCTGCCATGTGCTTTGGCCTCCGAGGTCATCGGCTTTGACACATAAGGTGTGACTCCAGCTTCTTCGCAGGCCAGTATTTCATCACCATTGAAATAGCCTCGATCAGCAATGACATTCAGGTCCGGCGCTTCCATCGCATCCTTGGCCTGCTTCGCCATCCTGGAGAGCTGCTGGCGATCCGACCCCGAATTGGTAACCTCGTGGGCAACAATCAGGTGGTGCTTGACGTCTACTGCTGATTGCACGTTATATCCCACAAGGCCGCGACTGGTGCTGGTCGCCATGGCCCGCGCATCGGGATCGGTCAACGACACCTGACCGGATGGCGATTCCTTCAACTGCGATTCAATGTCACGCAGATCCGCTATATCCTTCTTCAGGGTGGTGATCTTTTCACGTAGCCTGGATGCCCTCATCTCCGTTACATCCGATTGATGCCGGTCAGCCGTTTCCATTTCAGCCAGATAACGTTCGATGCACTGGTCAATCTGCTGCATGCGCTTATCCAGCTTGCCGCGCGTGAAGTTGCGATCATGTGCGTTTACCGCCTTGAACTTGCTGCCATCGATGGCCACAATGGCCTGCGAGAACAGGTCCAGCTTCCGGCACAACAAGGTAAATTCCCGGCATGCGTTGCGGATTGCCTCACCATTGTCACGGCGGAAGTCGGCGATTGTCTTGAAGTCTGGCGCAAGCTTGCCGACCAGCCACATCAACTCGACGTTGCGCTGGCACTCACGCTCAAGTCGCCGACTTGACTGGATGCGATTCAGGTAGCCATACAAGTACAGCTTCAACAAGTCCGCAGGATGATAGGAAGGACGCCCTGTCATCGCGGGCTCGGCGCCTGCAAAGCCCAGCGCCAGGAGATCCAATTCGTCAATGAATGCCTCGATGGCACGGACAGGATTGTCTTCGTCAATGAAGTCGTCCAGACATTCGGGAAGCAATGTGGCTTGATTCCGGCTTTCGCCTTCGATGAATCTCTTCATCATCTCTCCTCCATGCCGACGTTATTACATTAACGCATCAGAGGATCATACGTGGACAGATTCATGGCGTTTTCACACAGCCTCGCCGTACAGGTGACATGCGAGGATAGAAAGATCCATCCATCGCTACTAGCCGATGACCGTGCCTTGGACACAAAACCGTCAACCCGGGGTGTAGGCAGTGAATCACGGCACTTATCGACATTCCAGGAATTTGGGTGAAATTTGTTTACTGAATCGTGGTCAATTCAAAAAATGCGAGAACGTCTTCAATCTGATGCTCGACTACGCGAACCATGGGAAGAAATGGGCCGCCCCCCTTACCCTTCAGTCGGCTGGTGATCTAAGCGAAGATTTCCCAACTTCATCTTTCTTGGGCAAAATTGTCCGTGCAATATCCGCCTTAGATTCGCTTTTCCGGAGACTGATTTCAGCAATTGCAGAGCCGTTCGTGAAAAATGACGCCAGAGGGTATTCCTACTATTACAACTATGACCGTATCGGGCCCATAGGAGACGATAAACCTGCTTCATCCTGGAATTTTCTTCCTGCAGGACACGTAATTCTGGTATTTGGAACTCCAGGCGATCCGAAAGACGCATTCTTACAACATCACGCTACAACGTATCGAATATTAATCCGGGAACAATTAACTTAATAAAATTGACGTCCGTCAAAAGGGGAAATACGAATGAAGATTTTTCGAAGCTTCGAAATATTGGTAATTTCAACTGTCCTTATGCTCTGGGTTAACTACTCCAAAGCAGATAATCAAAATGCGCCACCACTCACTGGTTTTGATCAAACAGAAGCATTCAATGGTGACCGCTTAAGGGCACAGGCATGGAATGAAAGCAAAGTTTATTTAAAACGGGCCGTTACCCTTGATCGAGAAGGGTATGACGCAGAACTTCAAGGTAACCTTGATAGAGCTTTTGATCTTTATACCCAAGCCAGCAACGCCACAAGCTATGCGATTATCGCTTACGGAAAAAGAGGGTTTAAGTCCGAAAGCTTGCCTTCCGATATCAATTATCTTGATGGTGTTACGCAACTTGACCTCGCCCGTGTCGAGATCGTAATGGGCTACCAGCCTAAACAAAAAGTGGGTGATATTTTATCGGGCGGTCCGCAAGGATTGATTTCTACTAGCCTGTCTTCGCTTCGGAAAGCATTACAGAGTGCACAGATTGATCAATCAGTATTACCAAACGAAAAAAGACAGCGCCAGATAGCCGCCATTATCACATCCATCGGGTATGCTAATTTACTTAATGGAAACCTGTCAGCCGCCAAAAACGCCTTCCAACAACTGAAGCCCACAAATACGAACTATGTGGCTGCTAATGATGCAATTCACAAAATTGATTCAGCAAAAGTAATCAAAGATTCAATAGCTCTAGGCGTAGAGGTTATTAAAACCTTTTTCCCCAAATACAGCGGGGTAGGGTCAGCGCTCGAAAATCTTGTCTCGGATTTTCTATAAGGCACGACCATGGATCAAGAAAAGTTTAACCGTTGGGATACGATCTACAAATTCATTGGACTATTTTTCATTATCGTCTCTGGCATTTTTGCTTATATCCAATATGAAAATAATCGTCATGAGAAACATATTGAAAGGGAACTTGCGATTATTAATGACATATTTAAGATATTGACGGACATCGATACCGCAAAAACTGACAAAGAAAAAGAAGTAGCTGTAGCCAAATTCTGGATTATCCTCCAGGGGAAAGCCCGTATATTTCTTGATCCAAAGATTTATTCAGCTCTTGAAACTCCCCGAAAATATGTTCAGGAGTGTGTAGCTCGAATACGCCCTGTGAAAGACTTCAACTGCAGTAACTATACTGGAAGTATGAGTGCATTTGGCTTCTCTAAGGTAGTTAAGGATCAGTTATCCCTGTAAATCATTTTCCACTCTATCTGAACTACATTTCGATCATGATTTCGGTTTCCAAACAAATCATGTGCAAATGCATTTGCATTTTATGTTGTACACGCGTTTGCATTTAATTTTGGAATTTACATGAAATGACACAAGATAACGAGACTTTCTAATAGTTGGCGAGATAATGATGCAATAAGACGATACAAATATTTATCTTATCTAATTGTTTTATTCTAATAATGTGGAATTTATTTCAGCCAATCTAGTTTCTCATATTGGCGCTCTATGTATTTCAATGCAATTTTTTGGCGCCAATGCATATCAGTTCCACGCTGAAGCTATCGACACCTCGCCCCCAGAAGTAAGTCACCCCAAAAACCCCGAATCCCCGAATCTCGACACGCCCTTGCTCGGAAAGGGCCTTGGCTATGGCATCAAGAATGCCATTCACAGCGAGATTTGCATCACTCAGGGGATGTATTGACGATTGGCCATATGAGCTAAGGTTGCAGTTATTGAGGTACTTTTGGAACAGGCTAGTGCCGTATTTTGCTGGCTAGGTTCATCGCATAAGGAGAAACCACATGACCACCAGGAAAGAAAAAGACAGCTTCGGCTTTATCGAGGTACCGGCGGAGCGCCTATGGGGTGCGCAAACCCAGCGCTCGCTCGAGCACTTCCACATATCTACCGAAAAAATGCCGCCTGAACTTGTGATGGCACTAGCCGAGGTAAAGCGCGCCTGCGCCATCGTCAACCGCGACCTCGGCCTGCTGGCCAAGGACAAGGCACAGGCCATCGTGCAGGCTGCTGACGAAGTGTTGGCCGGCAAGTATCCCCAGGAATTCCCGTTGTCGGTATGGCAAACCGGCTCTGGCACGCAGAGCAACATGAACATGAACGAAGTGCTCGCCAACCGAGGCTCTGAGCTGCTCGGTGGCGAGCGCGGTGAGGCCCGAAAAATCCATCCCAATGACGAGGTTAACCACGGCCAGTCATCGAATGACATTTTCCCCACGGCGATGCATGTCGCCGCCATCATCGCCATCGTACAGAAATTGCTGCCGTCTCTGTCCGTGCTGCGCGCAACTCTGGATATAAAGGCCGAGAAGTTCCGAGATATCGTGAAAATCGGCCGAACTCATCTGCAGGATGCAACGCCTCTCACGCTGGGCCAGGAATTCTCGGGCTATGTGGCACAGCTCGATCTCGCCGAAACGTTGCTCATCGCTGCGCTTAATCCGCTGCACGAACTCGCCGTGGGCGGCACCGCAGTCGGCACCGGGCTCAACACCCACCCAGAATTCGGCGAGCGGGTCGCCGCCGAACTGGAAATCCGCACTGGATCACCGTTCCGCAGCGCACCCAACAAGTTTGCCGCGCTGGCTGCCAACGACGCACTGGTCGCCGCACATGGCACCCTGAAAACGCTGGCCACCATGCTTTTGAAAATCGCCAATGACGTGCGCTGGCTAGCATCAGGTCCGCGCTCAGGATTGGGCGAGATCAGCATCCCAGAGAACGAACCCGGAAGCTCGATCATGCCTGGCAAAGTCAACCCGACGCAAAGCGAGGCGCTCACCATGCTGTGCTGCCAGGTGCTCGGCAACGACGTGGCGGTCAATATCGGCGGCGCTTCCGGCAACTTCGAGCTCAACGTGTTCCGCCCACTGATCATCCACAATTTTATGCAGAGCGTACGCCTGCTGGCCGACGGCATGTACAGCTTTGAAGAACACTGCACGCGCGGAATCGAGGCCAACCTCGAGCGCATCGCAGAACTGATGGAACGCTCGCTGATGCTGGTTACAGCACTGACGCCGCATATCGGCTACGACAAGGCCGCCGAAATCGCTAAGCACGCCCACCGCGAAGGAAGCACCCTCAAGCAGTCTGCGCTGACACTGGGCTACGTCACAGCAGAACAATTCGACCTGTGGGTGCATGCCGAAGAGATGACCGGCAAGTAAAAACAGGTTATAGCGCGACGGGTTATCGTTTTGTTGAAATGCAGACGCAAAATTCACCCTCGTAAAGACAATCTCACATTCATATAATTTGATATAAACAATC
>JAJZRS010000011.1 GCA_021802545.1 Pseudomonadota bacterium
AAATCGCGGGGGGTAATCGTTTCACGCATCTCTGATGGGGTTACGCTTTCAAAGTTGAAGTATCGATCAATACGGAGCGGTAGCTTCTATCTTTATACATTATTATGTTTTTCGACTGTGGCTGAGCCCGCGCATTTCCGGAGAAGAGGAAGTTTGGATGTCATGATTGTTTAGCGAGTGACAGGCAGCTTATGGCACGGAGCGCCAGTTCACGGAATGGGAGAGCTGCCGTTCAGGGTAAACCCTGACGGAACGGCGGGTTACCGGCACCTTGCTGCCTGACCCGGCGAAGCTGACCAAGGACGGCAAAGGCCGATCAGTTGCCTGATTGGTGAACCCTGTCTTTAAGTTCTTTGCCAGGCTTAAAGTGGGGGATTTTCTTGGGTGGAACGAGAACCACTTCGCCAGTCTTGGGATTTCTTCCCACTCTTCCGGCACGAGCGACAATGTGGAATGATCCGAAGCCTCGGATCTCAACACGTTCTCCGCTTTCGAGGCGTTCGGTTATAGCGTCAAGGACAATCTTAACTGACTCCGCCGCGTCTCCGTTTTTGAGATCATATTTTGATGCCAGTATCTGTATGAGCTCGGATCGGTTCATTGTTGTTCTTTTCGTGAAATTCCCGATTCTGAAAGTCGCATCCTATTGAGTCAATGACTCTTTCGGGTTAGGTGCTACCTTAATTGCTGATTGTGTAGATCCCTGCCGATAAATAATTTAGGTATTGATGTTGTCTGGAATATGTTCTACCAACTGATTCATCGTGCAGCCAAAATAACTACACAATTTATCCAAGACATCAGCAGTCGGATTCGCATCTTTGTTATTTGATAATCTGGATAGCGTCATTCTGTGGATTCCTGTTCCTTCTGCAACCTCTATTAGGGTAATTACCCTTTTCTCCCTGAATTCTTTTTCGGCCAGCAGTTCTTTCAATCTGAATCTTAGCATGATGCATCTTTCGCGCCAGTGATGCATAAGTATATCACCGGTACTTGACATGTAGCTAAAGCGGTGTGTATTATGCATTATGTGATGTATTTGTGCATCATAGTATTTACACGGTATACATGTGATGTAGTTATTTTATATTTACAAACCAAGGGAGTGATTTATGAAAAACCTCGATAGCATTAACATCCTCGAACTGATCAACGCCATCCATTGCGAAAACCGCCGTCGGGGTTTGACCATGGCCGAACTTGCCGATGACCTCGGGATCAGCCACATCTATATGTACTCTTTGTCGAACGGTGCCCGCCCGCTCAGTGCCCTGTCGATCGAGAAGCAGCGCAAGCTGGCCGCATACTTGAGAATGCCTCTGCTGGATTTCCTGGTCGCATGCGGGGCACTCAATCCCGATGATTTACTGCCCAATCCGCCGTTCTATCAGCAGGATGATGGTATGGCACTTTCATTTTAAGGATTAACCATGCCTATTTTCATGATGAAAGGCGGAAAGCTTCAAACGCTTTCCGCTGAACCCTTCCAATACGAGAGGCAATTGCAGAGCATGATCGAGAACAATTTGATGACGGTGCTCGAGATGTATTACCTGGCGTCCGAATACCCCATGACCAACGGCTGCAGGATCGATACGCTCGCGGTCGACATGAATGGCGCGCCGGTGATCATCGAATATAAGCGCTCCCGCAACGGCAATGTGATCAGTCAGGCGCTTTCATACCTGAAGTCACTGAGATCCCAGCGGCCGGAGTTTCTCAAGATGCTGATGATCAACAAGCTGGGTAAAACCGTTGCCGATGGCATCACGCTTGATTGGCACAATCCACGGGTGATCTGCATTGCCGAATCCTTCAATCGGTTCGATATGGATACTGCGGAAATCGTCCCGCTCAGGATCGAACTCTATCGCTACTGTCGATACGCGGATGGCATATTCAAGCTCGAACCGGTTTTGGTGAACGATCAGCAACGAATCCCGTCAGGCTATCCGGTTCAGCCGGCTGCGAACAGCTCGTTTGTCGATCTGATGAAAAGCCAGTCCAAAGCGGGCAATCAGGTGCAGCGTCTATTTGATGAATTAAGGGAGCGGATCCTCGCACTCGATGACCAGATTGTCGAGAAGACGATCAAGAAGGGAGTGGCCTATCTGGTCTCCAAGCACTTTGCAGAGATCCAAATCAAGAAGGACATGCTGGTCATTGATCTTCGGCCGATCGATTATTTTGATCCAAAAAATAGGATCGAACGGATTGGCATCGGTTATACGATCACCCTGAACAGGCGCATCCGGTTGCAACATCGCCAGGATCTGGATTATGTCTTCGGAATAATCGAACAGTCTTACAAGAATGTTCTGTAGGTGCAACACCATCAACGCTTTGGAAAGGAACATGTGAAAATCGATAAATCAAGAGACGCGCATTGGTTGGTCCTGCTGACCATGCTGGTTATGGCAATTGCCTGTGCCTACCTGGTGATTTTCCAGCAATGGACGGTCCGACGGTTTCTTCTCACCATGATTCTGGCCACGTCCTGCCTTCTGGGAGCGGTGTTTCTCTATGCATACCTGGTCAAGGGGAAGCGTGCGGTGAAGATACTCTGGCAGGTCGTGCTTGAAACTGCGAAGGATGATCTCCGGAAAATAACAGGCAGATGATCTCGAGAACGAATGAACTGAAGGTGCTCATATGTTATTCAAGGGAAAAAAGATGAAGGATTCCGAGCTCAAGAAATTTATGCTTCCATTCCGATACAAAGATCAGCGGATCAGTCATCTGCTTAATATATTCGACGAGTATGTGTACTTCATCCGGAACTACGACGAAAATTTCCAACTGGATGAAAAGAAGTACGAACCGAATGTGCTGGCAGGATATCGGAACAGTGCATACGGAATCCTGTTTGCGTTATTCCAGCTGGGTCATCTGAACACAGGGGATTTCCACCTGCGGCTGCATGCGCTGAATTCCGTCTTCTTCGACAAGGTGAAGGTCTGACAAGACAAACCCTTAAACCGGTTAGTAGGGCGCGAATGGAGAGTGTCGCCTGCATGATGGAAGTGCCCGCGATCGATCTCCGGAGCATGCAGCCTTCAGGACGCTCCGTTTGCAGATATGCCGTGAAACTTGGGTAACTACGTTTGACGACAGAGGTCGGCATTTTCCTTCTCAACCGCCAGAATTCGTGCCATATGTGACTTTGCAGAATTGGAAGGATTGGGCGGCTCCGTGCCAAGAGCGGCCATTCATTGTGTTTATAGCGCTGTCGATCTAATGACTGCTCAATTCTGAAACCCGCCATTTCTCCTATGCGTACAATTCGACATTGTAGACATGCAAGCATCTTTTGCCTCGGTCAGCAAAACGGCTCAGTGGTAACTCATAGATCCGTATTGCAAAAAGGAAGCATGATGTAGTGCTTGCGCATTCCGTGGTAGAATTCGCAACGCTTTGAGGTGCTTTGTCTATCATCAGACAAGTTAAACGGGAAGCAGGTGGAATGCCTGCGCTGCCCCCGCAACGGTAAGCAAGTGCGGCCTCGCCATTATGCCACTGTGTGAAAACATGGGAAGGCGGCGAAGCAAGTCTTGCGAGCCCGGATACCGGCCTCGATGCATAGGACAGGAGATGCTGCGGGAGGCGCATCGGTAATGCTTTTTGGCGTCACTACTGACCGAATATATCCCGCACATTTCCTGAAAATCAATGTTCCAACGGGGACCCTTGGAATTTTTCAGGAAAAACAATGAAACAAAAGCTCTTCTTTGCCGCGCTGTTCGGCGCGACTGCTCTTCCGTCAATTTCGTATGCTGAGGATTCGCTTTCCGATGAAATCGTCATCACGGCGAGTCGTCTTCCACAATCATTGAATCAGACCATTGCGGACACTACAGTCTTGACCGAGCAGGATATACGTAATTCTGGCGCGGCAGATGTGCCGACACTGCTCCGCATGATGCCTGGAGTTGAAGTCGTTCAGACTGGCGGGCTTGGGGCTCAGGCAAGCGTTTTCATGCGCGGCACCAATTCGAATCAGGTTCTGGTGTTGCTTGACGGGGTGCGCGTCAATTCAGCGACGCTGGGTACCACAGGAATAGAACATCTCATGCTCGACGATATCGAGCGTATCGAAGTGGTTAGGGGCAACGTCAGCAGCCTTTACGGGTCTGAAGCCATCGGCGGAGTGATTCAAATATTTACCAAACACGGAAGCGGAAAGCCGACGTTCACTGCCAGTACCGGCATAGGAAATCTTGGCACAAGGCATTTGGACGCTGGATTCTCGGGTGCAGTGGATGATAATTCTTTTAGCGTGAATGCAGGGCATGTCGAATCAAGCAACGTTTCCGCAATGAATCCCCAGCTGATTCCAGGGGTCAATCCGAACAACAACGGCTATGCCAACGACACCTTCAATGCCAATATAAGGCATGAATTCAATGCGGATCATGCCCTTTCCGCATCGGTATTCAGCACACGTGGCAATATCTCCTATGATAATCCATTCAACGCTGCGGTGACTGACGTCAACAATGTTGTCGAGAACATCGACAAGTACTCCCTGGCTTCCGAAGACCGGCTGAACGATACGTGGAACAGCAAAATCATGTTGGCGGAAGGCGTTGATGACAGCCATGATTATCTCAATGGCCAACCGCAGTCACGATATCAGACAAAGAACGATCAGCTTTCCTGGCAAAACAATTTCGCGATCGCCAAGGGGCAGCAGATCAGCCTTTCTGCCGAACATTTGCGTCAGGGAGTGAATTCGACCGTGCTCTTCACGCAAACTTCTCGTACTGTAAACAGTCTCCTGGGCGGGTACGTCGGCAGTTACGGCGCCCAGGAGGTGCAGCTCAATCTCAGGCAGGACCGCTATTCCGATTTCGGAACGGCGAATACGGGCCTGCTCGGTTACGGAATCGGATTCGCAACCCATTGGCGCGCTACGGCCAGCATCAGCAATGCCTTCAAAGCCCCAACTTTCGATGACATGTATTGGCCTCTGGCCTTCGGTTATCAGGGCAACCCCAATCTGCAGCCCGAGCGTTCCGTGAACAGGGAAGCCGGCCTTCATTATGACGCAGGAAATCAGCATGTGGATGCAATATATTTCGACAACAGGATCGGCAATCTGATCTTGCTCAATGCCGCCTATACGACTGTGGTCAACATCAGCAAGGCGCAGATCAAGGGCCAGGAGTTGAGCTATTCAGGCGATTTTGGAGGCAGTCATTTGAAGGCCGATCTGACTTTCCAGAACCCGATAAACTCGATCACCGGCCAGGTATTGCCTCGTCGCGCCAAGGAATTCTCAAGCTTCTCGGCATCGCGAGATTTCAATTCTTTGAATCTTGGCGCCGAATTGCGCTACAGCGGCAGCCGGCCAGACATCAACCCGGTGACCTATGCTCCGGTCACGCTCTCAAGTTATTCTCTGCTCAATCTGATTTCACACTATACAGTTAACAAGCACTTCAACATCGAGGCTCGTATAGATAATCTATTTGACCGAGACTATTCTGAAGCCTATGGTTTCAATACGCTAGGGCGGGTCATTTTCGTCGGATTGAATTACACGCAGTAAGTATTGGCAGGGGGCTCCCCTGTCAATACTCGTCTTTCCTGTGGGATGGACTGACGGATCACCATTCAATAACCAAGGGAGTCAATGATGGATACGTTTAAAAAACCAGGGATTCTTGTATTATTGATGCTGTTCATGGCGGCAACACGGACACATCACTTCGAAACATTGATGCACTTGCCTGATGCGTCCCTTGCGGTATTCCTTCTCGCAGGATTCTTTATCTCCAACCCCGCGGCATTTGGGATCCTCTTCCTTGAAGCCGTGTTGATCGATTACCTTGCGATTACCCATTTCGGCGTAAGCGATTTTTGCGTCACGCCAGCCTACTGGTTCCTTATCCCAACTTACGGAGTGCTCTGGTTTGCCGGGCGCAGCTATTCGCGTATTTGCCAGTTCACCCTGAGCAGCCTGGGTGTTTTTACCTTCATGTCGCTGGCCTCGGTAAGCGCGGCTTTTTTGATTTCGAACGGCGCTTTTTATGCTTTTTCCGGACGATTCCCGGAAATGAGTTTGGCTGACTATGCTGCACGCGTTTCCGGATATTTTCTGCCGTACCTGGACAGTGCACTTGTTTATCTCGTCCCCGCCGCGTTGATCTACGCTGCTTTTGCAATCCGTGAACATGTTCATTTCACAAGCCATGCAGGACAATGAAAAACACCGTAGCCGCATGGTGCGCAAGAAAGGCGTCGTCGATGCTGCAATTGCAAGGGCGGACCAGGACAAGGGTCTGCTCCTGGTGCTGACCGGGAACGGCAAGGGAAAATCGAGTTCGGCTTTCGGTATGGTGGTTCGAACATTGGGCTACGGCAAGAAAGCGGGCGTTGCCCAGTTCGTCAAGAGTCGCCGCGACTCGGGAGAAGAAAGCTTTCTCTCCGTCCAGGAAGGCGTCAAATGGCATGTTCTGGGAGACGGTTACACATGGGAAACTCAGAACCGCGATTCGGACATTGCTACCGCAGAACGCGGGTGGAAAGTGGCGCAGGATATGCTTCGCGACTCATCCCTTCATCTCGTGGTACTCGATGAATTGACTTATCTCCTGAAATACGGGTACTTGGACATGCAGCGGGTATGTTCCGATCTCGCCGCCCGCCCTCCCATGCAGCATGTCGTGGTTACCGGAAGGGCAGCTCCGGAAAGACTGGTCGAAATGGCCGATACCGTTAGCGAGATAAGGGATATCAAGCATGCTTTTCGAGCGGGCGTGCGTGCCCAGCCAGGAATAGACCTTTAGCCATGCACTTCTGTCCGGCTCTTTTCATCAGCGCGCCTGCATCCGGGCAGGGCAAGACCACCGTGACTGCGGCCATTGCCGCCTATCACAGCAGCTTGGGAAGGCGGGTTCGCGTATTCAAAACCGGGCCCGATTTCATCGACCCTACCCTGCTTGAGAAAGCTTCAGGCCATCCCGTCTATCAGCTCGACCTCTGGATGGGGGGCGAGGCGGACTGCCGAGCGAGGCTCTACGAGGCCGCCGCGGAATCCGATCTGATCCTGATCGAGGGAGTCATGGGGCTTTTCGATGGCAATCCTTCGAGCGCCGATCTGGCCAAACGGTTCGGCATCCCCGTTCTGGCGGTAATCGACGCGGGCAAAATGGCGCAAACCTTCGCGGCGCTGGCTCATGGTCTTGCAAGGCTCGATCCCGATCTGCCTTTCTGGGGCGTGATGGCCAACCGGGTTGCCGGTGAACGCCATGCCGCAATGCTTCTCGAGCGGATGCCCGCAGAGCTGAGGTTCTGCGGCGCATTGCCGAATCAGGTTGACATTGCGCTTCCGGAAAGGCATCTCGGACTGCTGCAGGCCGATGAGCTTCCGGATATCCTGACCCGCATCGACCTGATTGCGAAACTGTGGGGGGAACATGCCGAAATGGATTTGCCGGCATCCGTCGCCTTCGATCCCGAACAACTGCCGCAACTCTCGGAAAATCTATCAAGCGTCACGATAGCCGTGGCCAAGGACGCCGCCTTCTCATTCATTTACAGGGCCAATCTTGATTTGCTGGTGAGTATGGGCGCAGAACTGAAGTTTTTCTCCCCTACTGAAGACGATGCTTTGCCGCAGGCGGACAGTCTTTACCTTCCAGGAGGATACCCAGAGCTTCATCTTGGGAAGCTTTCAGGGAATCAAAGGATGCTCGATGCCATTCGCGCCCATCATTCTGATCAGAAACCCATTGTTGCCGAATGTGGAGGCATGCTTTATACACTGAAATCGCTTACCGACAAGGACGGGCGACAGGAAAATCTCCTCGGATTGCTGGATGGCTCGGCAAAAATGCGCACCAGGCTGACTGCGATTGCTCTCCAGCAAGTCGAATTGCCGCAAGGGTCGCTGCGAGGGCATACCTTTCATTATTCCGAACTGGACGAAAGCCTGATACCCGTCGCCACGGGGGTATGTCCCAATGGCGGCAGAACGAACGAAGGCGTGTATCAGGTCAATCGCCTCACGGCTTCCTATATCCATTTTTATTTTCCATCCAACCCTGAAGCTGCAGCGCAGCTTTTTTCTCCATGAAGATGCCGCATCAATATTCTGAAGAGAAGCGCTCGGCCATCTATCGTGTCATAGCCGAGAGGCGTGACATGCGCCATTTTACCAGCGCCCCGGTGCCGGAGGAGATTCTTCAAAGGGTACTGCATGCCGCCCACCAGGCCCCCAGCGTCGGGCTGATGCAGCCATGGCGGTTCATCCGCATCACGTCAGCGGATCTGCGAAGAAAAATTCATGCCCTGGTCGAGGCGGAACGCCAGCTGACTGCGAAAGCCATGGGAGAGCGGGATGAGGAATTCCTGAAGCTGAAGGTTGAAGGGGTACGCGAATGCGCCGAATTGCTCGTGGTGGTGCTGGCGCCGGACGATGGAACGATATTCGGGCGTCGTACTTTGCCAGAGATGAATCTGGCTTCGGTAGCCTGCGCAGTCCAGAATCTTTGGCTGGCGGCGCGAGCGGAAGGAGTGGGCATGGGCTGGGTTTCGCTTTTCGACCCGGCAGAGCTGGCTTCCCTTCTCGATGTTCCGGATGGCGGGAAACCCGTGGCTATTCTCTGCCTCGGTCAGGTCGATGAATTCTATGCCCTGCCAATGCTGCAGCTGGAAGGATGGCGCAACCCGAAACCCTTGTCGGAACTGCTTTTCGAGAACGGATGGGAATCCTCTTCATGACCGGCAACTTCGATCCGCTCGTTGCCCTGCTGTCCGCAGTCATGCTCGATCTCGTCTTTGGCGAGCCGCGCCGCTTCCATCCTCTGGTCGGGCTAGGCTGGTTGATCGGCCAGATCGAATGCCTGTGCTATGGAAAGGCACCCTCCAGCATGATGCGCCTGCGCGGCCTGGTTGCAGTTCTTCTGCTCCTGGCGCCGCTTGTTGCGCTGGCTATTTGTCTGCAGCATTTTCTCGGCGTGGCGTTTTCCTCGATCGTTCTTTATTTTTCGATCGCTCCGCGCAGTCTGCGCGAACATGCCATGCAGGTGGCCGGAGCTCTGGAAAATGGCGACTTGAGAGAAGCCAGGATTGCCGCTGGAAAAATGGTCAGCCGAGAGACGGGCCGGCTCGACGAAACAGGTGTCGCGCGGGCCACCATCGAATCTGTTCTGGAAAATGGCAGCGATGCCGTTTTCGCGGCGATATTCTGGTTCGCCTTGGCAGGTGCGCCTGGCGCGCTGCTCTACAGGGCGAGCAACACGCTGGACGCGATGTGGGGTTACCGCAACGAGCGCTACAACGAATTCGGATGGGCGGCTGCCCGCCTGGATGACTTGCTGAACTTCATTCCTGCGCGACTCACCGCGATCAGCTATGCGCTGCTCGGCCATATTCCGAGTGCGCTTCGATGCTGGTCGCGACAGGCGCCAAAATGGGACAGTCCGAATGCAGGTCCGGTGATGGCGTCCGGTGCAGGAGCGCTGCAGGTGCGTCTGGGCGGTTTGGCCATCTATGGTGGGGAGTGCTGCGATCGCCCTTTGCTCGGCTGCGGCAATGAAGCCGAATGCAAAGACATCTTTCGTGCAATCCGGCTGGTGCAGCACACGCTCTATCTGTGGCTGTTTGTTCTTTGTTGCACGGTTTTCGTGCCGAAAGGCTGGCATGCTTGAGCATGGCGGAAGACTTCTTGCCGCGGCCCGTCTTTACGGCATACCTGAAGAAGATTGGCTGGATCTGTCGACTGGCATCAACCCGAACGGCTGGCCAGTTCCTTCTTTTCCCGGAGATCTCTGGCTGAGGCTCCCTCAGGACGAAGACGGCCTGGAAGAAGCGGCAAAGGGCTATTACGGCACTTCACAGGCACTTCCAGTTGCCGGATCCCAGTCCTCGATCCACCTGCTTCCCCGATTGCGGGAACGGTCCAGGGTCGCAATCCTGGATCCGGGCTACAGCGAGCATGCTCATGCCTGGAGAAAACACGGACATGAAGTCGTGAGTGTTCCGGAGAGCGGAATTCTCGATCTGGCAGAATCCGCACAGGTTGTAGTCGTCATCAACCCAAACAATCCTACGGGAAAACTGTTCAGCCGGCAGGAGTTGCTTGCCGCCCACGGCAAACTGGCCGGAAGGGGAGGCTGGCTCATCGTCGACGAGGCATTCATGGACGCAACCCCTGATTGTAGCCTTTCAAGGGATTGTCCGCTCGAAGGGCTGATCGTCCTTCGTTCGGTAGGCAAGTTTTTCGGGCTGGCCGGCGCAAGGGTCGGATTTGTCCTGGCCGAGGAAAATATTTTGGATGCGCTGAAGGAAGAAATGGGCCCTTGGGCGATCGCCGCGCCTTCCAGGCATGCTGCGAGGCTTGCCTTGAAAGACCGGTCCTGGCAGGAAAATGCGCGGCTTGCATTGCAGCCGAGATCCCGCTCTCTTGCACAGGTGCTGGAATCCGGAGGTTTGCAGGTTTGTGGCGGAACGCCGCTTTTCCAGTGGGTGCTCTGCGCGGAAGCACCTCGTCTTTTCGATGTCTTGGCACGACAAGGAATACTTGTTCGCCGTTTCGACTGTCCATCCGGCCTGCGCTTCGGCTTGCCCAGAGACGACGAAGATCTCGATCGACTGGCTGGTGCATTGGAGAACCTGGCATGAACGTGCGCACCTTGATGGTCCAGGGCACGACATCGGACGCCGGGAAAAGCACCCTCGTTACCGGATTATGCCGCTGGCTGGTTCGGCAAGGGGTTTCAGTTGCTCCGTTCAAGCCGCAGAATATGGCCCTGAACAGCGCAGTGACCGGCGACGGAGGGGAGATCGGTCGTGCCCAGGCGGTCCAGGCTCATGCGGCGATGATCCAGCCACACACCGACATGAACCCGGTTTTATTGAAGCCCAACAGCGATACGGGAGCCCAGGTCATCATCAATGGAAAAGCCATTGGAAACATGGATGCTCTCGAATACCACGAATACAAGAAAATGGCGAAAAATGCCGTCTTCCAATCCTATGAAAGCCTTTGCAAAAAATATAAAGCCGTCATCGTGGAAGGCGCGGGAAGCCCGGCCGAAATCAACCTGAGAAAAAATGACATCGCCAACATGGGCTTCGCCGAAGAAGCGGATTGTCCGGTCATCCTGATTGCGGACATCGACAGGGGAGGAGTATTCGCGCATATCGTCGGGACCCTGGAACTCCTTTCTGAAAGCGAAAGAAGGAGGGTGAAGGGATTCGTCGTCAATCGGTTCCGCGGCAACCTTTCGCTTCTCAAACCGGGGCTCGAGTGGCTCGAGAAGCATACGGGAAAACCCGTGATCGGCGTCCTGCCTTATCTGCATGGACTGCACCTCGAAGCTGAGGATGCGATTCCGGTAATGAGCACAGCGTCAGACGCCAGGAAAATCCGCGTGATCGTACCTGCATTGCCCCATATCAGCAATCATACCGATTTCGACCCGCTCCGCCTGCATCCTCAGGTGGAATTCGCTTTCGTCCCGATGGGTGAAGCAGTTCCATCAGCCGATCTCGTCATTTTGCCGGGGAGCAAATCGGTGAGATCCGACCTCGAAATCCTGAGAAAATCGGGATGGGAAATGGTGATCTCGAGGCATCTCCGTTACGGGGGAAAGGTCATGGGAATTTGCGGGGGGCTGCAGATGCTGGGCGAACGCATCAGCGACCCCCTCGGCCTGGAAGGCGAAGCGGGAAGCAGCGAGGGACTGGGCTTCTTGAATCTTACGACGACGCTCGAAGCGGAAAAGCAGTTGCGCAATTCGGTCGGCACGTTGCTTCTGGGGAATGTGCCCATATCCGGCTACGAGATCCACGCCGGCGTCTCGACCGGACCCGCACTCGAAAGCCCTGCGCTGCGCCTTGAGCACGGCCATGACGGGGCGCTTTCAGAAGATGGTCAGATCCTCGCCACCTATCTGCATGGCCTGTTCGAGATGGCTGAAGCTACGCGTACCATTCTGCGCTGGGCAGGGCTTTCCGAAGCCATGCCTTACGATTATCGCGCCCGGCGCGAATCGGAGATCGACCGCCTCGCGGATGAAGTGGAAAAGCATCTCGACATGGAAATGCTGATTAAGATCATGGATGAAAAATGCTCGAACTGATATTGGGAGGCGTGCGCTCGGGGAAAAGCAGTCTTGCGGAAAAGCGCGCGATGGATTCCGGATTGCAGGTTGTTTATATTGCAACGGCTGAGATGCTTGACGAAGAGATGCAGGAGCGCATCAAACGCCACAAAATGAGGAGACCGGAAGAGTGGGTTCTGATCGAGGCTGGCGCGAATCTCGCCGAAATCCTTCATCGTGAGTGTCGTCATGACCGCTGCATCCTCGTCGACTGCCTGACGCTCTGGGTGACGAGGATGCTTTGCAATGGCGACGATGCGGTGATGAAGCGGGAAATCGGCTCGCTGCTCGATGGCCTATCCGGACTTCCTGGAAAGCTCATCTTCGTGAGCAACGAGACCAACATGGGCGTCGTCCCGATGGGCGATTTGTCTCGCCGTTATTGCGACGAAATGGGCAGGCTGCATCAGCAGCTCGGGAAATTGTGCGATGTGGTGGCGCTGACCGTGGCCGGACTGCCTCTGTGCATCAAGGGATCGATGTAACCAACGAATCGGAAAATATGGAAAATGGATGGATTTCGATGCCATGCGCGTCATCGGACGAATTGGCGAGATCTGCCGCTCTGGCAAGGCAGGGACAACTCACGAAGCCTCCCGGCGCGCTCGGCAGGCTAGAGGATATCGCCGTGCAGTTCGCCGCCTGGCAGGGCGATGAATTCCCCAAAATAGACAAGGTGCATATCAGCATTTTCGCTTCCGATCATGGCGTAGCGGAGGAAGGCGTTTCTCTTTTTCCCCAGGCGGTGACAGGGGAAATGGTCAGGAATTTCGCCAGGGGAGGCGCTGCGATCAGCGTGCTAGCGAGGTCGCTCGGATCGTCCCTCGAAGTAATCAACCTGGGGACGATTTTCGAGATCGAACCCATGCCAGATGTTTTGGACGAGCGCATCGCGCAAGGAACCGCTAATTTTGCGAAAGGCCCTGCCATGACGGAAGGACAGTTGGGCGAGGCCATGAATTCCGGGAGAAATGCAGCGCTGCGCGCCAAGCAGAGCGGAGCGGATCTTTTCATCGGCGGGGAAATGGGGATAGCCAACACCACATCAGCGTCGGCGATTGCCTGTGCACTGCTTCGGGCCTCGCCCGATTGCCTGGCCGGCCCGGGAACAGGGCTTGACGAGCACGGCGTGAAGCGCAAGGCGAGCGTGATCGAACAGGCACTCGCCCTGCACCATCTCCATGCGGACGACCCTATCGAGATTCTTCGCCGCGTCGGCGGTTTCGAGATAGCCGGGCTGGCCGGCGCATATATCGCTTCCGCACAATACGGCATTCCTGTGCTTGTCGACGGTTTCATCAGCTCTGTTGCCGCCTTGCTTGCCGTGCGGATCAACCCTTCCGTTCGCGGCTGGATGATGTTCGCCCATGCATCCGCTGAGCCCGGGCACCGTCATGTCCTGTCGGATCTCGCCGCCGAGCCGCTTTTTCAGCTCGGCATGAGGCTTGGCGAAGGGAGCGGGGCTGCGGCTGCCGTTCCGATCCTGAGACTCGCATGCGATTTGCACGGAAAAATGGCCACCTTTCTCGAAGCAGGTGTCAGTGAGCAGGAGTGAACCTGTTCTGGTCACGGTGCTTCGCCACGGAAATGTGGAAGGCCCGTCCGGCGTGCTGCGTGGCTCATGCGACGCAGCCCTCAGCGAAGAGGGAATGATGCAGATGAATCGGATTTTGGCAAAGCTGGAAAGCGAATCTTTCGATTTGGTCGCCACTTCGCCGCTGCGCAGATGCCGCGATTTCGCCGTCGATTATGCCGGGCGCATTGGTCTGCCTTTGCAGGTGGTTCCGGATTTCCGTGAAATCGACTTCGGCTTGTGGGAAGGGCTGATGCCTGGCGGGGCGGCATGCCCTGCGGATGAATACCGTGCCTTCATGGATGGGAGACATGCCCCTCCTCTGGGAGAATCCATTTCCAAGCTTCGCACGCGGGTTTCAAAGGGATGGGCCGAATGGATGGCGGAATCTGCGGGCGCCAATCGCCTGCTCGTTACGCACGCCGGGGTGATGCGTGCGCTGCTCATGGAGCTTTTCGGGTTTACGCCAAAACAGACGTTTCGGATCGCTTTGCCGGAAGCCGCCTGTCTGCGCATATCCCATCTCGATGGTCAAACGCCGTTTCTGCTCTCCCTCAACTGAACGCCATGCGTAACTTGATCCATGCAATGCAACTCCTCACCAGGCTTCCCATGCCGAAACTGCCGGGTACTGCGAAACCAACCCAGGGTGCATCCTGGTTTCCCATGGTGGGCCTTGTCATCGGCTTGTTTCTGGGGGCGGCACTGTGGGTTGGAAGCAGACTGAACCCATGGCTCGGCGCGTTGCTCAGCCTTCTGGTTTGGGTATGGATTACAGGTGCACTGCATCTGGACGGTTTGGCTGACATGAGCGATGCGTTGGGGGCGGCTCACCGCAACCGGGAAAAGTTTCTGGAGATTCTTGCAGATCCCCATCTAGGCACGTTTGGCGCTGTCAGTCTTATTCTTCAGCTTGCAACCAAGCTTATCCTCTTGATGCTCCTCGCCAAGGAAGGCCATTTCTGGGCGCTTGTTCTCGTTTCTGCATGGGCGAGACTCGGACCGCTCTTCTGGGCAAGGTTGCCTCCTTTAAAATCAGGCATGGGCGAACGCTTTGGCGCGGAAATGTCTCCTTACGCGCCATGGCTATGGATTTTCTTGTTATCCCTTCTCAGTTTGCCAAACCCGGTATTATTGTGCGCTCCCCTCGGGATCTGGATTTGGCGGGGATTTCTTTCAAGGCGCATGGGCGGTATGACCGGAGATCTGCTTGGTGCCGGCATCGAGATGCTGGAGAGCGCATTTCTTCTGGTGTTGGTGGGAACAACTGGTTTCACACCAATCTCAAATCAGCTAAGCACATTATTCAGCTGAAAAATTTGTCGCCAATTTCGTGATTCCTTCTGAAAAGTCGAGGCGTTGTCCTAAATTTGATTTACTGAGTGACTGCTGCACTCTGGATCCTGCCGTTTAACCTCTGAACACATGACTGGCGGCAAAGGGCACATTTCAACCGACCTAATTGATACAGTATCCAATGTCGATGCGTTACCGTAACGCATTACAGTAACACTCGCCTCGCAAAGAATTACGAGTAACCACTTTTTCCCCCTTACCGAAATTACAAACTCATGCAGTCCATTTCCTTGTGCAATGACAACTACACAAGGAAATTTCATGAGCACAATTCCAGAACACACTGAGGATGAAGACGTTCACTTGGCCGAGCAACACGGTCTGGTGAAAACCACGGCTTACATTCGCAACAACTCAGAGAAACAGCGAACTGCTGGAGCTGAGCGCGTTGCGAAGCATAGGCAAAAGAAAAAGGCGCAGGGGCTCGTGCAGGTTGATCTTCCTGTTTCCATCGCCGATGAAATCAAGGCGTCCGGCTCGTTTGCAGACTGGTTTAATCAGTTCCGGCGGTTATCGAGCCAAGAAAGCACGGAAATTAATCAAGCCATTGAAATAGCGAATAGGATTGCTAAGTTTCCCCGCTGGCTACGGCGGTTGCTTGATGTATAGAGTCCTTCAACAGGAATCACGAAAGTGATTCCTGTTTTTTTATTCAAATTTAGAAATTACATCCCCATTCCTCCCGAAGAGAAAATGTCGAACGACCCCATTCGAGTTCTGGACGGCAATAGTAAATGCCTTGAGACGTGAGAGGCGCATTGCACTCGATCGATGCAAAGCGACCGCACCTATTGACCCAGAGCTAACGCCTGATAGAATCACCTCACCATTTTTCTTTTCCTGGAGCGCCTTCACAGGGAAGGTGCGCCTCTCGAAAGGAAAGAAAAATGCGTCAAACTGTATACGCCGTTCATACTGCCTCTGGAATCACCTTCTTTATCGAGGCAAGCAGTTACCAGGAAGCCAGGCTGCGCGCCTCGGATCCAACGATTGGCAAAGAGATCGCCAGCATGATTGTCAGTGCCGTTTCTGAAATCCGTGAATTTCACGCTTGCAAAGGAGCTGCTCGAGGAAAACTTTTTTTCGGAAAAGAGTTCTTTACCTGACCTGGTGTGCGGGTCTTGAGAGACTTCGATTCTGTCATTGCGGCCAACGAGCCGCCCACCGCACTCTAATGCTGCGACGGGGTTGGAGCGGAAGGCTGTCAATGCTGGTCGTCTGGTCGTGGAATAAATAAGGGCTGTTGCCGCTCAACGAGCGGCGACGGTGTGCTTGTTTATGCCGCGAAAGCCGGGCGGCCACCCGCAGGGCTTGGCATTGACAGGCTGAAGCGACTATAAGCTTTGCAACGACGGGGCCGATGTTGATAAACACGGCCCCGGTTGCCACCCGGCGAGGGGCCGGGAAGAAATATGATCAGCTTGAACGAGAATAACAATATGGGCAGATCATATCAGTGATTCATTTCTTTCCAACGATTCCCAGAAGGTAAACTAATCCCATGAAAAATAATATTACAGATACGAACATCCCCAATTTATCCCCGAATCTGATCATGAGCATTTGCCAGAAACTGTCGAATACTTGAACGCCAGCTTCATTGGTTCGTTCGAATCGACTTTTCTTCACAAAGATAAAAAGCCCAACACTAACAGCCATAAGTATGATGCCTATCAACATTACATTTCCTCCTTTTAAAAGTCGTTACACTGCCTTTTGCATCAATGCCTGTTGCATATCTTGAGCCGCCAGGAAGGTCTTTTCGACAGCTTGGCCAGCAGCAATCGTCCTTTGCACAGCCAAATTGAACCCTTCGGTCACGAGTTCGCGCAGGTCCCGTCCTGAGAGCCCTGCACTTTGGTTTGCCAACGATTCGATATCCAGTGCGCTATCAACAGGACGATTGGCCAGAAGGTTCATGAAGATCGATTTTCTCTCTTCCAGTGCAGGTAGTGGGATTTCTATTTTCTGAGCGAATCTCGATAGGATGGCAGGGTCAAGTTGAGATGGAATATTGGTAGCAGCGATTACGAGAACATAGCCGGAATGCGCAGAAACACCATCGAGCTCTTGCAGAAGCTGCGTTACTGCTTCAGATTGCAACTGGTCGTTATTTCCATCACGGGCTGAAGAAATTGCGTCGATTTCATCAAGAAATAGAATCGTCGGAGATGATGATCTTGCTGTTTCGAATGTCTGGGCAATTCTTGCTGCGGCATGACCTAGATATTGACCTTTCAAGTCAGCGGTCGTGCGCGCCATGAAATTGATTTTTGATTCGTTGGCGAGTGTCCGTGCAATTTGTGTTTTGCCCGTTCCTGGTGGCCCATACAGCAATAGCGTTTTAGGGATAGGGATACCGCTGGCATGCAATGATTCCGATTTTCGTATCATTTCCACCATGGCTTTAAGGCGCTCCTTTATGGTACCGGGCAATACCAAAGTTCCCCAGGATGCATCAGAAGCCACAGTGGTTGATGATTTAACACGTGTTTTATCAAGCGCCTTGTGGAAATGCGACAATTCCGGCTGCTTTGGGGCGGCCATTCGTATCGCTTGTTGCATGGCGTTTCGTATCTCGCGGCCGCTCAGCCCTCCAAGCGATTGAATAATCTCATCTGGTATGGCAACACCTAGACCCACATCATGAGCGATTGTCATAACAAGTTTTTCTTTGTCATCAATGCCGACGGGATTGAGTTCAATGACATCAGCAAACCTGCTCATGATTGCATCATCCAGAAGTTCCGCGCGATTGGTTGCGCCGATTACAAGAACTTGAGAGCTGCTGCCTATGCCATCCCATTCGGTCAGGAATGTCTGGACAGCTTCGTTGACAAACGAATCACCCTGATCCCCGCCTCTCTTTGAGAAAATCGACTCGCATTCATCAATGAAAATCACAGAAGGGACGTTTGCACGAGCCTCTTCCCACAATTTCTTGACGTTTGCCGCAGTTCCTCCGATGACGTCGCTCTTAATATGAGCGACAGAGAGCTTGATGAAATGAGCTCCCGAGGAATCTCCAAATATCTTTGCTGTAAGAGATTTCCCTGTACCTGGAGGCCCCTTCAGCAATATTCCCTTCGGTGCGGCAGAATCTTGGTAAACAAACAGCAGTTCCGCTCGTAGGAGATTTTCCAAGGTTTCGAGATCCAAGACCACTTTCTCCCACGCTGATTTAAGCGGCGCCAACTCGAGGGATGGGTGGCTACTGTCCTGAGCATCCTCGAATTGCTGAAAGAGATGGAACGCCATGCCATCTTGATTGATCATTTCCTTGATGCCACTGCCGACAACAGAGTCCTTCAGTGATAACTTTTGCTTGCCATCGAAGGTAAACAGCTGGATTCCGGATGAGTCGATGGACAGGAATCCGTACAATACTTCGCCCTTGAAAATCCCAATACCATATCCACTATCTGGGATACGCACTGTGTTCTCAGCATAACTGAGCAATTGAGGCCCGGTGAATCCATTTTTTGGATTGTGGTAGAGCACAACAAACGACAACGGATATTCAGTATTGTCAGCAACTTCGTGAAACCGCATCAGACGGACAACAATCGTTTTCTGAAGCTGCCTGATGTTTATAGCTGTCGATAGCTTATATGCCAGGACACCCGCCGCAATTGCAAGGATGAAACCAAAGGTGCTGCCAATAAGAATGCCGATAATTATCCAGGTAAATATGAATCCCAAAAATGCACTGACATAGGGTGGAATGAATGGAAGCGCTTCCGTATTTCGGCATAGCCTTTCGAGACCGCTTTCTAACTCCTTCCAGTTAATTAGCTTTTTCAGGGCGCAGTCTGCATTGATGGTGAACTGGCGAGCCCAGGCGTAGTTTTCGTTCAACTTCCTTTTCTCTGCTTCGAATTGGCCATGAGCCCGTTCTTTCAATGCATTCTGAAGAGCGCCAATTCTATCCCAAACGATGTCTTCTTTATCCACGAGATTCCTCGATATAGGCTAGCTGCAAGAAATTACCTAATGATTCGCAGTCGGGATATTTTGCCCAATATATTGTGAAGACGCAATAAGATCCTAACCGTATCTTCTCCCTTATAAAGGGAGGGGTTGGTGGAGCCTGAGATTGCATTAGGGATCGTCTTAAAATCTTTGCGAAAGCAACGGAAGCTTTCTCAGGAGAAATTAGCGCATGAAGCCGGGATTGAGAGGAATTACGTTTCCTTGCTTGAACTGGGGCGCAGCAGTGCGAGCATCAAGATGCTTTTCAAGATTGCCGTAGTTCTAAATATCAGTGTTTCTGAGCTAATCTACCAAGTCGAGAGCCTGCTCAAAGACAATACTGACAACGCATAATTATCAACAAATCCGATGCTGCAGCTTGCGCAGCAATAAAAGCCGCGACTTGGTTTTATGCGGCTTTCAGAGAAACAAATTCGCTTGAAAAGCGACAAAATAAATAAAGATTCCAAGGGGTTGACTTTCGATTTTGGCAACCCCATGATGGATACATCGCCACGGGTTGCCACCCCGATCACAAAACATCGTGTAAGGGGCTGCCACCCCTCGACGCGATGACACACATGAGCCGGACGGCTCGACTTACGATTGCCAATCGTAAGAGACTGCGGAAGCCGCATGTTCGTAATGGAACTGGTGCGGCATGCAACGAAGCGCTGTGGTTATTCCGCTTCGACTTTAATCCCTAGAAATACGAATATTGGGCGACACGGAAAGGGCCATCTGGAGGATTCGCGAAGTAATTGCGAGAAACCAGAATGGTTCGTCAGCATGGGATCGGAAGAGGGAAACATTCCTCGTCAATACCGACCAGGGGGAGCGGATGACCGTTCAACCTGTGACCCACACCGGCACTTCTGAGCCAATGGGAAACCATTGGAGGGTTGATGAGCGAGAGTGGATTCAGCCGGCACCTTGTGGCGCAAGCCATGGGGGTCGTTGATAGCTCCGGTGTAACGAAACAAAGGCGTCCCGGCTGTGTTTACAGACCGATGCGATGCGCTGGGTGACATGATGCCTGTATCCGTCCTCAGGACGGACAAGCGAGTGGTGATGAAGATTGGAGGAAGTAAGCGAGCCGTTTTGGAATCTTGGGCCGCCGAAAGCCTGACCGCCCGTACCGGGCAGTGGGTGAGCGGGGAGACCCCGTAGAATATCTTCTAATCTGAGCCAGCAGGCTGGTGTTATGACTATGCTGACTAACGTGGGAAGCGCTAAGGCTGAATGAAATCGGGTGGCACCGATTAGGCTATGCGTGGGAGACCAGGCAAGTATGCGCGCCAGGACAAAGTATCCTTGCGTGTCAGGAAGACTCAAAAGGCAAACTCGCTGATTGTCTGATGAAAAAAAGCCTGGAGCAGTCGAAAATGTGTGGTGAGATTACCTGGTACGGATGCGTCGAAGCTCAGGCAGGGGTGGCACCCTGTCTGCGTCCGCTTGGCGGCGGACTGATGACGAAAGGCGATGGAAAGCGTTGCCCTGAAACTTGGGTGACAATTTTTAACGAACTGCCAACCTGGGCCAACATGGGCAGGTAGCCGCACCGATGGCAAGGTGACCGTTTGTCAAAGGGGAAGGCTGATCGTCCGATGGTTTAATCGGAATAAACGGCGGGACAAAGTCCGAACCAGAACATCCCGCGTCAGTTGAAGCCTAAGGGACTATTCGGAGTCCGATGGCAGGCGACCCATTGTCGTCATGAGACGGGAAACCGTTTGTTGTAGGAATGAAGCCCTAACGGGTGGAGTTTCAGCCGCATGTTACTTTGCGGTAGTAGCACCAAACCCCGCCGATTTTCGGCGGGGTTTTCTTCTTGATTTGTGTATACCGATTCTCGTCGCTTTTAGCTGCTTATAATCTTGAAGACTTCTTTTTCACATACTCTGCCGCATCTTCCAACGGTAGGATGTCCCAGTATAGCCACGCATCGTCAATGGAACTGTAGTCAAAACCCACACACACCCGCAGACCTGCAGGGTTAATCATTCCCCCACCTGTGCGCTCATGTGCAGGAACCAGTTTTTCTGCAAGCATGATCATCAGACCAACCAGATCTGCATCGGTCATCCCTTGACCAAGCAAAATCCTTGCGCCTTTTTCCAGGAATTTAAGGGCGCTTCTTCGGTCGGCACTCCTTTTCTTCAGCATTGTGCTTGAAAGTTCGGTCAACATCTGCCGCTCATCTTTTGAATACAGGTCTTCGTTCCATTTCAGCACATACCTAACGAGGGGTCCCTCCCATCCTCGCTGACGGGCAATTCGTGCCAGCGCTATCTGGCGATCTTCTCCCATGACCTTTTTTTTACCAGCTAGATATTGCCGAACCAGATCCTCAGACAGAACGATTTCGGGTTGCAATGCCTCGGCGAGATCGCCAGCCGTCAATTGACTCGCCTGCTTGATTTCCCTCATTAAAGAAGAAGTGCGCAACAGAGCGTCTCTTTTGTCATCGTTTAAATACTTCTTTTTACGTCCCACTAAACCCCTCCCATGTGACCTTTTTTATCCCGAAAACCCAGACCGTTTTTCGTCATTCAACTCGATCGCGTCGAACCTTATTCTCGTAGCCATTCAATTTACTCGCAAGAATATATTATGAAAACTCCTTTGATTTTTACTTCCCGATCACTCCTGATGCAGCGATTGTGCGATGGCGTCATACAGGGGTATACCCATTGGGTGGCGGGGTCAGTGGATATTGGTCGCTGCCAGAAACTGGTCAAAAAATTCGATCTTACCTACCAAGTTTTGGCCGACCGCAATCTTCGCGTCAACCGCAAGCGCGCCGAGATTGGGAATGCACGCCTGTATCTGTGGCACACAAACGGGACAATCCGGTGGTGGTTGTTGGTAACGGCACCTGAAAAAGGCGAGCATGCCGCGCACTCCATAGAAAAGCTCAAGAATGCGTTAGAGAAGAGCGGGCGGATCGAAATCGACGGCTTCGAACTTGTCAGGTTTCCGAAAAAAAAGGGAGGTACCACAAAGCAAAAAAGTAGTGAGACGGGCGCCAAGCAAAACAATAGCACGGTCAAACCAAAACAGAAAAATGCATCATCAGAAACCAAGTGGACTTGGCGAATGAACGAAAGCAAATACCAGAACTGGCGGGATTCGATTATAGACACCGTCCGGAAGGGTTCCTCGAACAACATGCACCAGATGCTCTACCAACTCTGGTCGTCCCCTGGCTTTGCTGGCATCCGTAGTCAGGTTGGCAAGCTTGCTGCGCTCTACCGAGCCGAAGTGCAGCGTTCATCCAGGAAGGACGCTCCGATGCCGCCAAAACGTCTTCCGTACGTTCGTCGGCTCCGTGACGATGGGGTCAGTGTTGCCCAACTCTTGAAAAAGGCCACTTGTTCAGAGTCCCAACAAAGCTGAGCGCCAGTGGCAGTCCATAAAAAAGATTCTTTCCCGGAAATACAGGTTTGCTTCAAACCTGGAACGGAGTCTATTCGGCCGGAGGAAATCGATCTTCTCGAATCCATTCTTCCCGAACTCATTGAACTGATGCGAATTTCGGAATTGGAAATTGAATCCGTATAATATCAAAAGAGTCAGTTGATTTTACCATCGCTGTGAATTTTCACAGTTGAAGCCCTGGAGGCGTTATGCAGGTTGCTCTATATGCACGAGTGTCCACCGTCAGACAAGCTGAGAACGAACTTTCGATTCCAGACCAGTTGAGGCAGATGCAGGAATGGGCGAAGGTACAAGGGCATATCGTCGTTGCTGAATATATCGAACCAGGCGCATCCGCTACGGACGACAAGCGGCCGATCTTCCAGCAAATGATGGGGGAGGCTCTTCAAAAACATCCTCCGTTCGAAGCAATCATCGTGCATAGTCATTCCCGCTTCTTTCGCGACGGGATCGAGGCCGGAGTGCATGAACGTAAGCTCAAGCGCAACGGCGTGAAACTATTCTCCATCACCCAGCCTACTTCCGATGATGCAAGCGGCGAACTGGTCCGCAATATCATCAGAATGTTCGATGGCTACCAATCTCAGGAGAACGCCAAGCATACATCCCGCGCCATGAAGGAAAATGCGCGGCAGGGTTTTTTTAATGGTTCCCTGGCGCCGTTTGGTTATATGGCAATCAGCACTGACGTGTCTGGAAGCCGGGGCCGGAAGAAAAAGAAACTCGCCATCAACGAAGCAGAGGCTGGGGTCGTGAAGCTGATCTACGATCTGTATCTTCATGGATATAATGGACGCCCCATGGGCGGCAAGGAAATCGCCAGGCATCTGACCGAGAAGGGGCTATTGATGCGCGGCAAGCCTTGGCGCATGCAGAAAATCCATGACGTTCTGACTGACCCCATGTACATGGGAGAATACTTCTTCAACGTCCGGGATTCTAGGGCGGGACAGGTTAGGCCGCCCGAGGAGTGGGTCAAGACTGAGATTCCCGCAATTATCGATGCGGCAAAATTCGAGCAAGTCCGGATCAAGCGCGAGTCACGTTCGCCCAGCCGCCTGCCCCCTCGTCGGGTATCCTCCCCTGTTCTGTTGAGTGGTTTGCTGAAATGCGGTGTCTGTGGAGCAGGAATGACGCTATCCACCGGGAAAGGCGGCCGCTACCGGTATTACAAATGCACCAATCGCCGCAACAAGGGTAATCATGCATGTTCCAGTTCCAATATTCCCATGGACAAGCTGGATGAACTGGTCATTGCCAGCCTGGTGGAAAAGATACTGGCTTCAGATCGATTGCATGCCATGATGGCCGAACTTCGCAAACGCATCCGCGATTCAAAGGATAACAAGCAGGAACGCATCAATGAATTGAACCGTCAGCTCAAGCAGCTTGATGAGCGCCAACAGCGTTTGCTTGATGCGATCGAGACGGGGATCATCGAATTGGACGAAACCACCCAGAAAAGAGCCCAAACCCTCAAGGCATCACGTGAAGCCTTGCTGATCGAAAGGGCTGGCGTGGTTCGGGAACAATCCATGCCCGAGGTAGAGTATCTGAAGCCGTCTCAGGTTGAAGTGTTCGGGAAAGCGCTTCGCAAGAAACTGATGTCGAATGACTCAACTCTGGCCAAAAGCTACCTGAACATCCTTGTGGATGAAATCAGGATAGAGGACAAGCAGGCCACCATACGAGGCAGCTTTGATGCGCTTGCGGCGACCATGCATCAAATAAAAATGGGCACCGATCAAGTGCCCACTTTTATCCATGACTGGCGCGCCCGACAGGAGTCGAACCTGTGGCCTCTGGCTTCGGAAACCAGCGCTCTATCCAACTGAGCTACGGGCGCGGGAGAGAAAACCGCAAAGGTGGAGCAAAGGTCATTTTATCACGCAGCCTCCGAATGACCTTAAGCTTCGGAAACCAACGCTCTATCCAACTGAGCTACGGGCGCAAAAAAAAATGCAACAAAACGGTGCTATTCTATCACACAGGCCCCATTTGTCCTTTACCTTACTGGCGATGGGGACTAAAATAAACATTGCCTAATATACTCAAAAGGGGACCATCATGAAAGCATTCAAAATCCTTCCCGTCGTCGCATTCGCGTTCCTTCCTGCTGTCTCCCACGCGGATATGACGGGCGAGCAGGTCTTCAAGGGCGTCTGCACTACGTGCCACTCTGCGGGCGTCATGGGTGCCCCTAAATTCGGCGACAAGGCGGCATGGGCACCCAGGATCAAGCAGGGCGAAGATACCCTGGTCCAGCATGCGCTTCACGGCATCCGCATGATGCCCCCGAGAGGCGGCAAGAGCAGCCTGACGGACGCTGAAGTGAAGGCAGCTGTCCATTACATGGTCTCGCATGCCCAGTGATGCCGGGCGCTAGGCGCCCATGCCGACTTATGTCATCGGCGACGTACAGGGTTGCAGTCACGAGCTGAAATCGCTCCTAGAACTGATCGGCTTCGATCCGGCAGGAGACAGGCTGTGGTTCGTCGGCGACCTCGTCAACAGAGGGCCTGATTCGGCGGGCGTCTTGCGCTTTGTCAAAGCGCTCGGGGACTCCGCTCTGACCGTACTCGGCAACCATGACCTGCATCTGCTCATGGTCGCCGACGGCATGGAAAGGCAGCACAGGAGCGACACGATTCATGACGTCCTGTGCGCCCCCGACCGTGAAGAGTTGATCGATTGGCTGCGCCATCGCCCGCTTTTTCACAAAGAGGACAATACGGTTCTTGTCCATGCGGGACTCCTTCCCCAATGGAGCGCGGATAAGGCCTCCAGGCTTGCAGCGGAGGTCGAGGCGGCATTGCGGGGGCCGAACCGAATCGACCTCATGGCGAACATGTATGGCAACAAGCCTCATGAATGGAGCGATGAACTGTCCGGTCATGCGCGGCTCAGGGTCATCATCAACGCCATGACCAGAATGCGGTACTGCACGCATGAAGGAAGCATGGAATTCTCGCACAAGGGCGGACTCGACAAGGCGCCGGAAGGCTATCTTCCCTGGTTCGATGTGCCCGATCCCGCTTGGGCAGGTTCCAGGATCGTCTTTGGACACTGGTCGGCCCTGGGGCTCATGATGAGGGAAAATCTGGTGGCGCTGGATACGGGCTGCCTCTGGGGAGGCGCGCTGACGGCTGTCAGGCTCGAAGATCGCCGGGTGTTCCAGATTCCTTGCCGGGCCTGGGCAGATCTAGTGCTTCCGCAATGACGGATTCCGCATCTCTCGCGAGCGTCTTCCTGTCCTTCCCATCCACCTCGATCGCTTCGATGAAAACGAGTTCGGCATGGATTTTTTTCTGTCCGAGTATCGTCCAGAGCGATGCGCCGAAGGAAGTGTCACCGGCATAGGCCACTTGAGTGTCGATCTTGCCTTCACGGGTGACATACCGGATCGCTGCGGGATGGAGCCTTGAAGAGCGGGCCGGCTCGAGAAGAGGCGCCCTGAAATTCAGTATCGAACGGCCGTCGCTTGTCGTCCCTTCCGGAAAGACCGCGACGATGTCGCCGGATGCGATCGCTCCAGAGATCGCGGCGTTGATCCTTCCCGTATCAAGGCGGCTTCCCCGTTCCACGAAAAGCACCCCGGTCTTTTCGCTGAGCCACCCGATAACCGGCCAGGACCTGATTTCGGATTTCGCGACGAAGCGGGGCGGGCATACCGCATTGATGAGGTAGATGTCGAGCCAGGAAACATGGTTCGCGACCAGGAGGGACTGCGATTCTGGAGGCATTCCTCTGACCGAGAGGGAAACGTTGAGTATTTTCAGGAGCTTGCTTGACCAGCTCCGAACAAGCCGCTGCCTTCGCCTCTTGCCGCTGACCGGGAACACGGTGCTCACCGTCAGCATGCCCAAGGCGAGATGGATGCCAAGGCGGGTCATCCGAACCGCCCTGATCGCATGATGCATTCCTGGAGCCATGCCCGATTCTAGAGCGTACTCCATTTCGAGTCCAGGCCGAAGTCAGGCGGGGATCAGCGCGCTCGAGGATTTCCTCATGAAATGGCGCTCGTATCGGGAAGACATCTTCGAGAGCGGCAGCATCATCAAGAGGTCGGCCGTGTTGAAGTCGGGATCCCATGCGGGCTCTCCGCAGACGTAGGCCCCGAGGCGGAGATAGCCTTTCAGCAACGGGGGGAGCGTCGGGTCGAGATTGCCGTTGAGCGCATCAAGGGGCAGGGCGCAGCGCGGGAAAACGCGGTACTCAGGAGGGCTCAGGTACCTTTGCCTGATCCGGTTATAGATGCTTGCCGCGACATGGCCGCCGTCCGTCATCGGGATGCTCGCGCAGCCGATCAGGTACTGGTAATGGTGGGCCTGCATGTACTGCGCGATCCCCGACCAGAGCAGGGTGATGGTTGCGCCATTCCGGTAGTCGGGATGGACGCACGATCTGCCTACTTCGACCATGTCGGCACGAAGATGATTGAGGCGGGTGAGGTCGAATTCGTCATCGGAATAGAATCCGCCGATTTTTTTCGCCTGCATGCTGTCGAGAATCCGATAGGTGCCGACCACCTCGGTGGTTTCTTCGTCGCGCACCAGAAGATGCTGGCAGAACGGGTCGAATATGTCGCTGTCCACCCCTTCCTCCTTGGTCGAAAGGCGGGCGCCCATCTCCTCAGCAAAGATGCGGTGCCGGAGTTTTTGCGCTTCCACGACTTCGGACATGGACCTTGCGAAATGCAGGGTCAGTTTCTTGCCCGCGTTCTGGGATTCCTGGAGCTCTTGGAGCAGCATGTTTTACCTCCGATATATGTACGGTAAAACATTAAGCGTCTCAGGTGACAGGCCGGTGACGAATCGGTGACACTTTGATTACAGGTCTGCTCCGAAGGCTTTCCTGTAACGGCGTTTGATTTCATCCATGCCCATTTCATGATTCTGACCGCCGCGATGGGCAATCTTGACCGATCCCAGAAGTGAGGCGAGCCTGCCGGTCGTCTCCCAGTCGAGGTCGTTCGCGATGCCGTAAAGGAGACCGGCGCGATAGGCATCGCCGCATCCGGTAGGGTCGAGAACGGCTTCCGGCTCGACTGCGGGAATCCTGATTTCCTTGCTCCCTGCGTGGATCAGCGAACCTTCCGAGCCCAGGGTGACGACGAGCGCCTTGACATGCTTTGCAAGCTCCTCGATCGTTCTGCCTGTTTTCTCCTGAAGCATCTTCGCTTCGTAGTCGTTGACCGTGAGGTAGTCTGCCTTTTCGATGAAGGCCATGAGTTCGGTTCCGTCGAACATCGGCATGCCCTGGCCGGGATCGAAGATGAATGGAATGCCCGCTTCGAAAAATTCCTGCGCATGCTTCAGCATCCCCTCCCTTCCGTCGGGGGAGATGATGCCCAGGCTCACTTCTTTAGCGTCAAGGACGCTGTTGAGGTGGGAATGATTCATCGCGCCCGGATGAAATGCCGTGATCTGATTGTCCTTCACGTCGGTGGTGATGAATGCCTGGGCGCAGAACGTGCCTTCGACATGCCTGACGTGCGATGCGTCCAGGCCGAGTTTCTCCATCCTGTAGGAATAGGGCTGATGGTCGTCTCCGACTGTGGCCATGACAAGAGGCGAACCATTCAGCATTTTCAGGTTGTAGGCGATGTTTCCGGCGCAGCCGCCGAATTCCCGCCTCATGTCCGGAACCAGGAAAGCCACGTTCAGGATATGGATCTGCTCGGGAAGGATGTGCTTCCTGAATTCATCATGGAAGACCATGATGGTGTCGTATGCGATGGAGCCGCAAATCAGTGTGTTCATTGAATCAGCCTATTTCGGAGAAAAAGTGAATGCGTCCGAGAAGAACTGGTCTTCCGGCAAGCCTCTTTGCGAAGTGAAGTCCTTGTGGGCGGCTTGAACGACGACAGGAGAGCCGCAGGCATAGACTTGGTGGCCGGACAGGTCGGAGAAATCTTCCATGACGGCGTGATGGACGAAGCCCGTTCTGCCTGACCAGTTGTCTTCAGGGAGAGGCGAAGAAAGCACTGGAACGAAGCTGAAGTTTTCGTGCGTTTCAGCCCATTTCTCGGGAAGGTCGATCATGTAAAGATCGGCAAGCGTGTTGACGCCCCAGTAAAGCGTCATCTGACGCTCGATGCCGATATGGAAGGCATGCTCGACGATGCTCTTGATGGGAGCGAAGCCCGTTCCGCTTGCGACGAAAACAATCGGTTTTTCAGATGATTCGTCGAGGCAGAAAGTGCCGTGCGGGCCTTCGAAGCGCAGAATGTCCTTTTCCTTCATGTCGGTGAAGACATGCCGGCTGAAGTTTCCACCGGCGACATTCTTGACGTGAAGTTCAAGCATCTCGTCGTCGTGCGGTGCGTTGGCCAGGGAAAAGCTGCGGCGCTTGCCGTCTTTGAGCAGGATGTCGATATACTGCCCGGCCATGAACTGGAGCCGCTCGCTGGCAGGGAGCTTGAGGTGAATCACCATTGTGTCCGCATAGCGGCTCAGCTTCTGTACCCTGCAGGGCAGCGTCTTCACCTGGATGTCCTTGGCCGCCTTGATTTCCCTGCATTCGATGACGAGGTCGGAAAGCGGTTTTGCGCAGCAGAAAAGCGTCATGCCTTCAGCGATCTCGGAATCGCTCAGGGCGGACTTGTCGTGTTTGCCAAGGGCAACCTCGCCTTGGGCAACTCTGCCCTTGCAGGAGCCGCATGCGCCGTTCCTGCAGCCGTAAGGAAGCTCGTACCCTTCCCGCAAGGCGGCTTCGAGTATCGTTTCGTCTTCTCGGTTGGAAAAGGCATGCTGGCTGGCTTTGATGGTGACTCTGAAAGACATGTTCTCCCCTGTTGTCGGGACCGGCGAAATTGTAGAATCTCTATCCTATGAGAAATTTGCTTATTATCGGCTGCGGCGACATCGGGCTGCGCGCAGCCCGCCTGCTGGCCAGGCGCTATCGGCTTTTCGCCCTGTCCCATTCTCCCGAGCGCTTCACGGCATTGCGGGAGGCGGGCGTCACGCCGATATACGGCGATCTCGACAGTCCTGAAAGCCTGGTTAGAATCGCCGGCATCGCACAGGACATTCTGCATCTCGCTCCCCCCCGAAACTCGGGCAGGGAAGACGTCAGGACGCGGAATCTGCTGGCAGCCTTATCAAAAGGCGATATCGTACCACAACGTCTCGTGTATATCAGCACAAGCGGGGTCTACGGCGATTGTGCGGGTGAGCATGTCGCTGAAACAAGAAAGGTGAGCCCCCAGACCTCGCGCGCTGAAAGGCGCCTTGACGCGGAGCGCCGCATCAGGCAATGGGGCGGTAAAAACGGCATAAGGGTGTGCCTCCTGCGCGTTCCGGGCATCTATTCGAAAGAGCGGATTTCGCTTTCCAGGCTGAGCCTTCCCATGCTTGCGGAAGCGGAAGACGTCTATACCAACCACATTCATGCGGAAGATCTTGCGCGCATCGTGACCTGTGCGCTGCATCACGGATCGAACGGGAGGATCTACAATGTAAGCGACGATTCTTCCATGAAGATGGGCGATTACTTCGATTTTCTGGCGAAAAAGTACGATTTGCCGGAGCCGAGGCGCTTGCCCAGGGAGGAACTCAGGCAAGTCGTTCCGGAATCGATGTATTCGTTCATGTCCGAGTCCAGGAGGATGGACAACGCCAGAATGAAGAAGGAACTCGGTGTTTCACTCAAGTATCCCCATGTTTCCGACGGTGTAAGCTAATCAATCCTGTGGAACCTGCCCTCGATGATGCCATGATCCGGGGCGTCGGGTTTTTTTGGCCACAAAAGCAGGATAATGGCGACAATATCGGAGATAATGCCGGGAACGATCAGCAAAATGCCTGCAACGAGCTTCCTTGCGGGGAATTCGTTCAGCTGCAGCGGAGAAGGGACGAACGCCCGGCTCAAGAGGGAATGGAATTCGCCGCGGATCAGCTGCCATCCGCCGAAAGCGCTGGCCGAAAGGAGCAGGATCACGGGCAAGCCGCCGATATGCTCTGCCAGCTTGATCAGAAAATAAATTTCCAGAAAAGAAAAACCGAGTAAAATGAGCAACAAATTTTTCAAGTCAGTTTCCCATGGACGCAATGCTCGTCATCACCAATATGCCGGACAGGGACAGGGCTGAGGCCCTCGCCAGAAAGCTCGTCGATTCTCGTCTGGCCGCCTGCGTCAACATCATGGCGGAATGCGATTCGATTTACGTCTGGGAAGGCAAGACAGAGTCGGCGCGCGAGGTGCCGCTTCTGATCAAGACGCAATCACGGCACTACCGATCGGTCGAGGCTGCGATTTTGGATGACCATCCCTATGAACTTCCGGAGATCGTCGCTGTCTCTTTTTCCGACGGTTTGCCGGAATATCTGCGGTGGATCGCTACCCAGACACTCTGACAGAGCCGAAACATGTCCCTTCTCCGCACTATTCTAATCCTTTTTCTGTGTTTGACCAGCACTGTGCAGGCGAACGCCTCGTCCTTCCTGTCCGACATCAAAACGGACATCTTCGGCAAGGCCCCGAAATTCCTTAAACCCGATGAAGCGTTCAAGGTGGATGCAAAGGCCAGGGACGGCAATTCGGTGGCAGTCGATTTTGCGCCTGCCGAAGGATACTATCTCTATCGCGCAAGAATGAAATTCGAAGTGCAGAATGCGCCCGGGCTGAAAATCGCCCGCATCGACCTGCCTGACGGCGAAATGAAGGATGACCTCAATCTTGGCAGGACGATGGTCTACCATCATCCTTTTCGCGCCGTTCTTGTTTTGGACAGGGACAAGGCTGCGACCGGCAAGCTGCTGCTCATTGCAACTTATCAGGGCTGCAGCGGGAAAGGGTTGTGCTACGAACCGATGACGAAGCAATTCGACCTGCAGCTGCCTGCAGCGGGCGCCCAGACAACAAGCTTCGACGAGTCATCGAAAATCTCCGCGCTCTTCATGGGAGGGAACTACTGGCTGATATTGGCGAGCTTCGTGGGATTCGGTTTTCTCCTCTCGCTGACCCCGTGCACTTTTCCCATGATCCCCATCCTTTCCGGGATCATTGTCGGGCATGGCGGAAAGATGACGAGATCGAAGGGTTTCTTCCTGTCGCTTGCCTATGTGCTGGGCCTGGCCATCGTTTATGCGATCGCCGGAGTTGTCGCCGGATTTTCAGGCGTACTGGTATCCGATGCATTGCAGAATCCTTGGGTGCTGGGTTCTTTCTCGTTCATCTTTGTTCTGCTTGCATTTTCCATGTTCGGCTTCTACGAGCTGCAGCTGCCGACATTTCTGCAGAGCAGGCTGTCTGATGCGAGCAACAGGCTGCAGGGCGGCCATCTTTCCGGCGTGTTTCTGATGGGGGCGCTCTCCGCCCTGATCGTCGGCCCATGCTGCGCAGCGCCGCTTGCTGGCGCGCTCCTTTATATAGGCAAGACGCATGACGTTCTCCTCGGCGGCTCGGCGCTGTTCGCCATGGGTATCGGAATGGGACTGCCTCTTCTCGCAATAGGCGTTTCGGCCGGTTCCCTCTTGCCCAAGGCGGGACCCTGGATGCAGTCGGTCAAGAATTTCTTCGGCGTCCTGCTGATCGGGCTTGCGATCTGGATTGTCTCTCCCATCATTCCAGCGGTGATCAACATGCTGCTTTGGGCGGCGCTTCTGATCGTCTCGGCAATCTACCTGCATGCCGTCGATCCCCTTCCGCACGGTTCGTCAGGCTTCAGGAAATTCGGCAAGGGGCTTGGTCTCATCGCGCTGCTTCTGGGTATAGCGCTTCTCGTCGGCGCATTGAGCGGCGGGCGCGACATCCTGCAGCCGCTCGCAGGATTGAGAACGGCCGCGGCTTCCCCCGAAGGGGTGCATTTCGAAAGGATCAGGAATCTGGCCGAGCTGGATGACCGGCTGGAAGCGAGCAAGGGTAAATACGTGATGCTAGACTTTTATGCGGACTGGTGCATCTCCTGCAAGGAAATGGAGCGCGCCGCTTTCGCAGATGCCAGAGTGAAGGGCAAGCTGAAGGACGTGATCCTGCTCCAGGCGGACGTGACGAAAAACTCCCCGGACGATGCCGCGCTGCTCAGGAAATTCAGCCTATTCGGCCCGCCGGGCATCGTTTTCTTCGACAAAAACGGCAATGATGCGCTCCATCTGGTCGGAGAGCAGAAAACGGAATCCTTCCTCTCCGCGCTTGATTCGGTGATTTCATGAAGATATTCAGCATGGTAATCGCTGCCGTCGTGGCGGCATTGATGCTCTATATGGCTTACTTCAATCCGGGCGGGAACGAGGATAAGCGGCGGGATGCGGCGGTTATCAAGGCCGTTCTGCCCGACATGACAGGGAAAATGCAAGCAATTGAACAGTGGCGCGGCAAGGTGCTGGTGGTCAATTTCTGGGCATCCTGGTGTCCGCCCTGCCGTGCTGAAATACCGGGGTTCATCGATCTGCAGAAGAAATACCAGAGCAGTGGCCTGACCTTCGTAGGCATTGCCGTCGACAGCGCCGACAAGGCCGGCGCCTTCGCAAAAAAGATAGGCGTGAACTATCCTGTATTGATCGACCAGGATTCCAGTGTGCTGAACCTTGCAGGGCTTCCCTATACTTTGGTTTTCGACAGGAAAGGCGAAGTTGTCTCGACCCATGTGGGCGCGTGGCCTGAGGAGGAACTCGACGGTATCGTCGGTAAACTGCTTCGAAATTGACGGCAAAAAGCAGCTGGACAATCGCAACCAATTGCGGCAAACTTGCGCCGTGAAAAACATACTCGTGCTGCATGGTCCCAATCTCAATCTGTTGGGAACCCGTGAACCTGAAATTTACGGCGGAGATACCCTTGACGCCATCAATGCCCGTCTGGCAACGATTGCAGAGCAGGCAGGGGCAGGGCTGACCGCTTTCCAGAGCAATGCCGAATCCGCGCTGATCGACCGCATCCAGGCGGCAAGGGGCGACGGCACCGAATTCATCATCATCAACCCGGCCGCCTACACGCATACCAGCGTGGCGATGCGCGATGCGCTTGCCGCGGTGGCACTGCCATTCATCGAAGTGCATCTTTCCAATATTTTCGCTCGCGAACCTTTTCGTACCGAATCCTATTTCTCGGATCTCGCCGTCGGCGTGATCAGCGGGTTGGGCGCGAAAGGGTACGAGCTTGCGCTCAACTATGCGCTCCAACTCGGGGATTGAATTATGGATTTGAGAAAACTGAAGAAATTGATCGATCTCGTCGAGCAGTCCGGCATATCGGAGCTTGAGATCACCGAAGGAGAGGAAACCGTGCGCATCAGCCGCACCTCACACCCGGTTTACGCGCCGCAGCCGATGGTGCATCACGTGAGCGCCGCACCCGCGCCCGCAGCACCGCAGGCAGCGCCTGTTGCGGAAGAGCCTTCGGGTCATGTCCTCAAATCCCCGATGGTGGGGACATTCTACCGGTCGCCTTCACCGGGTGCAGATCCTTTCGTCGAGGTGGGAAGTCGAGTGGAAGCCGGCGCCACGCTCTGCATCATCGAAGCGATGAAACTCTTGAACGAGATCGAAGCGGACAAGTCAGGCGTGATCAAGGCCATCCTCGTCGAGAACGGCCAGCCTGTCGAATACGGTGAGCCGCTGTTCGTGATCGAATGATCGGGACCTTTTGATGTTCGAAAAAATTCTGATAGCCAACAGGGGGGAGATCGCGCTCAGGATTCAGCGCGCCTGCCGCGAACTCAACATCAAGACGGTCGCCGTCCATTCGGAGGCCGACGCGGACGCGAAATACGTAAGGCTTGCCGACGAATCTGTCTGCATCGGCCCTGCCCCGTCTTCCTTGAGCTACCTCAACATCCCCGCGATCATCAGCGCAGCGGAGGTGACGGATGCCCAGGCGATCCATCCCGGATACGGGTTCCTCTCGGAAAATGCCGATTTTGCCGAGCGTGTCGAAAAGAGCGGGTTCGTTTTTATCGGCCCTCGCCCCGAGACCATCAGGATGATGGGGGACAAGGTGAGCGCGAAAAACGCGATGAAGCGTGCAGGCGTTCCTTGCGTGCCCGGTTATGACGAAGCGCTTCCCGATTCTCCCGCGGAAATCGTGAAAATCGTGCGATCGATAGGCTATCCGGTGATCATCAAGGCGGCGGGCGGAGGCGGTGGCAGAGGCATGCGGGTCGTCCATACCGAAGCCGCCCTGCTGAACGCGGTGACGATGACGCGCAGCGAAGCGCAGTCGGCATTCGGCAATCCCACGGTCTATGTCGAGAAATACCTGGAAAACCCGCGGCACATTGAAATCCAGGTGCTTGCCGACGAGCATGGAAATGCCGTCCATCTCGGCGAGCGCGATTGTTCTATGCAGCGTCGCCACCAGAAGATCATCGAGGAAGCGCCTGCATACGGCATTCCGCTTCGCCTGAGAAACAAGATCGGGGAACGGTGCGCTGATGCATGCCGCAAGATAGGCTATCGCGGCGCGGGGACATTCGAATTTCTTTACGAAAACGATGAATTCTATTTCATCGAGATGAATACGCGTGTCCAGGTCGAACACCCTGTTACCGAGATGATCACGGGAGTGGATATCGTCCAGGAGCAAATCCGCATCGCCGCGAACGAGAAACTCGCCTTCAGGCAGCGCGACATCCAGTTCAGGGGGCATGCGATCGAATGCAGGATCAATGCGGAGCATCCTTTCAAGCTCACGCCGTCCCCAGGCAGGATCATCGCCTACCATACGCCGGGCGGGCCAGGCATCAGAGTGGATTCGCATGTCTACCACAATTATTTCGTTCCGCCGCATTACGACTCGATGATCGGAAAAGTGATCGCTTACGGCGATACCCGGGAGCAGGCTTTCGCCAGGATGCGCAGCGCGCTTTCCGAAATGGTCGTCGAAGGAATCGACACGAACATTCCGCTGCATCGCCAGCTTCTCCAGGACGCCGCCTTCATCAGGGGTGGAACCAGCATCCATTACCTCGAGCAGAAGCTGGCGAGTCTCGCCCCTCCCGAATGAGCTGGCTGTCGATCACCGCGGAAATCGGTGCACGGGATGCCGAATCGTTCAGCGATGCGCTCCTCGCGATCGGTGCGGTTTCGGTCGATATCCACGATCCCAAGGCTGGAACGGAAGAAGAGCAACCCATCTTCAACGAGCCGGGCGAGAATGGGGACAAAATTTGGGACTGGGCCAGGGTCACCGCGCTTTTCGATGAAGGCGTCGATCCTGCGGAGAAGATGAAGGCTGCGGCAGATTGCGCAGGGCTCGGCCATGTTCCGGACTATGCCACTGGAAAAGTGCGCGAACAGGATTGGGTCAGGCTGACGCAATCGCAATTTCCTCCGATCAGAATTTCCGGCCGCCTCTGGATCACGCCGACCTGGCACGAAAGTCCGGATCCGGGTGCGATCAGCATCGTCCTCGACCCAGGACTTGCTTTCGGAACAGGCAGCCATCCCACCACCAGGCTTTGCCTTGAATGGCTCGAAGCTAACCTGGAGGGCGGGGAGACCGTGCTCGATTACGGATGCGGTTCGGGAATACTCGGCATCGCAGCATTGAAGCTCGGCGCGTCTCTTGCCGTCGGCGTCGACATCGATCCGCAGGCGATTCTGTCCGGCAGCCAGAATGCAGAACAGAACCGTGCGGACATGCATTTCTTTACGCCAGAGGAAGCGCCGCGAGCAACCTACGACATAGTCGTCGCGAACATACTGACCAACCCGTTGAAACTGCTCGCCCCTCTGCTCGCCGAATTCTCGGGGGGCAGGATCGTTCTTTCAGGCATCCTCGAACGCCAGGCGGATGAAGTGGTGCGCATCTATGCGCAATGGTTCGACATGGAAGAGCCCGTCTTTTCGGAAGGCTGGGCGCGCCTTGTGGGGAAGAAGCGCACATAGGAGCTGGAAATGAGCATGGTGACCCGTTGCCCGCATTGCTCGACCGCTTTCAGGATCACGTCAGGTGCCCTGAAGGCGCACCAGGGGCTCGTGAGATGCGGGCATTGCTCGGAAATATTCAACGCGTTCGACAGCCTGGCCACCCTGCAAGATGCCCCGGCGCGCTCGATTCCGGTTGCGGAAATCGTTGAAGTTCTCCCTGAAACGCCTCTCGAAGAGCAAGTGCCTGCCGAGCTTCTTGTCCTTGAGGAGAGCGCTGTATTGCCGGGAGAAGAACCGGTTGCCGTGCTGGAAGAGCCTGTTCATGGGACGGCTGAGGCGCATTCTCCCGGCACTTTGGAGGAGCCTCTGGAGGATGAAGCGGACTTGGGGGAGTTTTTTGTCGGGGAGCCGCCCTCCAGGCTCAGATGGTTCTGGGGCTTGGGTTCCGTGTTGCTCCTGGTCTCGATGCTCGCCCAGTCGGTCTATTATTGGCGCATGGAACTGGTCATCGCCATGCCGGGTTTGAGACCCGCAGCCATTGCCTACTGCGCCATGCTGGATTGCACCATTCCACTGCCCAGAAAGACTGATCTCATCGGGATCGAGTCTTCCAGCCTGCAGGCGGAACCGCAGCGCGTCGGCGTGCTCGATCTTCATGCCTCGATCAGGAACAGTGCGTCTTTTGCCCAGGAATATCCGCTGATCGAGCTTACCCTGACCGATGCGCAGGATGCGCCTTTGGCGAGAAGAGTTTTCAAGCCTCGTGACTATCTTCCGCCCGATTCGAAAATCGGGGAAGGGATTCCCGCCAACGGCGCGGCGAATGCAAGGCTTTATCTGGATACGGGCTCGCTCCTGCCGAGCGGTTATCGGCTTTATCTGTTCTATCCCTGATTCTCCCTGATCAATCGATAAACGATGCCAAGCGCAAGGAGCGATGCGGCAAGCGCTGCGAGCACCCTGGCCGAATCACTTTGGAACTCGAAAACGATGTACTGCCTCGAGATGGCCAGAATGGCGATCAGCACGATCGTCTGGGTCTTGATGATGCCGCCGTTTCTCATGTTCGGGTGGATGATCGAATGGCTGAATTCCAGCGCGATGAGCAGGGTCAGGATCGTGCCGAACACCTTCTGGAATGTCTGGTGGTCCAGGTGGTCGAAGGCGCCGCGCAATACCAGGTGATACACTTCGACGATTAGGCCCCAAAGGGCGGTGAGCACCAAGATCGAAATCAGGATCGCCAGCACGGAAGTGACGCCTTGTTCGAAGCGTTGATGGAACGTATTTTTCTCCATGTTCATTCCCGAGAGCCATTCAACCCGGTTAGTCGCTTTTTTTCTGGATTAGTTTCAGAGTTGCAAGCAGTGAGGCGCTCGGGTATAGTGCACTCAGCCGTACAATGCATCAGCAGGAGAGTGTGCAAAGCAGCACCGCCGAAGGCGCAACCGCCCGGAATCGCTCAGGCCGAAGAACCGCTGAAAGCAGGCTATTCTGGAGAGCGCTGATTATTCAGCCACCGAAGGGGCACGCAGGCATCCTGCAATCTCTCAGGTATAAGGGACAGAAGGGTGAAGCTCGTATGAGCTTCGCCTTTTTCATTTTCTGGGGATGTCATGCTCAAAAGAACACCGCTCTATAGCGCTCATGCCGACATGGGCGCCAAGCTCGTCGATTTCGGCGGATGGGAAATGCCGCTTCATTACGGTTCTCAGGTCGACGAACATCACAAGGTCAGGAACGACTGCGGCATGTTCGACGTGTCCCACATGCAGGTGCTCGATCTCAAGGGGGAGGATTGCCGAAACTTCCTCAGATACCTCGTCGCAAACAACGTCGACAAGCTGAAAGAATCCGGCAAGGCGCTTTATTCGGCCATGTTGAATCGGGAAGGCGGCGTGGTCGACGACCTGATCATCTATTACATGAATGAATCCTGGTTCAGGATCGTCGTCAATGCGGGAACAGCGGAAAAGGATATCGCCTGGATGCAGGAGAAGGCGAATGGGCGTGCTGTCGACATCGCAATCCGGTCGGATCTGGCCATGATCGCTGTGCAGGGGCCGAATGCGCGGGAGAGGCTGTGGCAGGCGATACCGGGTTCGAAGGATGCGACCGAATCCCTCAAGCCATTTTATGCTGCGCAATACGGCTCCTATTTCATCGCGAGAACCGGCTATACAGGAGAGGACGGCTTCGAGGTCATGCTGCCTTCGGACGATGCCGAAAATCTCTGGAATGCTTTGAATTCACTTGGGGTTGCGCCCATCGGGCTCGGTGCGCGCGACACGTTGCGCCTGGAGGCGGGCATGAACCTGTATGGGCAGGACATGGACGAGCAGACGAACCCGTTGGAAGCGGGGCTTGCCTGGACTGTCGACCTCAAGAGCGAACGCGATTTCGTGGGAAAGGACGCGCTCCTCTCAAAACCGGTGAAATTTCAGCTTGCCGGCCTTCTTCTGGTCGACCGCGGGGTGTTGAGAAGCCATCAACCGGTCTCGACGCCCTGCGGGGAAGGCGAGATCACCAGCGGTACTTTTTCTCCCACGCTTGGCCAGTCCATTGCGCTGGCCAGGATCCCCAAGGAGATTTTGCCAGGAGATGAAGTCCGGGTTACGGTGCGCGACAAGCAGTTGCGCGCCAAGGTCGTGAAATATCCTTTTGCCAGAAACGGCAAGTCACTGATATGAATGGAGAAGAGATGAATGCAAATCTGAAGTACACCGCCTCGCACGAGTGGGCAAGGCTTGAGGCGGACGGCACCGTGACGGTTGGCATCACGGATCATGCGCAGAGCCTGCTGGGCGACATGGTCTATGTGGAAAACCCGGAAATCGGGCGCAAGGTTGCAAAGGGAGAAGAATGCGCAGTGGTCGAATCGGTCAAGGCTGCATCGGACGTCTATGCGCCTATCTCCGGCGAAATTGTCGATAAAAATGAAGAACTCGACGGATCTCCTGAGAAAATCAACGAAGATGCATTTTCTGCATGGCTTTTCAGAATGAAGCCGGACAATGCTTCCGATCTTGATTCGCTGCTCGATGCGGCGGCCTACCAGGCTGTGGTGGACAGCGAAGCGCACTGATTTATGGATTCTTTCGTAAAGCGTCACAACGGCTCTTCCGAGCGCGAAATTCGGGAGATGCTGGACAGAATCGGTGCGCCTTCTCTCGATGCGCTGATCGACGAGACCGTGCCATCCGCCATCAGGCTGAAAAGGAAGCTCGGCCTGCCCGAGGGCCTGTCCGAATATGCCTATCTTGCTCGTCTTCGCGGCATCGCTGCGAAGAACAGGCTGTACCGGAGCTATATCGGTCTGGGCTATTACGGCACGGTGCTGCCTCCGGTGATCCAGCGCAACATTCTGGAAAATCCGGGCTGGTATACCGCCTATACGCCTTATCAGGCCGAGATCGCACAGGGGCGACTTGAGGCGCTGCTCAACTTCCAGACCATGGTGTCCAGCCTGACCGGAATGGAGATCGCCAATGCGTCTTTGCTCGACGAGGCGACAGCTGCAGCGGAGGCGATGACCATGCTGCATGGCCTGCGTTCCAGGGAGTCGCAGGACAAGAACAGGTTTTTCGTCTCGAACGACTGTTTTCCCCAGACCATCGATCTGCTGAGAACCCGCGCCGAGCCGCTCGGCATAGAACTCGTGATCGGCGACTTCGGGTCGGTCGACCTGGATGAGGGCATGTACGGCGCGCTGCTGCAGTACCCTGCTGCAAGCGGCGCAGTGCACGATTATGCAGACTTCGTGGCAAAGGCGAAGGCGCGCGGCATGACCATCGCGGTCGCTGCCGATGTCCTGAGCCTTGTCCTGCTGCCCCCCCCGGGGGAGTGGGGAGCTGACGTGGTATTCGGCTCGTCTCAGCGCTTCGGCGTGCCGATGGGCTACGGCGGCCCGCATGCCGCCTATTTTGCCTGCAGGGAGGCCTACAAGCGCTCGATGCCGGGCCGCATCATCGGCGTGTCCGTCGATTCCGCTGGCAATCCCGCGCTGCGCATGGCTTTGCAGACGCGAGAGCAGCATATCCGCCGCGAGAAGGCGACTTCAAACATTTGCACGGCGCAGGCATTGCTCGCCATCATGGCTGGCATGTACGCCGTTTATCACGGCGAAGAGGGACTGAAGGCGATCGCGAAAAAAGTCCATCTTGGCGCAGCGCTGCTTGCCGACGAATTGAAGAAGATGGGATACAAGCTTGCCCACGAACGCTTCTTCGACACGTTGAGCGTGGTGAATGCCGACAATGGGAAGATACGGGCACTCGCGGAATCTTCAGAAATCAACTTCCATTATGGCAGAGATCATGTCGGCATCTCCCTCGATGAGACAGTATCTGTCGGCGATCTGAATGCAATTCTCTCAGTATTTGCGGCAGCCTCGGGAAGGGCTGCGCAGGCAGTCAGCGAAGAGATGCTGGACAGTGCGATGATGCGCATCGACACAAGAAAGTCGGCGATTCTCGACCATCCCGTCTTCAGTTCGCATCGTTCCGAGACGCTGATGATGCGCTACATCAAGAAGCTCGAGAACCGCGATCTTTCGCTCACCCATTCGATGATCCCGCTGGGCTCGTGCACGATGAAGCTGAATGCGGCGGCCGAGCTTCTGCCGATTACTTGGCCGGAATTTGCCAACCTGCATCCCTTCGTGCCACAGGAACAGGCCGAAGGCTACCGCGAGGTCATTTCCGGACTCGATGCCGATCTTTCCGAGATCACCGGCTTCGCGAAGATGAGCTTCCAGCCCAACAGCGGCGCCCAGGGCGAATATGCGGGGCTGCTCGTCATCCAGGCCTACCATCGCGCAAGAGGCGAAGGACAACGCAACGTCGCGCTCATTCCCTCGTCCGCGCACGGCACCAATCCGGCCAGCGCTGCGATGTGCGGCATGGAGATCGTCGTGGTGAAATGCGACAGGCAGGGCAACATCGACCTTCTCGATTTGCGCGAAAAGGCCGAACTGCACAGGGAAAGGCTTTCCTGTCTGATGGTGACCTATCCCAGCACGCACGGGGTGTACGAGGAATCCATTGTGGACGTCATCCGCATCGTTCACGAGAACGGCGGCCAGGTCTACATGGACGGCGCGAACATGAACGCACAGGTCGGCCTCACCAGTCCCGGAAGCATCGGGGCGGACGTTTGCCATCTCAATCTGCACAAGACCTTCGCCATCCCTCACGGCGGGGGCGGCCCCGGAATGGGCCCGATCGGCGTTGCTGCGCATCTGGCGCCTTTCCTGCCATCCCATTCCCTTGTCGAGACGGGCGGAGAGCATGGCATTCATGCGGTGTCCGCAGCCCCCTACGGCAGCGCGCTGATTCTCCTGATCTCATACGGCTACATCAAGATGATGGGCGGTGAAGGGCTCACCCTGGCCACGAAGATGGCGATTCTCAATGCAAACTACATCAAGGAGTCGCTGAAGGACCATTACGCCACCCTCTATGCCGGAAAGAACGGCCGCTGCGCGCACGAGATGATCCTGAGCTGCGCGGAATTCAAGCGCGATGCTGGAATCGAGGTGGCCGACATCGCGAAAAGGCTGATGGATTACGGTTTCCATGCGCCGACCACCTCTTTCCCAGTGGTCGACACGCTGATGGTCGAGCCGACAGAGAGCGAGTCCAAGTCGGAGCTCGACCGGTTTTGCGAGGCGATGATCGCCATCCGGGGGGAGATCGACGAGATCGCTTCCGGACGCGCCGACAGGCTGGACAATGTCCTCAAGAATGCGCCGCATACCGCGAAAGCCGTCGTCTCGAGCGAATGGACCAGGAGCTACAGCAGGGAAAAGGCGGCCTTTCCGCTTCCCTGGGTGGCTGACAACAAGTTCTGGCCTTCTGTCGGACGCGTGGACAACGTGTACGGGGACAAGAATCTAGTCTGTTCCTGCCCGCCGGTGGAGCATTACCTTTGACTAGATCCGTCTTGCCTGCTTGACTGCCTTGGCTTCGAAATGCTTCAGGGTCACATACATGCCCCAGCCCAGAAAGCCCATCGCAACGACAAAAGCGCCGTAGGAAATAGGCCAGGGGATGCCGTGCGTCATCATCGAGAATTCGGACATCCCCCTATTCCGGCCAGGATGTTGATCGGCATGAAGACCACGCCGAAGAAGGTCGGCTGGTTCACACGCTTGTTCTGGTTGATATTGATGAAGCCTATGGTTGCATCCATCAGAAAGTTGATCTTGTCGAACAGAAACGCTGTGTGGCTGTTGAGTGACTCGATATTGCGCAGGATTTGTTTGGCATCGTTCTGCTGGTTGTGGGAAAGCACCCTGATCTGCATGAGGAAGGTCAGCGCCCGCTGGGTATCCAGGATGTCGCTGCGTAGGTCGAAGCAATCGGAGACATAGCCGATCCGGGTGCGCATGCGCCTTCGCTGCAACCTGAAAACGGGCAATTCCTCGTTCCTCTGGGAGAACAGGATGCCTTCGTGCAGAACGAAGGCAACAGGGATCGGGGAGGGAAACCCTGAAATGCTCTCCAACGTAGGCCCGTTGCGCTGCGCTTGCATTGGGCAGGTTGGTTTGTGCCTTCCAGGTTCTTTCTCGCCAGGATTTCGATCTGGTGGAGCTTGCCGTTGACCAGGGTGAATGCGCTGATCTGGCTCTCCCTGTCTTCAGGGATGATCGTCCAGACGAGGAGCGCGTCTTCGATGGGCAATGCTTCAAGAATGTTGCCGACTTCGTTCGCTGACAATTTCGCCATCAGCTCTTCGAGCGCCACCAGATGCTGCCGGTGCACCAGCGTTTCGACGACCTCTTTGCGGGGCTGCGGCTGATTCTGCACCATGCTTTCGACCAGCTTGTGCTTGTTGAGCAATTCTTTGGCTGTTTCAAGAGACATATTGCTTTCCTGAGAGCACCTTCAGTTCCCCAGATGCGTACGAGACATGCCAGGTCGCCTCAAGGAGCGGGATTCGGGTATCTGAAATGGATGGAATCAATTCGCCTGAAAATTTCATCGTCCAGAACGACGTCCAGGCTCTCGATGTTTTCCTTTAATTGGGCCATGGTTGTTGAACCTATGATGGTGCTCGACACGAATTTCCTGCTTCTCACGAAGGCAAGCGCAAGCTTGGCGGGCGTTGTCCCGATTTCATTCGCGAGAGCGCGATAGGCGTCGACGGCATCGTTCACGTTCTCTTTGTGGTAGCGCTGGCCGAATTGCGGGAAAAGGGTGAGCCTGCCTTGCCCGCCCTCCAGGTATTTCCCGGTGAGGATGCCGAACCCGAGCGGGCTGTAGGCAAGCAGTCCGATCCTTTCCCTGTGGCAGAATTCGGAAAGGCCGTACTCGAAAATCCGGTTGATGGGGTTGTAGGCGTTCTGGATGGAGACAGGTCTTGGCAGCCCGTGCAATTCGGACAGCTTCAGAAATTCGCTCAGTCCCCACGGGGTTTCGTTGCTGAGCCCGATATGCCGGACCTTTCCCGATTTCACGAGTACCGCCAATGTTTCAAGCTGCGCCAGTATCGGGATGGTGTCGCGCTCCAGCGAAGGGTCGTAAAAGCTCTGCCCGAACATCGGCACGTTCCTGTCCGGCCAGTGGATCTGGTAGAGGTCGACGTAATCGGTCTGGAGCCGCTTGAGGCTGCCGTCGAGCGCTTCCACGATGTTCTTGCTGTCCAGGGAAGTCGGTCCTCCCCTGAGCCAGGCGAATCCCCTGGAAGGCCCTGCGACCTTGGTCGCGACGAAAAGGGCCTCACGCCTCTGATTCTTCAGCCATTTCCCGACATATTCCTCGGTCCTTCCCTGCGTCTCGGGCTTGCCTGGAACGGGATACATTTCGGCCGTGTCGATGAAATTGATGCCTGTAGAGACGGCATAATCGAGCTGCTCCATCGCCTCAGTCAGGGTGTTCTGCTCGCCAAACGTCATCGTCCCGAGGCAGAGTTCGGAAACCGACATGTTACCCAGCTTGTTGTATTTCATGTCATGACTTTCTCAACAAGTCGACCCGTATGGGCATGAAGAAATCGGCCCCCTTTTCCGCCATGTGGACCTCGAACTTTTCCCTGACTGTTTCAAGAAGATCGGGGGATAGGGTGTGGCTCGTATGCGTCACCTTGATGATCTTGTTTTCGAAATCCTCGAAATCGTCGAAATGCATGGGCGTCCTGAAGAATTCCTGTCTGACGAGCTCGAATCGCTTCGATTCGACGGCGCGCCGCACTGCGGCAAAAGCGGCTTCCCTGACGATTTTCTCGTCGTGGAAGAGCCTCAATACCTCGTTGAAATCCCCTGCATAGACGGGTTCTGAAATATAGGCGTATCCGCCGGGCTTCAGCACCCTGCGGATTTCCAGGAAAGCCTGGTCCATGAATTCTATAGGGACATGGTGCAGCGACTTGAACATCACCACGATGTCGAAATGCTCGTCGGGAGCAGGGACGGCTTCTGCGCCTCCCCGATCGAAGACGACATTGGGAAGATCATTCATCTTCCTGTTCTTCTCGAGCTGGATTTCGTCGACTTCGAGCGCCAGGATGGTTTTCGCCTTTTCGGAAAGCACGCGGGTTTTTTCGGCCTTTCCGCAGCCCAGCTCGAGCATGTGCGCGCCGCTTAAGGGCAGCTTTCCGAAAATGTCCTGTTCGTCGCAAACGGGGCCGTAATCGGCGGAAGAAATCTGCATAAACTCTCCATGGGTATTGTCGAACGATACAATATTGAGCCTGTTCTTGCCAGATGTATGGGATACTGGCTGCAGGATGGATTCTCGAGGAATGCGATATGGGTTTCGACGATACGTTCAGGATGAGCGCACACGCCGTCATCACCGACAAGGAGGGCCGGGTGCTCATGCTGAAGGCTACCTACGGCAATTTCAGCTGGAGCTTTCCGGGCGGCGCGCTCGATCCGGGCGAGACGGTCCACGAGGCCCTGCGCCGCGAATGCATGGAGGAACTGGGCTGCAGCGTCAAGATTCTCTATTTGAGCGGCATCTACCATCATCTCAGGGTGAATTCCCATGCTCTTATCTTCCGCTGCGAGCTCATGGAAAACGCAGGGATCGTCCTGAGCGAAGAGCACTCCGACTGGAAATACATGCCGATCGAGGAAATGAGCGACAGCCAGAAAACAAGAGTGGAGGATTGCGTCGCCTTTTCAGGGGACGTGGTCAGCCGAGCTTTTTCCTGAAATTCAGTTTGACATTGCAGGACACAAAATTAAAATTGTATGAGGATGATTGATCCATACGGGCTGGTCGATGAGCATTCTGTCCCTTACATCGCAAATCGCTAACAATTCGCTTGTGCTCGCCCAGCAGAAAGTGCAGGGCGACAAGTCGCAGGTGCAAAGCGATCAGACGCAGGTTCAGAACGCCCAGTCGCAGCTCCAGCAGGATCAGGCGCAGCTCGAGCGAGACATGACGCACCTTTCGGCCACCCTGCAGCAATCAGGAAGCACTCAGAAGATCCTGGCGAACCTAGCGCAGGATGCCGGGCAGAACAGCCTGGCGCAGATCGCTCATACGCCGGTCCCGCAACCCCCCCAGCCGTCAGGGCTCAAGGGGAGCATCATCAATACCTACGCGTGAGAATTTCCGGGAAGCAAGGCCAGCACGCTCTTTTGCGTGGCGTTGTACATGTTGATCGCATAGATCGCCGCTTGCTGCGAGATATTGCTTTGCGCGAGCGTCGAGGAGGCCGATGCATAATTCGTGTCGCTCAGGGCGCTGTTCGATGCAGAGGCGTTGACTTGCGAGATGGCTTGGCTGGATTGCGCGATGTCGAGCCCGGTTTGCGCTGCGCCAAGGCTTGCTCCGGCTGAGTTGACCGAATTCAGCGCGTTCTGCACTGCAGAGAGCGCCGAGGATTGGCCTGCACTCGAAGTGATGTCGATGTTGCTGACATTGAGCGCTGACCCGGAGAGATTGGGCAAGGAGAAGGTTTGCGCGTTGCCGGCATTCGGACCGGTCTGCGCGGTGATGCTCTGGTTGCCATTCAAAAGCGGCTGACCGTTGAATTGGGTGTTCTGCGCAACCTGGTTGATGTCCTGCAGCGACTGGTTGATCTGGGTCTGGATCGCCTGCTTGTCTGAAGCAGTCAATATGCCGTTTCCAGCCTGGACAGACAGGGTATTGATGCCCTGCAAATCGCTCGCGATCTGATTCACGCCGCCCTGTGCGGTATTCAGCGCGGATGAGGCGTTCTGGGCATTGCTCAAGGCCTGCGCCGCGCCGGAGATCTGGACGCTGAACGACGCGGACTCGGCCAGGCCCGCAGGGTTGTCTGCGGCGCTGTTGATGCTTTTTCCAGAGCCCATCGACTGCAGCGAGCGATACTGGTTCAGGCCAATGCTCGAAAGGGAATTCGTCAGATCGATCGGCATATATGCTTCAATCACGATTTGGAACAATTACAAGCTTAGCGCGCAAGGGGTGCAAAGGCAAGCTTACGGGACGTTTTCGGTGAAGATCGCTTCGAAGGGTTCGCCTTGTCCCGGCTTCAGCACGAAAACGGTGATGAGGTAATGTCCGCTGGCATCGAACATGAAATATTCGCCGTAGTTTGAAGGCCCTGCTGGCGCAGCATGAAGCAGCGTCTTCTTCTGGGTTCGGCCGAGCGGATCCCGCACCGCCATGCTGATCCTGGCATCCTTGATCAGCTCGCCGTTGTCGGCATTGGACAGCGTGACCAGAAAAGGCTGCAAGGATGAGGATTTTGCGATATTGAGCGGAGCGCGCGGGTTTTGGGGGCTGTTCGCCATGCCGATCTGCACGGTCAGGCCGTCCACGGTTTCCGATTCGGCTTTCGCATTGATGGGGTGAAACGCTGCGAGGAGGAGCGCTCCTGCGACGATCCGCAATTGAAAGATGGTGATGCGCATTTCCCCTCCCTGTGGCCCTTCTAAGGTAGGACGCTAAAAGGAAGTTTTGGTTCGCTAGATCGATTCAGGGATCATCCGGATCGCGCCGCAGGGGCACTCGGATGCGCACAGCCCGCAGCCTTTGCAGAAATCGTAATTGAATTGGAATTTGAGGCCGGGCCCGAGCTTGATCACTGCATTATCCGGGCAAACCCCGTAGCAGTTGTCGCATTCGAAGCAGTTGCCACAGGACAGGCACCTTCTCGCCTCGAACAGGGCGTTTTCCTCGGAAAGCCCCTTGACCACTTCGTCGAAGCTGGACTGGCGTCGGACGATCCCGAGCTCGTTCTGAACCGTCTTCGACGCATCGCTGTAATACCAGGTGTTGAGCTTGTCGAAAGAAGCTATCTCGTGCAGCGCGCCTTTGGCGAAGACTTCGCCCTTGAGCCATGCGTCGATGTTCCTGGCCGCCTTCTTGCCGTGGCCGACTGCTGTGGTGACCGTTTTTTCGGCAGGGACCATGTCTCCGCCGGCGAAGATGCCTGGACGGCTCGTCATCATCGAAACATCGACCTTGACCTGCCCTTTTTCAGTTTCCAGATCGGGGATGCTTTTCAGCAGCGAGAGCTCGGATTCCTGACCAAGCGCGAGAATCAGGCAGTCTGCTTCTATGTTTTCGAATGCTCCTGTTGGCCTGGGAAAACCGGTTTCGTCGAGGATCATCTTTTCGACGACGATGCCCTCATCGCCCATTTCCTTGACCGTGGCGAGCCATTTGAACCGTATGCCTTCCTCGATGGCTTCATTCAGTTCGGATGCGTGCGCAGGCATTTTCTCCTTCGTCCGCCTGTAGACGATCAGGGATTCCTCAGCGCCCAGCCTCTTCGCCGTCCTCGCCGCATCGATCGCCGTGTTCCCGCCGCCGTAGACGGCGACCTTCTTTCCCAGAAAGGGCGGATTGCCCTCTTCCATGTCATGAAGCAGGGAGATGGCGTCCAGTATTTTCGCCGCATCCCCTGCAGGGATGTAGGCTCTTCTCGCGATATGGGCGCCGACGGCCAGAAAGGCGGCATCGAATCCTTCCATGACCGCCATGACGTCTTCAATCTTTTCGCCAAGGCGGATCTCGACGCCCATCTTCTCGATTCGGGCAATTTCGGCGTCAAGCACGTCTCTCGGCAGCCTGTATTTCGGAATTCCATAGCGCATCATGCCGCCGGAATCCTTTTCCGATTCCATGACGACGACCTGGTGACCCATGAGCCGAAGATGGTAGGCGCAGGACAGGCCGGAAGGGCCTGAGCCGACCACGAGCACGCGCCTTCCGCTCGCCTTTGCCTTGATTTCAGGATTCCAGCCTTCGCGCAGGGCCAGATCCCCCAGGAAGCGTTCGACCGCATGGATGCCGACCGCCTCGTCAAGTTCGCCCCTGTTGCAGGATGATTCGCACGGATGGTAGCAGACGCGTCCCATGATCGCCGGGAACGGATTGTTTTCCATCAGCGATTCCCATGCCTTTTTGTATTCCCCGCTTTCCGCATGGTAAAGCCAGTTCTGGATGTTTTCTCCGGCAGGGCAGGCGTGATTGCAGGGAGGCAGTCTGTCGACGTAGACCGGGCGTTCGGTCCGCCAGGTTCCCGTGTGGTTGGCCAGGCTGGACCCCGGGTCGAGCGTGATGGCGAAAGGCTTCTTCATCTTCCCTCCAGGGAAAATCTGGCGATGTTCCTGTCGGCGATTTCCTGGATCTGTGCGATCGTCTCGAGATCGGGACGCTCCCCGAAAAGATGGGCAAAGCGCCTTTGCAGCTTCAGGTACGCCTCGACCGGGGCTTTCCGCCTGATCGCGCTGCTTGACGTGATCTCGCCGTGTTCCGCTTCGAAAAGGGGGAAGAGGCCGGACTCGACGGCGAGTCTTGCGATCTTCACCGTGTCCGACGGGTGCGAACCCCATCCCAGGGGGCAGGGGACGTGGATGTGGATGTAGCGAGCGCCGTGGATGCCCATGGCTTTCTCGACCTTGGCTTCAAGGTCGTGCAGATTGGCGACGGAGGCGGTGGCGACATAGGGAATGTGGTGCGCCATCGCGATCAGCGGGAGATTCTTTCCCGTGCCGAAAGGGTTGCCCGGGTGGGGGCCGGCTGCCGGCGTGGTCGCCGTCCTTGCGCCTGCAGGGGTTGCCGAGGAACGCTGAACCCCGGTATTCATGTAGGCTTCGTTGTCGTAGCAGATGTACAACACATCGTCGTTGCGCTCGAACATGCCGGACAGGCAGGCGAATCCGATGTCCGTCGTGCCCCCGTCCCCGCCCTGGGCGATCACCCTGATTCCTTTTTTCTGCTTCACCTTGAGCGCGGCTGCGATGCCGGTTGCGACTGATGCCGCGTTGCCGAAGACGGAATGCATCCAGGGGATCTGCCAGGAGGTTTCAGGATAGGGGGTGGAAAAGACTTCGAGGCATCCGGTCGCATTGGCGGCGATCACCTGATTGTTTGACGCGCGCATCGCCGCATCGATGGCATAACGCGCGCCGAGCGCTTCCCCGCAGCCTTGGCAGGCCCTGTGCCCTGAATTGAGCGAATTGGTCCGCCGCATGTTGGCCTGAACGGTTCGCTGGGATTCGTCGAGCAGCCTGTTTCCCACTGTGAATGTGCCGGTCTGGTAGAATTTGATCGTTTGCAGCGTCATGATTTCCCCTAGGCGATTCTCGATGCGACCGTGCCGATCGATCTCAAGACGTTTTCCGCGACGGGCCCGGAACGCCTGGTTTCCTTTTCCCGCGCAAGCTGCCGGTTCACGACATCGTGATCAAGGTCGAGAAAATTCAAAAGTTCGAGTTCGTCCTTTTCAGCCTGCATGAAAAGCGCCATCAGCGATCTTTTGGTGATGGCGCGCCCCCCCAGCCCGGCGATCACGGTATAGCCCTTCAATCCCGTTCCGCTCATCGCTTTCCTGACGCCGTCGGACAGCGGGCCGCCGAGACCGACGGAGAGCGATTTTTCCAGGACGACGAAGCGCTTCGCTTTTTCCAGCGCTGTGCGAACGGCCTGCAATGGAAACGGCCTGAATGAGGTGATCGAAATGCTGCCGATCGAATGCCCGGCTTCGCGCATTTCGTCCACGGCATCCTTGATGGTGCCGTTCACCGAGCCGAGCGCAACGACGATGGTTTGGGCATCGTCCGTCCTGTAGGACTTCAGGAGCCCTCCCGAGTTTCTGCCGAATGCTTCCGAAAATTCGGCGGCGATTTGGGGGATCAGTTCGAGCGCGCTCTGCTGCTTGTGATGCTGCAGATATTTCACCTCCATGAAGGCTTCTGGTCCCACCATCGCGCCGATCGATATGGGGTCGGCGCAGTCGAGCACCTGGACGGGATCGAAGGGAGGGAGGAAGGCGTCGACTTGCCTCGATTCGGGAATCTCGACCTGTTCATAGGCATGGGTCAGGATGAAGCCGTCCACGCAGACCATGGTCGGGCAGGAGAGCGCTTCCGCAAGCCTGAAAGCCTGGATGTGCAGATCGAGCGCTTCCTGGTTGGTTTCTGCGTAAAGCTGTATCCAGCCGGCATCGCGCATCGCCATGCTGTCCGAATGGTCGTTCCAGATGTTGATCGGGGCGCCGATGGCCCTGTTGCCTATGGTCATGACGATGGGAAGCCCGAGTCCCGCAGCATTGTAGACGGCCTCAGCCATGTAGAGCAGCCCCTGGCTCGCGGTGGCGGTATAGCTGCGGGCGCCGGCAGCGGATGCGCCGATGGCCACCGAAAGGGCTGCGAACTCCGATTCGACGTTGATGAATTCGCACTGTTCGAGTTCCCCTTTTTTCACCATTTCGGCGATCGCCTCGACGATATGGGTTTGCGGCGTGATGGGGTAGGCGCACACCACTTCGGGGCGGCAAAGGGCGATTCCCAGGGCGATTGCTTTCGAGCCCTCAAGCTGTTGCAGCATGCATGATCTCCTTGACATGATCGAATGCGGCTCTTGCGGCCGCCCTGTTGTCCTGCCCTGTCTTCCCCTTGAATTTCTCGCCGATGGCTTTCTCGAGCGAGTCGATGCCTATTTGACCGGAGAATGCGGCAAACCCGCCGAGGAGCGCTGAATTGGGAAGCGGTCTGCCGATATGTTCGAGGGCGATTTCCGTCGCAGGCAGACAGTAAACGGGATGGTTTTCGGAAAATTCGGCGAGCCCAAGCTCATTGAGGTTCTTGCCGGAATTGACGAGGACGATGCCGGATGCCGAGAGCCCGCGGAAAAGATCGACCTGGTGGAGCAGGGTCGGGTCCTGGACGAGGATCGCGTCGGGTGACATGACGGGCTCCCTGAGGCGAATTTCATGGTCGGCTATGCGGCAGAATGCGACGACCGGAGCGCCCATCCTTTCCGAACCGAAGCTTGGGAAAGCCTGGCTGTGCCTGCCCTCCAGAAATGCCGCGATGGAAAGCAGTTCGGCTCCCGTGACCACGCCCTGCCCGCCCCTGCCGTGTATCCTGATCTGAAACACTCTGCCCTCCCGCCTTGTTCTCCCTAAAAAGCATAGATCATTTTGATCTGCCGCAGACGGGACATGATGGATCCCTTTCGATCAGGATTTCGCGCCAGGACAGGGTGCTTGCGTCCAGAAGCAGCAATCTCCCGGAAAGAGAATGGCCGAAGCCGATCAGCAGCTTGAGCGCTTCAAGGGCCTGGATCGAGCCGATGACGCCGACAAGCGGCGCGAAAACGCCCATCAGGGCGCAGCGCAGTTCCTCGTCGAACGCTTCCTCCGGAAAGAGGCAGTGATAGCAGGGGCCGCCCGCATTGAAAACGGAGATCTGGCCTTCGAGGCGTATGGCGGCTCCAGAGACGAGGGGTTTGGAATAGCTGACACAGACCCTGTTCACTTCGTGGCGCGTCGCAAAATTGTCGCTGCAGTCGAGCACGATGTCGGCTTGTTCGGCGAGTTCGGCGAGCAGTTCCCCGGTTGCCTTTGCCTTGATGGGCAGCACTTCTATTTCAGGATTGATTTCCCGCAGCGACTCTTGGGCGGAGGCGACCTTGGGCATGCCGACGGCATTCGTCTTGTGGATAATCTGCCGCTGCAGATTGGTGAGGTCGACGACATCGTTGTCGCAGATCGTGATTTTTCCGACCCCGGATGAGGCGAGGTAGAGCGCGGCAGGCGATCCGAGCCCGCCCGCGCCGATGACGAGCGCATGGGATTTCGACAGCCGTTCCTGCCCATCCAGCCCGATCTCCGGCAGCAGGATATGGCGGCTGTAGCGCAGCAAGGACGCATCATCCATCAGCGGTATTCGCGCCACTCCTCGGGCGTTGCGTCATGGTCGCCGTGCGGATGATGCTCGTAGACCTTCACGAAAATCTCCATGTTCTTCTGCATTCTGGGCTGCTCGCACAGGTTCTGGCACTGCACTTCCTCGACGTAATGGACGAGCGCGCGCTTGATTTTCTGCAGCAGGGAGTTGTCGAGATGAAAGCCCTGATCGACAAGCGCCTCTTCCAGGGTTTCAAGACTGTGCTCCGGCAGATGGTAGCATACGGTCAGCATGCCGGGCCCTGCGATCTCGGCCGCAAGCCCCATCTCGGCCAGGCTTTCGGCCGCCCTTGCCGCTTGCCCTGAAGGCAACGCGGAGAAATGGATTTCTCGCTTCTTGAAGCAATCTTCGGGTTGAGTCATGGCCCCTCCTGCCTTGAATCAACTCTACATCGGCCTGCAGCAAAAGTACAGGCCGGTCCGTCATCTTTTCTGCAGGATGGACATTCCCTTCAGCACGTTGAGCGCCTGCCCGAGCATGTAGTCATCCTTCGATCCGGGCTCGGCAGGCTTGCCTGTTTGCTCGGGTTCCTGGATGGTGAGCTTGGGTTTGGGCGCAGCTCCGCCCTTCTCGTTGATGAGATGGTGCTCGAGGTCTGATTCGTGCAGGTTGAGCGCAGCTTCCTGGGAGGACACGGTGGTGTCCTCGATCGTGATGTCAGGCGTGATGCCCTTCGCCTGGATCGAGCGCCCGTTCGGGGTGTAGTAGCGCGCAGTGGTCAGCTTCACCGCAGTGCCGTTGCCGAGCGGGAAGATGGTCTGCACCGAGCCCTTGCCGAATGTCTGGGTGCCCATGACGAGGGCGCGCTTGTCGTCCTGGAGTGCGCCGGAGACGATCTCGGAAGCGGAAGCCGTTCCGTTGTTGACCAGCACGATCATCGGCACCGTCTTCACTTCGGCGGGAAGATTCTTGATGTAGTCGGTCTTGTCGGAGGGCTTCAGGTAATCCTCCGGAATCGTTTCCAGCTTCATTTCGGAATCAGATGTCCTGCCTCGGGTCGAGACGACGGGCGAATCCGGCGGCAGGAATGCGGCCGAGACGGCGACGGCGCCGAACAGCAGGCCGCCCGGATCGTTCCTCAGGTCGAGCACGAGTCCCTTGACGGGCTGCTTGAAGAGCTCCCTGATCGCGGCTGCAAGCGATTCTCCGGTATGCTCCTGGAACTGGGTGATGCGGATGTAGGCATAGCCCGGTTCGACCGTCTTGTACTTGACGCTCTTCACCTTGATGACGGCGCGGATCAGCTTGAAGACGAGCGGCTTGGCGGAGCCTTTTCTCAAAACGGTCAGCACGATCGGGGTGTTGGGCTTGCCGCGCATCTTCTTGACGGCATCGTTCAGGGTCATTCCCTTGACCAGCAGGTCGTCGAGCTTGAGGATCAAATCGCCGCTCTTGATCCCGGCCTTGTAGGCGGGCGTGTCCTCGATGGGGGAGATGACCTTGACCAGGCCGTCTTCCATGGTCACTTCGATGCCCAGCCCGCCGAATTCCCCTTCGGTGCCGATCTGCAGTTCCTTGTAGGCATCGGCGTCGTAGTAGGCCGAATGGGGGTCAAGCCCGGTGACCATGCCGTTGATGGCCGAAGTGATCAGGTCCTTGTCGGATTTGGGATCGACGTAATCGCTCTTGATTCTGCTAAAAATGTCTGCGAAGGTGCGCAGTTCCTGGACGGGAAGCGGGCTCGACGCCGTTTCCCTCTGGGCTATCGCAGAAAGGTTGAGGCCGAGCATGACGCCGGCGGCGACACCGATCAGAATCAAGCCTGCTTTTTTCATGTGCATGTTCTCTCCAGTTTCATTTTACAGTGACCCATTTCATCGGGTCGAGCGGCACACCCTGGTCGCGAAGTTCAAAGTATAAACCGGATTCATCGTTACCGCCGCTGTTTCCGACTTCGGCAATCACGTCCCCGCCGTGGACCCTGTCCCCGACCTTCTTGAGCAGCGCTTCGTTGTCCCCGTAAAGACTCATGTAGCCGCTGCCGTGATCGACGATGATGATGTTTCCGAATCCTCTCAGCCAGTCTGCGAAGACCACCTGGCCGGCCGCGATGACGTGCACTTCTTCTCCGGTCGCCGCCCTGATGAAGAGCCCTTTCCAGATCAGCCTGCCGTTCATCCGCGGCGCGCCGAAACGGTTGGCCAGCACGCCCCTGACAGGGAGCCTCAACCGGCCCCTCAGCTTCCTGAACGGGCTGCTGTCGAACGATGCGTCCGGGACATGCTCGTTTCTGAGCTGGCCGCGGGAGGCTCGCCTGCCGATCTGCTCGACGAGTTTTCTCAATCTCGCCTCGTCCTGCTTGAGCCTGGCGATCTCCTTGCGCTGCCTGCCGATTTCTCCTGAAACCTTGTCGAGGACGGCCTGTCTCTGGGCTTTCTCCTTTTCCAGCTCCTTTTTCTGAAGGCGCTGTTTATCCAGAATGTCGTCGAGTTCCGCCTTCTTGTCTTTCGTCGAAGCGGTCAGGGTATCGAGTTCCTTCAGGTTGCCGCGCAGGCTTTTCAATACGGATGAGCGTTCCTTCGAGACATAGGTCAGGTATTCCAGGTTTCTGGCAGCCTGGTTCGGGTCCTTCGCATCGAGCAGAAGCCTCAGGTATTCCTGTTCTCCGCCGAGATAGCGCTCGTAGAGCAGCTTGCCGAGCAGCGTCTGCTGTACCCTGATGTTTTCAGTGACCCTGCCGGTGTCGCTTTGCAGGCGGGAAAGCTCGGCATTCGCATCGCGCTCCTTGCTGCCCAGCGTCCTCAAGTGCCTGACCGAGTTGCTGATCGCCACTTCGGATTCCTTCAGGGCATCCGCGGCCTCGTTCCTGGAAGCCATGTTCTGGCCGAGCTTCTTCTCGAGAGTGGAGATCCTGGAGCGCAAATCCCCGAGATTCTGGGCATGCGCGCTGCCTGCAAGCAGGATGCCGGCCAATGCGAGGCTGAGCGCCGTTCTCACTCTTTTGCGAGGAGTGACTGTCCAGTCATCTCGGGCGGCTGGGGAAGTCCCAGGATGGCCAGCATGGTGGGCGCGATATCCTGGAGAGAACCTGTTTCCCTGACGCGGGAAGCATGATTGCCGACATAGAGGAAGGGCACCAGGTTGAGGGAATGCGCGGTATGCGGCTGATGCGTGACGGGGTCTTGCATCATTTCCGCATTGCCGTGGTCGGCCGTGATCAGCACTTCTCCGCCGATCGACTGCATGGCCTCGACGACGCGTCCGATGCAGACATCCATCGCCTCCACGGCGCGTACCGCGGCTTCCAGATTCCCGGTATGTCCGACCATGTCGCCATTGGCGAAATTGCAGATGATGGCCTGGTATGTCTTGCTCCTTATCGCATCCACCAGTTTGTCCGTCACTTCGAAAACGCTCATTTCGGGCTTGAGGTCGTAGGTCGCCACTTTCGGGGAAGGTACCAGGATCCTGTCTTCCAGCGGATAGGGATCCTCCCTGCCGCCATTGAGAAAATAGGTGACATGCGCGTATTTTTCGGTTTCCGCGATCCTGAGCTGCTTCAACCCATGATTGGACAGGTATTCCCCGAAGCAGTTCACGATGCGCTCCGGTGCAAAGGCTGTCGGAAGCGCAAATTCGTCGCCGTAGTGCGTCAGCATGACGAAATGGGTCTTGGGGAAGCTGCCCCGGACGAATCCATCGAATTTTTCCGAGGTCATGCAGCTCGTGATTTCACGTGCGCGGTCGGCGCGATAGTTCATGAAGACGACGACATCGTTATCTTCCATTCTGACGGGTTGTTCGTCCGGTCCATGGATGGCTGTCGCATGCACGAATTCATCCGTTTCGCCGCGTGCGTAGGCGGCATCCAGGGCGTCCAGCGCGCTTGCGAAATGGTGCTCGGCGATGCCTTGCGTGACGAGTTCAAATGCGGACTTGACCCGCTCCCAGCGCTTGTCCCTGTCCATGGCGTAATAGCGGCCGATGATGGAAGCGATTTTTCCTTTGCCCAGCTGTTTGCATTTCTCCTCGAAAGCATGAATCGAGGCGGCTGCGCTTTTCGGCGGCGTGTCCCTTCCGTCCAGGAAGGCGTGCAGGTGGATTCTCTCTATGCCGGCTTTTGCAGCCATTTCCAGCATGGCGTGGATATGGGATTCATGGCTGTGCACGCCTCCAGGGGAGAGCAGGCCCATGATGTGGAGCGCGCTGTTGTTCTTCAAAGCCTCACCGATTGCGCCTTGCAAAGCGGGGTTGGCAAAGAATTCGCCTTTTTCGATGGAAAGGTCGATGCGCGTCAGCTCCTGATAGACGATGCGCCCTGCGCCGATGTTGAGGTGACCGACCTCGGAATTGCCCATCTGAGCTTCCGGCAATCCGACCGAGGATTCGGATGCATGAATCGTGGTGTGCGGGTAGGCAGCGCGGAGTTTTTCCCAATTGGGTTTGTGCGCGAGCGCTACCGCGTTGTTTTCCTTGTCTTTCCTGCAGCCGATGCCATCCAGTATCAGGAGCAGGACGGGGGTTGCCGTGCCGTTCTGCGGAAGTTTCTTCGTTGGGCTCATCATTTCTCTGGACGGTTCAAAATCTTTATTTTATTCTATTTCGTTGATCATACCTAGACGTGGGCATTTCATGAAAAGCCAGATTGATTTCCTTCACGAAATGATGGGGCAGGACGAGATAATCGAGCAGGCTTCGCGTTCCATGAAGGCCATCTCCCATCCATTGCGGCTCAAGATACTGTGCATTCTTGGCGACAACGAAGTCAGCGTGCAGGATATCGTCGAGAGCGTAGGCACATCCCAGAGCAACATCTCCCAGCATCTTGCCATTTTGAGGGACAAGGGCGTCTTGAAAACGCGTAAGGATGCGAACAAGGTCTATTATCGAATTGGGGATGCCCGCGTTCTCCAGCTGATCAAGATGATGCGCGACGTATTCTGCAACACGGCGGCTTAGGTCTGCAGGGCTGGGCCCTGTTGTCAGTCCCTGTATATTAGATTAAACTAATATACCTATGAAAGGGGTGCTCGCTTGATCAAAGCCATTTTTCTGCTGCTTCTTGTGCCTTCCGTCTATGCGGCGGATGTCGTCCAGGTTCGCTATGTCGATGCGCCTCTGACCTATTCGGCGGAAGGGGTGGTCGAAGCGGCCAAGCAATCGACCGTTTCCGCCCAGATTTCGGGCAGGGTGGCTGCGGTCAATTTCGATGTCGGCGAGAAGGTGAAGAAAGGCCAGGTTCTGGTCAGGATCGACGCCACCGAAGTCGGCCAGACGCTCAATGAGCGCAGGGCCCAGCTCGCCGAAGCCCTGGCCTCGTTCGAGAATGCCAAATCCACCTACAATCGCACCCAGTATCTTTTCGAAAAGAAGTTCGTGAGCCAGGCTGCGCTCGACAAGGCCAGGGCTGAATTCGAGGCGGCCAAATCCAGGGTGGATGCGCGGCGCGCCAATGTCGGCATTGCGGCCAATACGGAGAGCTATGCCACCGTGGTTGCCCCCTACAGCGGCGTCGTCTCGGTGCGCCATGTGGAAATCGGGGAAATGGCCTATCCGGGCAAACCGTTGATGACGGGGTTCGACCCAAGGGAGCTGAGGCTCACGGTGAGCGTTCCTCAATACAGGCTCGAAGCCGTCAAGGCCAATCTGCAGGAAGGCGCGTGGATCATGCTTGGGAAAGGCCAAGCGCTCAGACCTTCCGCGGTCATGGTGCTGCCCGCCGCCAATCCGCTGACCCATACCACGCAGGTGAGACTCGAATTTCCGTCCGATTCCATCGGGATTTACCCGGGCATGTTCGCGCGTGCAGAGTTTTCCGTTGGTCATGCCGAGAAACTCCTGATTCCGGCGTCCAGCGTGCTGAGGCGCAGCGAAGTCACCGCAGTTTATGTTTTGAACCAGTCAGGCAAGTACGAATTGCGCCAGGTGAGGCTCGGCGAGCCTTCGGGCAGCGAGATCGAAGTGCTCGCAGGCTTGTCTACAGGGGAAAAGATCGCGCTCGATCCGATCAAGGCGGGCATTACCAGAAGTGCCGAATGACATGGGCATTTCCGGACGCATCAGCAAGTTCTTCCTGCATTCCCAACTGACACCGCTGATCGCGCTGGTCGCCGTGCTCCTCGGCCTTTTTGCGGTGATCGTGACGCCCCGCGAGGAAGACCCGCAGATCAACGTCACGATGGCGAACGTATTCATCCCCTTCCCGGGCGCATCCGCGCGAGACGTTGAGCATCTGGTGACGACGCCGGCCGAGCAAGTGCTTTCCCAGATCACCGGAATAGACCATATCTATTCGATTTCGAGGCCCGGTCTTGCCATTCTCACCGTCCAGTTCAAGGTCGGCGAGGACAGGATACAGTCGCTCGTCAAGCTGTATGACACCATCAATTCTCATGCGGACTGGGTTTCCCCCTATCTTGGCGTGCAAAAGCCGATCATCAAGCCGATGGGCATCGACGACGTCCCCATTCTGACGCTCACCCTGTGGACGAAGAACGAGAACGAAGGCGCCTTCGAACTCGAGCAGGTGGGACATGCGGCCGAAATCGAGTTGAAACGCATCCCCGGGGTCAAGGAAGTGAAGACCATAGGCGGACCGCAGCACATGATCAGGGTGCTGATGGATCCGGACAGGATGAATGCTTATCACCTTTCTGCGGAGGATCTGAGGAACGCGCTCCAGTTCGCCAATGCTTCCCAGCCTGCAGGAGATCTCACCCGTAACAACCGCGAAGTGCTGGTGCAGACAGGCACTTTTCTCGCTTCCAGCGACGACGTGAGAAAACTGGTGGTCGGCGCCGCTGACGGCCGTCCGATCTTCATGAGCGACGTGGCCGACGTGGTCGACGGCCCGGATCAGCCCGAGCATTACGTCTGGATCGGGAAGCAGGGCGGGGAACATCCTGCGGTGACGCTGGCCATTTCCAAGAAGCCTGGGGAAAACGCAGTTGCGGTGGCGAGGGAATTGATTAAACGTGTCGGGCAGCTCAAGGGCAGCGTGATTCCGTCGAATATCGAGGTAACGGTGACGCGCGACTACGGCGTCACGGCAAACGACAAGGCGTTGAAGCTGATCGAGAAGCTCATCTTTGCCACCACTTCCGTGGTGATACTGGTGTGGATCGCGCTCGGCAAAAGGGAGGCCGTGATCGTGGGAGTCGCGGTGATGCTCACCCTGCTGGCCACGCTTTTCGCATCCTGGGCATGGGGCTTCACATTGAACCGCGTCTCCCTGTTTGCGCTCATTTTTTCGATCGGGATACTGGTCGACGATGCGATCGTGGTGGTCGAAAACATACACAGAAGGCGGGTGCTTTCGGATGCGCCCCTGTCCGAGATCATTCCCGAGGCGGTGGACGAAGTGGGGGGGCCGACCATCCTGGCCACCCTGACCGTCATTGCGGCATTGCTTCCCATGGCTTTCGTGACGGGGCTCATGGGGCCCTACATGAGCCCGATTCCGATCAATGCCAGCATCGGCATGCTGATATCCCTGGGCATCGCCTTCGTCGTGACGCCATGGCTCGCTTTCAGGCTGGCCGGCAAGCATACGCATCAGCAGGATTCGGGACATGAAAAAGCAAGCGCATTCTTCACCCGCAAACTCATTCCCTTCTTGAAGCGGGAAGAAGGCTCGAAAAACAGGAAGCTCCTCTTCATCGGCATCGTCGTGCTCATTCTGCTCGCCGTGTCCCTGGCGGCCGTCAAGCTCGTCGTGCTCAAGATGCTCCCCTTCGACAACAAGTCCGAATTCCAGGTCGTGGTCGACATGCCCGTCGGCACTCCCCTGGAAGACACGGCCAAGGTGTTGCACGAGATCGGCGCCTATATCGCCAAGGTGCCTGACGTGACCGATTACGAAGCCTATGCCGGCACGTCTTCCCCGATCAATTTCAACGGCCTCGTGCGTCAGTACTACCTGAGGGATGGTCCCGAATACGGCGACATCGAAGTCAATCTGGTCGACAAGCATGACCGCAGCAAGCAGAGCCACGAGATCGCAACAATGGTGATCGGGCCGATTGCAAAAATCGCCCAAAAATACGGCGCGAAGACAAAGATCGTCGAAGTGCCGCCCGGGCCGCCTGTCATGTCGCCTCTGGTTGCCGAAGTGTACGGCCCGGACTACAACGGGCAGATTGCTGTTGCGAAGCGCATCAAGGCAGCCTTTTCCAGCACCCAGGACATCGTCGGCATAGACGACAGCGTCGATGCGGATGCGGACAAGATCACCATGAGGGTGCTGCAGAACAAGGCGGCATTGCGGGGAATCGCCCAGAAGGACATCGTCGAAGTGATGAGGATGGGGCTCTCAGGCGAGAGCGTGACCCCGGTGCATAGCCTGAATGCGAAATACGAAATCCCGGTGATGGTAGGCTTTCCGGCCGACAGGAAGGGGAATCTCAACGACCTGCTGAAACTTGCAGTGCGCTCGAACAAGGGGGAGCTCGTCCCGCTTTCTGAACTCGTCGAAGTGATGCATGTGCCGCGAGAAAAAACGATCTACCACAAGGACCTGCTGCCCGTCGTCTACGTGGTCGGGGATATGACCGGGAAAATCGACAGCCCGCTTTACGGCATGTTCGACATCCGTTCGAAGATCAAGAACATGAAGCTGCCAGAAGGCGGCATGCTGAAGGAATACTTCATCCATCAGCCCAAGGACCCTTATGCCAGCTATGCGGTGAAATGGGACGGCGAATGGCAGGTCACCTACGAGACGTTCAGGGACATGGGCATCGCCTACGGGGTGGGGCTCGTGCTCATCTATCTCCTGATCGTGGCCCAGTTCAGATCCTATCTCGTGCCGCTCGTCATCATGGCGCCGATCCCGCTCACCATCATCGGCGTGATGCCCGGGCATGCGCTCCTTGGCGCGCAATTCACCGCGACATCGATGATCGGCATGATTGCGCTCGCCGGCATCATCGTCAGGAATTCGATATTGCTGGTCGATTTCGTCAATCTCCAGGTCGCCGAGGAGGTGGATTTCCAGGAAGCGGTGATCGCGGCGGCTGCGACGCGCGCCAAGCCCATCCTGCTCACAGGACTCGCAGCAATGATCGGCGCCTTTTTCATCATCGACGACCCGATTTTCAACGGGCTCGCCATTTCACTTATTTTCGGCATTCTGGTATCCACCATCCTCACGCTGGTCGTGATTCCGGTGCTGTATTACGCCCTGTCTTACAGGAATATCGACAAAGCAAGGAGCATTATTGATGAACACCAATCGAATCGTTAGAATTGTCGCCGGATTTTTCGTCATGACATCACTCGCACTGGGCGTGGAGGGCAGCCCCCTCTTCATGAACTCGAAATGGCTTTGGCTCACCGCATTCGTCGGACTCAACCTGTTCCAGAGCGGCTTCACGCGATTCTGCCCCCTGGAGAACATCCTGAGGAAATTCGGCGTCAAGGACGCCTGTTGAGCGCAGGCATCGGCCCGATTCCGGTCGAGCTGATGAGCTGAGGAAGCGCTCACTCCGCTTGTCGAGGAAGTCAATATAAACTGAAGGAGCGAAACATTGCATTTCATCACGAGTAATTTGCCTCTTTTCATCGCGGCCCTGGGAAGCGGGATCATGCTGCTTTGGCCCTACGCGAGGAAGCTTTTCGTCAATTTCCCGGAAATCGACACGGTCGAGGCGATCAACCTGATCAACCACCAGGATGCGGCGATCCTCGACGTCAGAGAGCATCACGAATATGCGGGCGGGCATCTTCCCAATGCGAAGCATATCCCTTCGGGGAAAGTGAGCGCGCGCATCGACGAAATCGAAGCCCTGAAAGACAAGCCCATCCTTGTTTACTGCAGGAGCGGCGCTAGATCGTCCAGCGTTTGTGTGTTATTGTCGAAAAGAGGTTTCGCCAAGGTCCACAACCTCAAGGGAGGGATACTCTCCTGGGAGGGCGCGAAACTACCGGTGGAGAAATGATGGCCAAGGTGAAAATGTACTGCACGGCTGTCTGTCCCTACTGCGTCATGGCCGAACGCCTCCTGAAATCAAAAGGAGTGACCGAGATCGAAAAGATCAGGATCGACCTTGATTCAGCCAAACGAGCCGAAATGATGGAAAAAACCGGCAGGCGAACAGTTCCCCAGATTTACATCATGGATTATCATGTGGGCGGCTACGACGATCTCGCGGCGCTTGACCGCGCCGGAAAACTGAATGAACTGTTAAATTAGGAAAATTGATGAGCGAAGAAAACACCCCCGTTTTTGCGATCGAAAAGATTTACGTCAAGGATCTTTCCCTCGAAATCCCCCATGCACCCCAGATTTTCCTCGAGCGCGAAACGCCCCAGATCGACGTCCAGCTCCACACGGAAGGCAAACCCATCGATGAGGGCATTTTTGAGGCTGTTCTCACCGTCACGGTGACCGCGAAATTTGCCGAGAAGACGCTCTTTTTGGTCGAGTGTGCCCATGCAGGCATTTTCCGCATCGAGAATGTGCCCCAAGGCGACATCGAACCGATTCTCGGCATCACCTGCCCCAATATTCTCTTCCCCTATGCGCGCGAAGCCGTATCCGACGTGATCACGCGCGCAGGTTTCCTGCCTGTGATCCTGAGCCCGATGAGCTTCGAGGCGCTTTACCAGCAGCGCCAGCAGGCGCTCGCCGAGCAAGAGCAAAAAGCGCATTGATAATGAAGCGGCTCGTTCTCCTGCTGCTCATCGGGTCCTGCGGCATGGCGCACGCCGCGGACTTCGTTTCGGTCGGGGATCAGCCAGCTGTGCTTTTCGACGCGCCTTCCATGAAAGCGAACAAGCTCTTCGTCCTGAGTCCGCATTTTCCGCTGCAGGCGGTCGTGACGCTTGAGCACTGGGTCAAGGTCAAAGACCAGAAGGGCAAGCTGTTCTGGGTGGAAAAATCCAGCCTGGGCGCAAGCCATTACGTGATGGTTTCAGCCCCTGTCGCGGATGTGAGGCAATCGGCGTCCGACGACGCTCCGCTCGTTTTCCAGGCGAAGCAGGGCGTATTGCTCGAAGTTCCCCCCCCACCGCCACCACAGCCTGTGTCTCAGTCTCAGCCGGTAGCGCAGTCTCAGCCTGTGGCGCAGTCGCCAGCTTCCCCGCCCGTGGCTGAATGGCTGGCTGTCAAACACCAGGACGGGCAAAGCGGATTCGTGAAGGCAAGCCAGGTCTGGGGCGGATGAAGATTGCCATTTTCGGGGCGGGCGCCTGGGGGACGGCGCTCGCCATCGGCTTGTCCAGGCAGCATGCGGTGGTCCTCTGGGTGAGGGATCCGGTCCAATATCGCGAGATGGCATCAACCCGGATCAACAGGCGCCATCTCGATGACATTCGCCTGCCTGAAAGCATACAATTCACGAACGACCCCACCGAGACGCTCAATGGGGCGGATCTTGCGATCATCGCCGTGCCCATGTCAGGGCTGAGGCAGACTTTCAGGATGATCGCCGCGTCCAACAGCAAGGTTCCCGTCATCTGGGTTTCGAAAGGCTTCGAGGCCGGAACCGCCAAACTTCCCCATCAGGTTGCCCTTGAAGAGTACGACGAAATCGCCCCGATCGGCACGCTTTCCGGCCCGAGTTTCGCAATGGAGGTCGCAAGAGGACTGCCCGTTGCCCTCACCCTGGCATCCAAAGATGCCGATTTTGCATCGAGAACGGCAGCAGCCCTGCACAACCAGCGCATCCGCATCTATTCATCGACCGATCTGGTCGGCGTGGAAGTGGGCGGCGCGGTCAAGAACGTGATGGCGATCGCGGCGGGCATTTCTGACGGGCTTGAACTGGGTCTGAATGCCAGGGCTGCGCTCATCACCCGTGGGCTTGCCGAGATCACGCGCCTCGGGCTCAAGCTGGGCGGTAAAATGGAAACTTTCCTGGGGCTGTCGGGCGTCGGGGATCTCACGCTTACCTGCACAGGGGATCTTTCCAGGAACAGGCGCGTGGGCATGGAGCTTGCGAGCGGAAAACCCCTGGAAGCCATTCTCGCCGAACTGGGTTCGACCGCGGAAGGCGTCTATACAGCCAGGGAAGTTGCCGATCTGGCAAAAGGGCTGGACGTCGAGATGCCCATCGTCCAGGCTGTCTGCTCGGTGCTCTACGATGGCGTCCCGTCAAGAGACGCCGTCGAGGAGCTCATGAAGCGCGATACGAAAGCCGAGAACGGCTGATCAGATTTTTCCGCCTGCCGCCAGGGTCAGCGCCTTCCTGATCGCTTCGGGGGAACTCATGATGTTCACGAAGCTGTGCGAACCCATCATGGAAAGGTCAGGGAAATCGATCGCTATCCGGAAGCGCGCATACAGCGCATACACCTTGTTTCCCGACACGAGGATTTCGTAAGGCAGGTGTGCAGACGACTTGAGGTTCTTGAAGTCGATCTCGTTCATGATGTAATGATCGTCCATGTACTTGTTGTCGCCCGTCCCCTTCATCGCCACGCCGAACACCGTCTCCTGCTTGCCGGGTATGTCGATTCGGTAAACCTTGGTGACACCTCCCTTGCCTGCGGCAAGCCCGGCCTCCACGCCCTTCACCGCTGCGGCATAGCTGTCGTACTGGGCGAGCGTGCTCGGATCGGTGAAATATTCCATGCCGAACATGTAATGGTAGTCGCGCAGGTCGGATGCGGATAAGCCCTTGGCGCCGAATTCCTGCATATTGCCGAGCGCAGCCTGCATCTTGGCGGCCACGTCCTTGAGGTCCCCCTTCATCCTGTAGGCATTGGCCATGTAGACGGGGTTGATGTAGGACACCTGAATTTCATTGCCAACCTTGTCGACGGATACGCGTTCCATCGCGCCGAATCCGCCCATGTCGGACTGGGCCGCATTCTGCTTGAGCGCGTCGCTCGTCACCACCAAGATCGTGGTGTCAGGGAAGGGGGTATAGCTGCCGGCCAGGACGAACCCCTGGGCTGCCAACGCCTTCTCGGTGGAGGCTACTTTCTGGGCCAGATCACCCGGTCCTTTGGATCCGAGTACGAAGGGCTTGAGCAGATCTTCGGCATGGGCGCCGGAAAGAGCAAAAGCAAGGAAAATTCCAGCAAACGATTTGATTAACGAGCGCATTTTATCCCCTCCAAAATAAACCCTTTGCACTCTAGACCTTAAGGAGGGTACGGGAAATAACCCTGTAGGGCGATATTCATATCCCTCCTTGGAAGCCCCCCTGGCGCCAGGCTTCATAGATCACGACCGATGCCGAATTGGAAAGATTGAGGCTGCGGCTTTCGGGCAGCATGGGGATCCTGATGAGATTTTCTTCGGGAAACGAATTCAGGACGTTCACGGGAAGCCCCCTGGATTCCGGGCCGAGCAGAAAGGCGTCGCCTTCGCGGTAAATGATCCTGTCGTGCCGAATGCGGCCCTTCGTGGAGAGGGGGAAAATTCTTCTGCCTTCGAAATGACGCAGGCAGGCTTCCCAGTTCGGGTGGACGCGGAGCTGGGCGAATTCGTGGTAATCGAGCCCTGCCCTGATCAATTGCTTGTCGTCGAGCTTGAAGCCGAGCGGCTCGACAAGATTCAGGCGCGTCCCCGTATTGGCGCAAAGCCTGATGATGTTGCCGGTGTTGGGCGGGATTTCAGGCTCAAACAGGATGATCTCGAACATGAGTCCATTCGCGCCAGAGCGAGATCAGGGTGGCCATGATGGCCGGGCCGAGGAATATGCCGAGCAGGCCGAACGTTTCGACGCCCCCCAGTATGCCGAGAATGATCCAGAGGAGCGGAAGCTGCGCTGAATCCCTCATCAGAATGGGCCGCACGACATGGTCTGAAGCGAGCATGACAAGCGTTCCCCAGATCAGGATGGCAAGCGCCGCTGTCTCGTTTCCCTGGGCGAAAAGAATCAGGGATGCTGCGCCGTAGAGGGCGGGCATGCCGAAGGGGATGACCGCGAGCAGTCCGGTCAACGCACCCCACAGCGCAGGAGAATCGATGCCGGCAAGCGCATAGGCGATGCCGAGCAGGATGCCTTCAATGATGCCGACCAGAATGAGGCCGTTGACCGTGGCGCGCACGGTATCCACGGCGCGCTTCGCGTGGTGCGTGCTGCCAAGCTGCCTCTGGATCAGGGCGAGCATGCGCATGGCGAGCGCCTCTCCGTCGCGGTATAGGAAGTAGAGGGAAAAAAGCGCGAGCAGGAAGGTCAGGGTGCGGTGCATCATTTCAGAGCCGAGCAGCCTGATCCAGTCCATGATCGGCTCGTGGCCAAGCCGATGGAACCAGGAGGAAAAACCGCCCGGCGTGGCAAGGACAGTGTTCCACCAGGCGAGCAGGGTATCGCCGAGCACGGGGATCCTGGAAAGCCATGAAGGGGTGGGAAGCCCATGCGATTGCGCTTCGAGCAGCATCATCGCGAACAGGCCGGCTTCACGCCCGATGACGTAGAAAATGTAGGCGAGCGGCGCCAGAAACAGAAGCGCGACGAGCAGCGTGAAAAAAAGGGGGGCCAGGCATTTCAACCGGGTCGGCAGGCACTGCTCGAACCTGCGGTAGAGCGGCCAGCTTGCAAGAGCAATGACGCCCGCCCAGGCCAGCGCTGCAAGATAGCCGTGGATCAGCCAGAGCGCAAGCAGCAGGACGGAAGTCCCGAAAATCCATTGGGCGGCGTTCTTGTTCTGGATGTTGTTCTCCCAATTAAAAAAACCCGCCACCCCTCACCTCAGCGGTGAAGGATGACGGGCTCTTGACGGTCTTCGGGAATCAGGCGGCCCTGATGTTGGAAGCTTGCTTCCCCTTGGGACCCTGAACGACTTCGAAGCTCACCTTCTGTCCTTCCTTGAGCGTCTTGAATCCGTCCATGTTGATCGCGGAAAAATGCGCGAACAAATCCTCGCTGCCGTCGTCGGGCGTCACGAAACCGAAGCCCTTTGCATCGTTGAACCACTTAACTGTACCTGTTGCCATAATCACTCATCCTTGTCGTAATCAAAAATCGGGAGAAACCCGCATACCAGGTTTCAAGACCGCATACGACAAAGACCGCATAAAACCTTGAAGCCGAGCACAACCGTTTTTTACGCCACAGCCGTGAGAAAGTCAAGGACAGCCTGATTCGGTGTAGAATGTCGGTTTGTCAATGAGGGGCGAAATGCTGACCATCACCAGGCCGGACGACTGGCATCTTCATCTGAGAGACGGGGCCGCGATGCGGGACGTGCTGCATCATACGGCGAGCCGTTTCGGCCGCGCCATCGTCATGCCGAATCTGAAGCCGCCCATCACCAAGGTCGAGGAAGCGCTCGCCTACAGGAGAAGGATACTGGACGCGGTGCCAGAAGGATCGGGATTCGAGCCGCTCATGACCCTTTATCTGACCGACAATACCGCCGCCGAGGAGATTCTTTTTGCCAAATCGAGCGGCATCGTGAAGGCGGTGAAATACTATCCGGCAGGGGCGACCACCAATTCCGATTCGGGAGTGACCGACATCGCAAAATGCGAGGCCGCGCTTGCCGAGATGGCCGAATGCGGCATGCCTCTCCTCGTTCACGGGGAAGTCACGGATCCCGCCGTCGACGTTTTCGACAGGGAAAAAGCGTTCATCGACCGGGTGCTCGCCCCCCTCATCCATCGCCATCCCAAACTCAGGATCGTCTTCGAGCACATCACCACGAAGGACGCTGTCGAATTCGTGAGGGAGAACGATATCGGCGCGACCATCACGGCGCACCATCTGCTCATGAACAGGAACGCCATGTTCTCCGGCGGCATCCGCCCGCACCATTACTGCCTTCCGGTATTGAAGCGCGAAGTTCACCGGGTTGCGCTCGTGGAAGCGGCAACTTCCGGAAACCCGAAATATTTTTTAGGCACCGACAGCGCGCCACACGCGCAATCCGACAAGGAATCCTCCTGCGGCTGCGCGGGCATCTACACGGCGCATGCGGCCATCGAATTATATGCCGAAGCCTTCGACGAGGCGGAGGCCTTGGACAAGCTCGAAGCTTTCGCGAGCTTTCACGGCGCCGATTTTTACGGCCTGCCCAGGAACACGGAAAAACTCGATCTTTACAGGGAAGAATGGACCATTCCCGAATCCTATCCTTTCGGAAACGGGTCGCTCATTCCGCTGCGCGCCGGGGGGGCCCTTTCCTGGAAGTCAAGCCTGCGGAAATGGTAGAATCGGACTATTTGACGGGAAGGCATCATGGCTGGACATTCCAAGTGGGCGAACATCAAGCACAAGAAGGCGGCGACTGACGCCAAGCGCGGCAAGATATTCACCCGGCTCATCAAGGAAATCACCGTTGCTGCGAAGCTCGGGGGCGGGGACATCACTTCCAATCCCAGGCTGCGTCTCGCGGTCGACAAGGCATACGACAACAACATGCCCAAGGACAACGTCGAGCGCGCCATCAAGCGCGGCACGGGCGACATGGAGGGCGTCAACTACGAGGAAATCCGCTACGAGGGGTACGGCATCAACGGCGCCGCAGTGATGGTCGACTGTCTGACGGACAACAGGGTCAGGACGGTCGCCGACGTGCGCCATGCCTTCACGAAATACGGCGGGAATCTCGGGACGGACGGATCGGTTTCCTTCCTCTTCAAGCATTGCGGCCAGATGATTTTCTCCCCTGAAACGAACGAGGAAAAGCTCTTCGACGTCGCGCTGGAAGCCGGGGCCGAAGACGTGTTGAGCCAGGAGGACGGCAGTTTCGAAGTGCTCACGTCCCCCCAGGATTTCGAGCAGGTCAGGAAGGTTCTGGAAGGCGCGGGCATGAAACCCGAATTTGCCGAAGTGACGATGCGCCCCGAGAACGAGACGCTCTTTTCCGGCGATGATGCGCTGAAAATGCAGAAGCTCCTGGATGCCCTGGAGAACATCGACGACGTCCAGGCCGTCTATACCACGGCGGTGATCGAGGACTGAGTGCGGATACTGGGGATCGATCCTGGGCTCAGGGTGACGGGCTTTAGTTTCGGCATAACCTGCCGGTTAGCCTGCTCTGAAACCCGTCGAGTGTCATGAAGGAAGCCGTGAGGATACTGGGGATCGATCCTGGGCTCAGGGTGACGGGTTTTGGCATTCTCGAAAAACAGGGGCAAAAGCTCGAATACGTGGCGAGCGGCTGCATCAGGACGCCTGACGGCGAACTGCCCGCGAGATTGAAATCCATTCTCGACGGGCTCAGGGAAGTGATCGAATTGCACGAGCCTCTCGAAGTTTCGGTCGAGAAAGTGTTCGTCAACGTCAATCCCCAGTCCACATTGCTGCTCGGGCAGGCGAGGGGGGCGGCGATATGCGCTGCGGTGTCGAAAAACCTGCCGGTTTCCGAATACACCGCCTTGCAGGTGAAGCAGGCCGTTGTCGGGCAGGGGCACGCGGCCAAGGAGCAGGTCCAGGAAATGGTGAAAAGGCTTTTGAATCTATCCGGCACGCCCCAGGCGGATGCGGCTGACGCGCTGGCCTGCGCGATCTGCCATGCCCATGCGGGCAATGCCTTCAAGATGGGAAGAAGATCGTGATCGGCAGGATTTCGGGCAAGCTGATCGAGAAGCACCCGCCGCAGATCCTCATCGATGTGAGCGGGATAGGCTACGAGATCGATGTGCCCATGAGCACGTTCTACATCCTGCCCGCATTGGGAGAGACAGTTTCCCTGCACACGCATCTTTCCGTCAGGGAAGACGCCCATGTCCTTTACGGATTTTCCTCCCTCGACGAGCGGCGCGTGTTCAGGCAGCTTTTGAAGATTTCCGGCGTGGGACCCAAGCTCGCACTGGCCGTTCTTTCAGGATTGTCGATTGCCGAGCTCGCCGGCGCCGTCCAGTCGGGAGAGCCGGGCAGGCTGGTGAAGATACCCGGGGTGGGCAAGAAAACGGCGGAGCGGCTTGTGCTCGAATTGCGGGACAAGATCGAGGGGCCTGCGATGCCTTCATCGAACGCAAGAGGCGACGTGCTGGACGCGCTCGTTGCGCTAGGCTACAGCGAAAAGGAAGCTGCAAATGCGTTGCGGCAGATCGATCCTGCGGCATCGACCGAGGAAGGCATCAGGATGGGGCTCAAGCTGTTATCCAGGGGGCAATCTTGATCGAATCGGACAGGCTGATCTCGGGATCCGCGGCTTCCCAGGAGGAGGCGATCGAGCGCGCGCTCCGTCCGAGGATGCTCGACGAATACGTCGGGCAGGAAAGGATCAGGGGGCAGCTGCAAATCTTCATCGAGGCGGCGAGAATGCGGCAGGAGACGCTCGATCATGTGCTGCTCTTCGGCCCGCCCGGACTCGGCAAGACAACCTTGGCCCACATCATCAGCCGCGAGATGGGGGTCAACCTCAGGCAGACCTCCGGGCCCGTGCTCGAGCGCGCAGGGGATCTCGCTGCGCTGCTCACCAACCTGGAGCCCCACGACGTGCTCTTCATCGACGAGATCCACAGGCTGAGCCCCGTCGTCGAGGAAATCCTCTATCCCGCCCTGGAAGACTACCAGCTCGACATCATGATCGGAGAAGGGCCTGCGGCGAGAACGGTGAAGCTGGATCTTCCACCCTTCACGCTGGTTGGGGCGACGACCAGGGCAGGCATGCTCACGAACCCCTTGCGCGACCGGTTCGGCATCGTGGCCAGGCTCGAATTCTACACGGTCGAAGAACTTGCCAAGATCGTGGTCCGCTCGGCAAGCCTGCTGAAAGTTGGCATTTCGGAAGAAGGCGCGATCGAAGTCGCGAGGCGTTCCAGGGGGACGCCGAGAATCGCGAACAGGCTGCTGAGACGGGTAAGGGATTACGCCGAAGTGAAGGCGGGCGGCGTGGTGACGATGGAAGTCGCCGATGCAGCGCTTTCCATGCTCGATGTCGATGAGGCCGGTTTTGACGTCATGGACAGGAAGCTGCTGCTGGCCATCATCGAGAAGTTTTCGGGAGGGCCTGTCGGCGTGGACAATCTGGCCGCGGCGATCGGAGAGGAGCGCGACACGATCGAAGACGTGATCGAGCCCTATCTCATCCAGCAGGGCTACATTCAAAGAACGTCGCGTGGTAGAATCGCGACGCTTTCCGCCTACAGCCATTTCGGGCTGACTGCATCCGAAGGAACGCTCTTTTGAACTACGCTTTTCCGGTCAGGGTCTATTACCAGGATACGGATGCCGGCGGGGTGGTATTCCACTCGAGCTACATCGATTTCATGGAGCGCGCGAGATCGGAATGGCTGAGATGCCTGGGGTTCTCCAATTCCGGCCTGATGAAGGAGCATAAGGTGGTTTTCGTGGTGCGCTCCATCGAGATCACCTATTTCAGGCCGGCCGTGCTCGACGATTTGCTCGAAGTGGGCGTCGAGATCGAGAAGATGGGAAGAAGCCTGATGGTGTTCAGGCAGGAAGTGAAAAGGGGGGAGGAAGTGCTGGTCGGCGCCCGAGTCGGACTTGTCTGCGCCGACACCGATTCGTTCAAGCCTGTCAGCGTTCCCCGCGCGATCAGGTCAAAACTGGAAAATTGAATTCATGGAAATCACGAAGGATTTGTCTTTTGTAGGGATGATCGCGAACGCCAGCGTCGTGGTGCAGATCATCCTGGCCCTGTTGCTGCTTGTGTCCCTGATGTCCTGGTGGCACATCTTCATGAAGATGTTCTCGATCAGGCAGGCGGCGCAGCAGAGCGACAGCTTCGAGCGCGATTTCTGGAACAGTTCCGACCTCAACGCCATCTATCAGAGCGCGACGTCTTCAAGACATCAGTCGGGCAGCATGGAGCGCATATTCGAAGCCGGATTCAGGGAATTCATGAAGCTGAAGAAGCAGCCCGGCATGGACAACGGCGCAGTGATGGAAGGCACAAGGCGCGCCATGCGCGCGACCTACCAGCGGGAAATGGATTCCTTGGAAGCCAATCTCCCTTTTCTCGCCACGGTCGGCTCGGTGAGCCCTTATGTCGGCCTTTTCGGCACGGTATGGGGGATCATGAACGCATTCAGGGGGCTGGCCAATGTCGCTCAGGCGACCTTGGCCCATGTCGCGCCCGGCATCGCTGAAGCATTGATCGCGACCGCGATCGGCCTTTTCGCTGCGATTCCCGCAGTGGTCGCCTATAACCGCTATTCCCACGAAGTCGACAGGCTGGCGAGCCGCTTCGACAGCTTCATGGAAGAGCTTTCCAACGTGCTCCAGCGCCAGGTGGGCAGGCCGTGAGCATCGCATCGAGGCGGCCGCGCCGCCAGATGAACCAGATCAACGTCGTTCCCTACATCGACGTGATGCTCGTGCTGCTCGTGATCTTCATGGTGACCGCGCCCATGATCAACCCGGGAGAAATCGACCTGCCTAAGGTCGGGCAGTCGCTCAAGACGCCGGTATCCCCCTTGGAAGTGATCATCAAGAAGGACTCGACCCTGGCCTTGCGCGACAGGTCGAAATCGTCCGGGGCGGAAGAATTGACGAAGGACGAGCTTGTCGCCGAAATCAAGATGAAGCAGCAGCAGAATCCCGATCAGCCTGTAGTCATATCGGCGGACAAGTCAGTGCGCTATGGCGAAGTGATCAAGATCATGGACATCCTGGAGGGACAGCAGGTGAAGAAGGTGGGCCTGCTCGCCAAACCCGATACGAAATGACCGACCGGAAAATCCCTGCGGCGATCCTCGCCGTCATGGTTCACTTGTTTCTCCTCGCTGTCCTCGTTTTCGGGTTCAGATGGCAGGCATCAGAACCGGCCGTGCTCCAGGCGCAGATCTGGAGCGAGCTGCCTTCTGCGCCTCCCCCCCCGAGACCTGAACCCAAGCCTGAGCCTGCGCCCAAGCCAGAGCCCAGGCCCGAGCCCAAGCCTGCTCCGAAACCTGTACCCAAGCCCCAGGTGGAAAAGCCTGACATCGCCTTGAAGAAGGCGAAGGAAAAAAAGCGCCAGGAAGAAGAGAAGGAAGCCAGGCTCAAAGAGGAAAAGCTCAGGAAGGAGAAGCTCGAAAAGGAGAAGCAGCTCCGCCAGGCGCTCGAGAAGAAGCTCGAGAAGCAGAGGATGGAAAAACAGATGCAGCAGGCCCAGCAGGAGAGAGTCGACGCCCTCAACAGGATGATGCAGGCGAGAGCCGCTTCAGCTAAATCCAGCCTGATCGACAAATACAAGGCGATGATCCATAACAAGATCAAGCGCTATGTCGTGGTCCCGCTCAATTTGAGCGGCAATCCAGAAGCGGAATTTGACGTCGTGCTCCTGCCGGACGGCGAGGTGCTGAGGGCCACGCTCGTCAAATCGAGCGGCTATCCCGCCTACGATGCGGCAGTCGAGCGTGCCATACTGAGGGCCTCCCCGTTGCCGCTCCCCCCCGATACATCGCTGTTCGACGAATTCAGAACCCTGGATTTGCATTTCAAGCCCAACGAATGAAAGAATTGTGTAAGCTATCTGGTTTAAAATGCGGAAGCCCGGAGATAGGGCGAATGGTACGTACATGAAAAAATTAGCGAGTTGCATCGTTTTCCTTCTGCTGGTCCTGTGCAGGCCGGCTTTTGCCGCCCTCTCGATCGAGATCGTGGGAGGGGGGGAAAACCAGATCCCCATATCTGTCGTGCCCTTCGAATCGGATTCAGGCGGGGTGTCCGCCGTCATCGCGGCCGACCTCGCACGGTGCGGCATGTTCAAGATGATCGATCCTGGCAGCGCTCAGCCCCATGACATCTCCCAGGTGAATTATCCGGACTGGAAGGACAAGGGCGCCGATGCGGTTGTGATCGGCGGAATCTATCCGGCGGCAGGCGGGCAGTACGAAGTCAGATTCAGGCTGCTCGATGCCAACAAGCAGACCCAGCTCGCGGGATTCAGCTATACGGTAAGCTCCAGCCAGTTCAGGCAGACCGCCCACAGAATCGCCGACGTGATTTACCAGCAGCTGACCGGGAACGCCGGCGTCTTCAGCACCAAGATCGCCTATATCCTGAAAAGAAGCGGGCATTTCGAGCTGCAGGTGGCCGATGCCGACGGCTATGGCGCCCAGCCCATCGTTTCCGTCAATGCGCCCATCATTTCCCCTGCCTGGTCTCCGGACGGAAAGAAGATCGCCTACGTTTCCTTCGAGCTGGGCAAGGCCGCCGTCTATGTCCAGGATATCCTCACGGGAAGGCGGCACGTCGTGGCGAATTTCAGGGGAAGCAACAGCGCCCCTGCCTGGTCTCCCGATGGAAAGGAAATCGCTTTCACTTGGAGTCACGACGGCCATTCTAGGATCGACATCGTCGACGAAGACGGCCGCAACAGGCGGGAAATCGAGGCGTCCCCTGGCATCAGCACGGAGGCGAGCTTTTCTCCGGACGGGCAGCAGATCATTTTCACGTCCGACAGGGGGGGCTCTCCCCAGGTCTACAGGATGCCCGTCGCCGGCGGGAAGATTGAACGGCTGACTTTCGAGGGCAATTACAACGTTTCTCCGCACTACAGCCCGGACGGAAAAAGCTTCATTTACCTCGAACGCAACGGCGGCCATTTCAACGTCGCAATCCAGGATTTCACCACGGGGCAGTCGCAGATACTCACAGACGGAGATCTCGATCAATCGCCCACATTCGCGCCCAATGGACAGCTTATATTGTATGCATCCATTTACGGCGGACGTGGTATATTAGCCATCGTATCGATTGATGGCAGAATCAAACAACGCTTGACCATGCAGTCCGGGGACATACGTGAGCCTGCCTGGGGGCCGTTGGTGCACTGAACTTTGATCAATAACCTTTAGGAGAGAGTAAGAAATGAGACAGCTTATGCTGAGTGCGCTTCTGATGAGCCTGCTTGCAGCCTGCGGAAGTCAGCCCACCAAACCGGAAGCCAAAGCCGCCTCCGCTGCTTCGTCGAACGGCGCAGCGACCAAGGCTGCTGCGATCAACCCCCTCAACGATCCGCACAACATCCTGTCGCATCGCAGCGTCTATTACGACTTCGACAAGTCCATCGTCAAGGACGAGTACAAGCCGATGATCAAGGCGCATGCCGAATACATTGATTCGCATGCCAGCGCAAAGGTCCAGCTGCAGGGCAACTGCGACGAGCGCGGCAGCCGCGAATACAACCTGGCGCTCGGACAGCGCCGCGCCGACAGCGTCAAGCAGCTGATGGAAGCTGCAGGCGTCGCCGGATCCCGCCTGTCCACCGTGAGCTACGGCTCCGAGAAGCCCCGCGCGCTCGGCCACAACGAGGAAGCCTGGGCACAGAACCGCCGCACCGACATCGTCTACCAGAGCGAGTAATTGCGTTTGGCAGCGAACTGGAACCGCCTGATCGGGCGGTTCCCCCTATTCCTTTTCCTGATCGCGACCCAGGCTCATGCCGGGCTCTTTTCTGACGACGAAGCTCGCCAGAAGATCGACGCGAACCAGCAGGAAATACAGAAGCTCGAGGCCATGGTTCAGAAGCTGCAGGGCAGCCTGATCGACATGGAAGGGCGCATCCAGTCCCAGAACGCGGATATCGCGACCCTGCGAGGCAAGCTTGAAGAACTCGGCTACGGCATCGATACTGCGCAAAAGCACCAGAAGGATTTCTACATCGATCTGGACAGCAGGCTGAGACGTCTCGAGGGCGGACCTGCGTCAATGCCGGCCGCTGCATCCTCCCCGGCACCCGCTTCATCTTCCCTTGCGGCATCCGCTTCCGCCGCAGCATCCTCTCCTGCCGCGGCCCCCGCTCCTGCAAAACAGACGGATCAGTCCGATTACGAGGCCGCCTTCAACCAGTTCAAGATAGGCAACTATTCAGGCGCGATCGCCTCGTTCCAGGATTTCCTGAAAGCCCATCCGCAAAGCGAATATGCGCCCTCCGCCCAGTACTGGATAGGCAATGCGTATTACGCGACGCGCGACTTCAAGCGCGCGATCGAAGCGCAGCGGACACTGCTTTCGAAGTATCCGGACAGCCAGAAGGCGCCGGACGCCCTCATCAACATCGCGAGCAGCCAGCAGGAACTCGGAAAGAAGAAAGAGGCGAGAAAAACGCTCAGGGAAGTCGTTTCCAAATACCCCAAGTCCGACGCAGCAGCCAAGGCGAAGCAACGCCTTGAAAGCCTGAAGTAGTGCACACCCTCAAGATCAACGAAATCTTCTTTTCCCTGCAGGGGGAAACGAGCAGGACAGGGCTTCCGACCGTCTTCGTGAGGCTCACCGGATGTCCGCTCCGATGCAGCTACTGCGACACCGAATACGCCTTCCACGAAGGGAAAGCGCTGACGATTGCAAAGATCGTCGAGCAGGTGAAGTCCTATAATACAAGGTATGTCACGGTCACGGGGGGCGAGCCGCTCGCCCAGAAGCACTGCAATCTGCTGCTGGAATCGCTTTGCGATGCGGGCTGTTCGGTGTCGGTCGAAACGGGCGGCGCGCTCGACATCTCAAGGATCGATTCCAGGGTATCGAGGATAGTCGACATCAAGACGCCGGGATCACAGGAGGAAGAGAAGAACCTCTGGTCCAATGTCGACTGGCTGAACCAGCGGGACGAGATCAAGTTCGTGCTCATGGATCATGCCGACTACGATTGGGCGAAAGCCATATTGGAAGAAAAAAGGCTTGCCGCGATCTGCCCTGTGCTTTTTTCCCCGGTCCAGGGAAAGCTGGATCCCAGGGAGCTCGCGCAGTGGATACTCGAAGACGGACTGGAGGTGAGGATGCAGATCCAGCTCCACAAGCTGTTATGGGGAAATGAAACTGGACGCTGATCGCGCAGTCGTCCTCCTTTCCGGAGGGCTTGACTCGGCGACAACCCTGGCCTTGGCCAGGAAGGAAGGGTTCGCCTGCCATTGCCTGAGCCTCGACTACGGCCAGCGCCACAGGGCAGAGCTGCATGCTGCCGAAAAAGTCGCCAAATCGCTCGGCGCAGCAGAACACAAGACGGTGAAGCTCGACCTCACCGTGTTCGGGGGATCTGCCCTCACCGATTCGTCCATCGTCGTGCCCGTCGATGCAACGGAAGGCATTCCAGTCACCTACGTTCCGGCCAGGAATACCATCATGCTCTCGCTTGCGCTCGCCTGGGCCGAAGTGCTGGGTGCGCAGGACATCTTCGTCGGGGTGAACGCGGTGGACTATTCCGGCTATCCGGACTGCAGGCCGGAATACGTGAAGGCATACGAGGCAATGGCGAATCTTGCGACCAAGGCAGGCGTGGAAGGCAGGAAATTGTCCGTCCATGCGCCGCTCATCAGGCTCTCCAAAGCGGAGATCATCCGGCTCGGGACGAGCCTGGGAGTGGACTATTCGCTCACCGTTTCATGCTACCAGGCCGACGACATGGGGCGCGCATGCGGGAAATGCGATTCGTGCAGATTGAGGCGCGAAGGGTTCATTCAGGCCGGAATTCTTGACCCCACGCGCTACTTCCAGGATTGACATAAGTCCCACTCACGGTATAATTCCACGTTTCGCGTGGGTCGTTAGCTCAGTCGGTAGAGCAGCGGACTTTTAATCCGTTGGTCGCCAGTTCGAATCTGGCACGACCTACCACAATCAACCCATCGGGTCGTTAGCTCAGCCGGTAGAGCAGCGGACTCTTAATCCGTTTGTCGACAGTTCGATCCTGTCACGACCCACCATATAAAACAATGGCTTGTGAGTATAAATCACAGGCCATTTGTCTTTGCATCCAAGAAAAGGTACAGTTTCAGTACATTCGGTAACTTTTCGAGGTGACAATGGCTACCATTACCAAGACTCCCGCAGGCACTTGGAAGGCTCTCATCAGGAAGCAAGGCTGGCCTACCACGGCGAAAACTTTTCGAGTGAAAAGGGATGCTGAAGATTGGGCCAGGAGAACCGAGGATGAAATGGTTCGAGGGGTCTACATCGAACGCGCACAATCAGAGCGATTGACCGTCTCCGATGCGCTCGATCGTTATCTGAAAGAGGTGAGCCCGACGAAGAAAGCTAGTACAGAGGATCGTGAGAAAAAGAAAGTCGTCCAACTTAACGCCTTCTTCGGAAAATATTCCCTTGCCGCAGTATCGCCGGTTTTGGTTGGTCAGTATCGGGATGAACGGCTCAAGGCTGGCAAAAGCAACAATACGGTGCGCTTAGAGCTTGCGCTGCTGAGCCATTTGTTTAATACGGCGATCAAGGAATGGCAGGTAGGGCTAACATATAATCCCGTTTCGAATATCAGGAAGCCCTCGCCAGGCGAAGGTCGAGATCGACGGCTAACTCCGGAGGAGGAAGAGCGGCTTCTGGCCGCTGCCGATGCCCACAGTAACCCAATGTTCGGTTGGGTCGTCCGCCTCGCGCTTTACACGGGGATGCGCTCTGGAGAAATTCTAGGCCTGAAACGAAGCCAGGTCGATTTGAAAAAGCGCACAGTGCTACTAAGGGACACAAAAAACGGAAGCGCACGAAGCGTCCCGCTTTCGAAACCGGCAACGGAAGTCATGCAGGCCGCCCTCAGCAATCCCATCAGACCCATTGATACCGATCTCATTTTCTTCGGCGAACCTGGGAAGGACGGAAAGCGCCGCCCCTATGTCATCACGAAGATCTGGGCCGACCTGAAGAAGACGGAGCAACTAGATGATCTGCATTTCCATGACCTACGTCATGAATCGGTAAGTCGGCTGGTAGAATCAGGACTATCTGACCAGGAGGTATCCTCGATCAGCGGCCATAAATCCATGCAGATGCTGAAGCGCTATACTCATCTGCGAGCGGAGGATTTGGTCACTCGGCTAGATGATCTGGCGGCAGGTCGAACCGGTACTGGCGTGGAATAGAGTTCAAAGCTTTAGAGACCGCCTGCTTGGAAATGCCCAGCTCGGCGGCAATATCTATCTGTTTTTTTCCCGTTGCAAGCAGCATGATAATTTGCTTTTTCCGATCGCTGATTTTTTTGTCAACGAGCTGCCTCGCTGCATTCAAGAATTTCTCATCTTCATCAGGATAGGCTGCTAGCTGCTCAGTTAGTTTTTGAGCAAAGCGATCGGAATTATTTTTCTGTTCTTCATGCCGCATTGGACCGCTTGATTTCTTCAGTGCTCGGGCTTCTTCCGCGAATTTTTCAGCATTTCGCTTTGCACGCAGGTAAGCTGAATTCCATGTGCCATCCAGGTTTTTAGGGCGATGCTCACTGCAATATCTAGCACTGAGCCTCGCTCTTTGATCGGGGTCGGCATCTGGCCATGCACCGCTTTGAAGGAATGAAAAAAGCTCGGTTTGTTTCCCGCAAAATTGGCAGTTTGGGAAGTTTGCGCGACGAGAATTCACTCTATCCCCACTTGTTTTTCTGCCTCTTCGTGGCTTCTTGACCCGGCAATACATGGATAGATCAATCAGGGTGTCAAGAGTGGCTGAGAAATCTGAACTGATTTTCTGCAGCTTATGCGATGCTCGCAGCCATTCGCGAAATTTGTTTTCTAGGAACAAGAAGCTTTTTTTGTGAGCTAGTTCACCTATATTTTCTTCCAAATTCAATTCATCAAGCCTGCTTTTGGGTAGGCACACCAAGTAACTATTCCAGGCCGGGTCAATTAATTCAAGGAAAAGAGAGTAGATAGAAAATCGGCTTGATCGAGTCGAATACGCCCCACTTCTACTCAAAAATTGACGGGTAGCGTTGGCGACAATTTCATTGCAACCCGGCCAGATTATGTCCATATCCTCCTCAATTACTATCAAGTCAACTTATTCGACAAATTATTATGCTTCGTCAACCAGAAATCAAGCGTAATCTTTCGGAACGTTCAGGCAACTTTGTGAGGTCGAAAATGAATTTGGAAGACAAGCTTTTTGAAAAATATGGGCCGCTTCTGAGTTTCGGCCAGTTAGCTTCGATCCTTGATCGCTCCGCTGAAGGATTGAGGGTTTCATTGAGAACAGAAAGCCAATGGTCGTTGAAAATAAATGCTGCTCGGTTGAAAGTTGGCCGTCGAGTCTACTTTAGGACAAGCGGCATAGCGACAGTATTGGAGGGCGATTGAGAAAGTACGCTGAAGGACTCTCGGGCGAAAAGCGCGATGACCAAAAAATTTGAAAATAATACCGGGGGGGTTCTTCGGGTTGAATACAAAGGGCGTTGGGGGGCGGTGCCAGAGGAGTTGATCGAAGATCAACAGCTGTCCCTCGAGGCACGAGCGGTCGCGGCTTGGCTGGCCATCAGGCCACCTGGCTGGATCATAACCGTCATCGCGCTTCAAAATCGATTGCAACTGGGCCGTGATCGTTGGCGCAGGATCAGAAATGAGCTTCAAGCGGCAGGATATTTTGTGCAAAAACGATCCATTGGAGATGATGGAAAAATCCTTTGGATGCAAACTTTTAATCCTGTCCCAACGACAACCATCGACGGGTTTGCCAACGATGGTTCAGCCATCGATGGTTCAGCCAGCAATAAAAGAAAACCCAGAGGGTTTTCTGTATCAAAAAAACACCAGACATCAAATCGCAGTTGGATGAAGTCAGACGCCGGAATCATGCGAAGGGGAAAAGAGCTTAGGCTTGAAGCGCGACCAGGAGAGTCGATGCAAAGCTATTGCCTGCGCCTTGCGGCAGAGGAGAGGAAACAGCATGGCTCCTGATTTCCCCAGTGTGCTCTGTTTTTCTGTACATCAAGTGCGTGTCTCACCGTACTGCATTCTTCATGCGCCTGGCCGGGGCCAGGCTTCGCCCTGCAAGGGATCGCTTTGCTCCAATCCTCACCCGTTCGGTGCTCGCCTTCAGCTGCGCTCCGCATGCGGCTTCCGGGTTGGCCCCTGCTCCCCGTCCTACGCGGCGCATGCCCTAAGCAGCACAGACACGCACCCGAAGTACAGATCAAACAAAACCGATCTGTTACGGAAAAAAGAAGGGGGTGAGTAGGTATTTCATGGCAGCACATTTTAACTTCTGAGGAGAAACAAGTCAGGCGAGCCGTGAGGAAACACCGGAAGGCAAAGAAGGGAATTTTGATTACCAAGTAATCATAATTATTGGGAGGCGATATGTTCAATTCGTACCTTGGTTTCACAACTCGTTATACCAAATGGATTTTTTACATTCTGGTGGAGTTCTTTGGTCCACCGATAGGGGCGATCTCTGGGATTTTTGCCTACGGTGGCTTGGTTTCTTTCTTGATTTGGTCATTTTATTTGGCCATGTCTCCCCAGCCGATCCCGCACGGAAAGCTGGTCCTGTTTTCCTGTTTTGGGGCTGGCCTGGCCGGGTTTGCCCTGAATGAGGCTTACCAACATCTTTCCATGAATGCGTATGTCCACGCGCTGTATTCAGGCAAAGGCGAAGAGGAAGAAGCGGAGGGATGGATGCTCAAAATTAGCAACCGGCTTGGATTGGTCGTGATTTATGCGGCTTGCTCCTGGGCGGCCTATTTTCTATTCCAGCTGAAGAATCTTCTTGAGGTGCTGGCCTGTGGGTTTTTCCTGTTCATGGTCCTGGGCAACGCCCTGGCCGTTCTCAGGTGGTTCGCTCGCCTCGACCTGGTTGGGCGTATCAAATCTCGCATTCGCGATATCAGGGCTTCGATCGTTTCGCGCGACAAGCCGGGCGCGGTCGTTGTGCCTTTCCGTAAACGCAAATAAAGGGGGAAATTATGGCCAGTAGCGAGGAAACGGCAAGGAAAAAGGAAGAGCGGGCCAAAGCACTGCTCGAGGAGGCTGCCCAGATCCGGAAGCAAATAGAGGCCAGGCGGCAGGACCAGGAAAGCCGCGCCTTCGAAAGGCAGCAAAAAGCATGGGGTCGGAGACCTTGGGAGACACATCGAAAGATTCTTGTAGGCGTAGCTGCTCTTTCGATTCTGAAGGAACTGCCGCCCGGGGAGAGGAACGCTTTTGCAGGCAAGCTCCTCGGCAAGCTGGAAGAGCGCGATCGCGCCACCCTGATGCAGTCACCCGAGTTTCAATCGTTCAAATTCTGAAAAAGGAGGTCATCATGTATTTCACTGACACTGAGTTGCATGGATTCATCGCGCGAGCGACGGCCAAGATTTACAACAGCCCCATGAATCGGATCGATTTGCCGCTTCCCCGAGGAAAGGAACTGGACGAAAAGCAGTTCGACCAAGTGCACACCTGGGCAAGGAGCCTGAAGAAATTGGGGCTTTTTTCCAAATGTATCGTTTGCCACGATGGGATCCTCGTAAAAAAGGAGGAAGCATGAACAACACGTCGAACGAGCAGGATCGCGCCGAAAAGCGCCTGAGAAAAATCGGCGGCGGCCTGATCATCATTGCTGTTCTTTCTGCCTGTGCCTATTTCTTCCCACGTCACCCTGCTGTTGTGTCCTTTACCATCCTGGGATCCTTGCTGGCCATCCTGAAAGCGGGCCGAGCAAAGCAGATTTTTGACCTTTTGAATTCTTTTTCTGAGTGGGCAATATCAATCTCGTACCAGGCGCTCGTGAAGATCCTTCGATGTGTTCGACGGATCCTCCAGGCCCTTCGCCTTTTGCCCAAAACGACAACTGAAAAGGAGGAATAGAATGCTTCCACTCTATGCAGGAATTTTCCAACATATTGACAACCACCTGGTGAACTTCACCACAGAAAAAACCCAGGCGGTAGCTCAGCTTATTTCCCCTGCCGTGGAGGGCGGGGCCAGCATCTACATTCTGTTCCAGGGATATAACCACATGGCAGGATACGTCGAACAGCCGTTCCAGGAATTCGTGAGAATGACCCTGAAAATTGCGGTAATTCTCGGCGTGGCCCTCGGCGTCGGCAATTACAATGCCCTTGTGGTCGATTTTTTTCAGAATAGCCCGGTTGCTCTGGCCGCCGCCATCAGCGATGGGAATATTACAACCTTGGACGGAATCGGCAGCGTGCTCGATGGGATCATGGCAAACGTAATTGACGTCGGCCTATCGTTCTTCAATGTTTCCAGCTTCAGTTTGAGTGCCATTGGATACTCTCTGGTTGGAATTCTCGTTTGGGCTGTCGGTGGGGTCACGACCTTGTTAATCGCAGGCTACATTGTGATGGCGAAGATAGTGATGGCGATTACCCTGGCGCTTGGGCCAATATTTATTTCACTCGCCCTGTTCGACACCACAAAGAATCACTTCAATCAATTCTTGAACACGTTGTCCCAGTATGCCGTGCTCATCATTCTTTCCGTAGCAGCAAATTCTTTGATTATGAGCATGTTCTCTCAATCTGCGGCGCATTTGGCAAAGCTTGGGGCAGGGGCACAGATTTCTGATCTGGCAGGGCTCTTCTTGACTGCCGGAATCGCGATTTATGTGTTGCTTCAGGTTCCATCCTGGGCGAGCAGCTTGGCCGGTGGTGTCGCGCTTGATACCGGAGGAATGAATCGCATGTTCCTGGGTGGTGCTGGCAAGGCTTGGAATTTGGCCACCATGAAGCAAACGCGTGATGTCAACAAAGAGGCGAAGAACAGGCTGGCCGTCAACAAGCGAATGAGCGAATTGGAAGCGAAGGCTGCCCCGAAAGGGGATGGCGGCGGAGATATTTCGCGGACCACAAAAAAAGGACCGCGCGTGGAATTGCCAAAATACCGGGACGGGTCATTTGATTAATAGGAGAACATCATGAAACGAAAGATTATCGCAAAAGTGCTGGTCCTGGGCCTGCTGGTATGGGGCATGTATGTCGGCGCCACCGCCATATTCCATGAAACAGACGCCCTGCTACGGCTACAGGCGTTACAACTTGGTGACCTGATTACCCTTGTTGTCACAGCCACAATGACAGCCATGCTGCTTGCCAATATCACATTCATTGCGTCAAAGCTGAAGAAGGAACTAGTGCAAAACAGGCGCATTGATGATTAGGAGAAATGCCATGAAACGAACGATCATTGCAACTGTACTGGCCTTGAGTTTGTCACCGGGGATGTCCGCCGCTCAGGGCATTCCTGTTTTCGATGCACAGGCTTATCTTCAATGGATACAAGCATTGCAGAATGACACGGAGAAGATCGCCGCGTTGAAAGGCCAGTTGCAGGCCATGCAGCAGCAAATTCAGAATACGACCGGTACAAGGGGCATGGGGCAGCTGGTCGGGCTTGGGGCCGCTCAATCCCTGATGGCCTCGTGGGGCTCGATTCTGCAACAGGTGCAGACATCGACGGGCACCTACGGCCAGCTGGTGAACCAGATCAAGGCGAATAATGCGATTCTGACGCCTGACCAGGTGAGCGCCATGTCCCCGCAACAGCAGCAGCTTCTTGAGCGGACCCGGAACCTTGGGGCACTTCAGCAAAGCATGGCCATGACGACGATGAATGTCGCCGGCCAGCAGATTCAGGAAATCCAGAACTTGACGACGCAGATCGACCAGGCCCAGGACCCGAAGGCGATCCAGGATCTGAATGCCGCTCTGAACGCCAAGAAGCTCGAACTTCAGAACACGCAAATGCAGATCACCGGCATGAATCAGCAGATTCAGTCGGAGCAGCGGCTGATCGATGAACAGCAGCGTGAAATGGCGATTTCCAGGGCTGGGTCCTCAAGTACCATGCAGGTGGGAGTAACACCTTAGTCATTGGGTGCGGAATAGCAATTTTAGACAAGCGCTTTGCGCCCGTTAGCTATTCACCATGTCAGGCGGATGGATCTTCAAGTGGGCCATATATGGTATCAAGACGTTGGCATGTCTAGAAATTCTTGTTATTTTTTGGGGGTGTTCTCCTTATAATGCTTCAAAAGTTCCTCATTGCCGGAAAGCACCTCTAGCATCATTTGAATAAGAAGCACTGGGCCGGGAATAATGCCATTTTCCTCTATCTCTTGTTCAGCCAATTCTGGATCAATAGCAATCTCGACGTTTACAACCCACCACACTTCTATCTTACGCAGCAAATCAACCAATTCATTGAACCTCTCGACGAGTTGGAGTTCCACTCCATTGAAAACTAGTGCGGGAAGTTCATGGGCAAGAGAATTTCTGGTTTTTTTGAGTCGCTCAAATTTTTCGAGGTCTGATTGGTCGATGACGTTGTTCTCTATCAACCAATCAAGTGAGGCATACAAAGGGCTTTTATTTCGGGAAAGAACGGTGCTTTCATATTTTTCATCGATGATTTCGCCATCCTTATCAAAACCGACCATATAGAAGGAGCGTATGCGGCCAACAATAGATTCCTTCAGAAGTTCGTAGGCTGTAAAGAAGAGTGACGCAGAGACTAAACGTTCTTGCATTACCGCTGGGGTTAGCATTTGTTCCCATTGTGTTGTGGCCGACATGGTGGTCAGAATTAAGGTAATACGAGATAAGAAAGTGCAGGGGACAGGTAGCGTGGGGCTGTTCTTTCTCCGACGTAATGATTAGGTACCAGCTTTTGAAGCTGCTTTTCTGGCAATGAATTCAGCATATTTTTCCGATAGCGTATAGACATATTCGAAAATTGCAACAGTGAAATCTAAAACGTCTTGAGCATTTTCTTTGGTAACTTCTTCATTGGATGCATGTGCGCCAATATTACGTTCTTTGCGAAGTGCGTTTGCCCATAGGGATAGGCGCTCGTCAATAATACCGTCTGTTTTGAGCTTAGTGAGACCTTCCGCAAGCGTCTTGCTTGGTGCCCGCTCCTTTACAAGGCTTTCGAGAGCACGTCCACAAAGGACGACGGCAGCAGAATATATGCCATGGGCAATGCATTTCTGTGCGTCCTTGATATCACGTCGAGCGTTCTGTGGGATGGTAAGGCTGACTTCTACAGCGGTAGGTGTTGGCCATACACGTTCTGCGTGATCATACTCCCAGTTACCTGTTTCTGTCTGAATCGTCTGAGTAATGCCTACCAATGGGCCATCACAAGAAGGGCACTTCGCTAGCACCACTGCGTCAAAACCATCATTATCGTGGACAGCACCGCGTACTTGTGCGTTCACACGTACGGAGCAATGAGGGCAATCTATAACGACATTA
>JAJZRS010000035.1 GCA_021802545.1 Pseudomonadota bacterium
GGTTTCCGTGAGCGGCAAGGACGTGACGGTGGCCGATGGCGGCGCGACAGGGTTCGGCAACGTGACGGCGACCGGGAACTACACCGTCAATTCAGCGGGCGACGTTTCGCAGGCATCGAACACGAGCGTGAACGTGACCGGCAACACTTCGGTGAATTCGACAAGCGGCAATATCGCGCTGTCCAATACCGGAAACAGTTTCGGCGGGACAGTGAGCATGAATGCGGGTTCATCGCAACCGGCTGGAGGGGGTGGCGGTCAGTCGGGCGGCAATGCCGCTGTGACGAGCGGCAGCGCATTGAATCTCGGTACCGTGACGACGACTGGAAACCTGAATTCCAGCTCGAACGGCGCCATGGATCTCGGCACGTCGTCGATCGGGGGCAGCCTTGCGGTGGACAGCCATAACGGTGACATCACCCAGACCGGCCCGCTTTCGGTCCAAGGGACGTCCGACATCAATGCGGGAACGAGCAGCATTGATCTCGGCAATACTGGCAATTATTTCGGCGGCAAGGTTACCGCCACGGGTTCTCCTGTCACGGTGAAAGGCTCGGGCCTGGGACTGGATCAAGGCAGCGAGGCGATCCGGAGCTCCATTGCGCAGGTCGTCTCCCTGACCAACCCTGCTTCCAGCCAACCGCTTGACTTGAATCCGTCTACGACCATCACGGCTGGTTCTACGCCGATTCAGACATCGGAATCGACGTCAGGGGCTGAATCCTCCGGATCCGATGGGTCTTCCGGCCATGGAACCTCTTTCAATACGACCATGTCGATTGCCGGAACGGGCGTTTTGAAAATTGTGAATGGCGGGATGAAACTGCCGAGCAATGTGGTTAGCGTGAATGCCAACCAGACCAACACGATCAATCTGAATCAAGGACAGCAGCAATGAAGAACAAGAGACTGACAATGGCGGCCGTCCTGCTCTTTCTGCCGATGGCGGCTCATTCGGCCTCGCCCGGCGCAGGCTCGATATTGCAGCAGATCAAGCCGTCGTTGCCGCAGGCGCCTTCCCCATCCGAACCGGGCTTGAGGCTCGAGGGGGAAGGCGGGGTGAAACTGCCCCCCTCGAGAGCTTTCCTGGTGAGGAAGATAGAGATCACCGGGAACACGTTGTTCGACACGGCTACCCTGCACGCACTGGTGGCAGGCTCAGAAGGCCAGATGCTGACGCTTTCCCAGCTGGAAGAACTTGCAGCCAGGATCACAGAATTCTACCGGTCCCATGGTCATATATTGTCGAGAGCCATCATTCCTGCCCAGACGATACACGACGGGGTGGTAATCATCGAAGTGATCGAGGCGAAATACGGCAGGATCAAGCTGGACAACAGGAGCAGGGTGAAGAATCCGCTGCTTGAAGAGACCCTTTCCTCATTGAAGGGAGGCGCGTCGATCGAGCAGAAGTCCATGGATCATGCATTGCTGCTTCTTTCCGACACACCGGGAATCAAGGTGGATGCGACATTGAAGCCCGGGGAGAAGGTCGGGACCTCCGACCTGAATATTGTGACACAGCCCACGCCTTTCGTATCGGGCAGCGTCATGCTCGACGACTACGGCAACAAGTACACGGGAAGGCAGCGGCTCGGGGCGACGGCTTTTCTGTTGAATCCCTTGCACCACGGAGACGTTTTGAGCGTATCGGGCCTTTCTTCGGGTTCAGGGATGAATTACGGCAGGATTGCCTACGACACGCTTCTGAACGGCTACGGTACCCATGCAGGTGCGTCCTATTCCGCGCTGCACTACATACTGGGCGGATCACTCTCCAACCTCAACGGGCACGGCACGGCTGACGTCGGCAGCCTCTGGGTCAGGCAGACGATGGCAAGGAGCCGTGATTTCAACCTGTACGGGCAGGTCCAGTACGACCACATGAAATTGCGCGACCATATCGACGCAGCGGGAATCAGGACGGATCGACATATTTCAAGCCTGACCGGAACGCTTTCTGGGGACAGCCGGAATGTAGACGGGGTGAACACCTGGAGTTTTGCAACGACCATGGGGAACGTCGGTTTCGACGATGCGGCGGCGCAACAGGCGGATGCCGCGACGGCGAATACCCAGGGATCGTTCTCGAAGTGGAACCTGAATCTTTCCAGGAACCAGAGCCTGGGAAGCGCAACTTCGGTTTATGCAGCGCTTTCCGGCCAGTGGGCGAACGCGAACCTGGACGCATCGCAACAGATGGTGGCAGGCGGCCCTTACACGGTTCGCGCCTATGACATGGGCGCGTTGTCGGGAGACGAAGGCTATCTCGGCACGGTCGAGCTGAGGCATACTCTGAGCCGGTTCTGGCAGGCTGTCGCCTTCTGGGACAGCGAGCATCTGACGGTCAACCGGAACACCTGGGTTGCCGGGGTGAACAGCGCGACCCTCACCGGCGCGGGGCTCGGGCTCGACTGGAGTGACCGCGAGTGGAGCGCGAAGGCGTATGTCGCAACGCGGATCGATTCCCCTCCCCCCCTCGTCGCAGCTTCTTCCTCGTCAAGAGTCTGGGTGCAGGTGGGCAAGGGATTTTGACATGTTTCCCCGGACGCAACATCAACTGTTTCAAGGTGTAGAAACATCGAGATGAGTGGAAACTTCGTCGCCGTGACGGGCCTGCCGAGAGCAGGCTTATGCCTGGTACTACCAGCTCAATTATTCTGACAGGAAATGAAGGGCGGAAAAGTCCTCTGGCTGACGGGATTGCCTGGTTCTGGCAAAACGACAATCGCTGCAGTTCTCTCCGAAACTCTTGAAGAAAAGGGTATCCAGACCCTGGTGCTGGACGGAGACCAGCTCAGGCGCGGACTCTGTTCCGATCTCGGTTACTCCAGGGAAGACAGAATCGAGAACATCAGAAGGGCCTCGGAACTCGCGAAGCTGGCTTATGAAAGCGGCATTTTCGTGATTGCGGCCCTGATTACCCCGTTTCGGGTTGAGAGGGAAAGAATCAGGATGCTCATCCGGACAGGCGATTTCATCGAAGTCTATTGCAAATGTCCGGTTGAAGTATGCAAATTGAGAGATCCCAAGGGAATGTATGCGCTTGCAGAAGACGGCAAGCTTGCCGAATTCACGGGCATCTCCTCTCCATATGAGCCTCCACTCAACCCAGATATTGAGCTTGAAACCGACAAGGAACAAGTCGGACAATCTCTTTCCAGGATAACTGACTATCTACGAAATATTCAAGGCGTAGCGATATCGTAGCTACGCTGCACTTATTGAGACTGTTTTGGACTTCTCGTGGCTGGGAATCAAAAAATTCGGGAAGCGCAAGGTATTGGTTAGTAAATAAATTTAAAACAAGAACAAAACGTTGGTCGGTTTTCAGCGAGATCCTTCGGAGTCCGGTCGGATGGGATCTAAGGCAGGGTTTCGCGATTGTGAAGCGGTGAAATTATGCGCGCCAGCTCCAACAGATTGGCTACGCCGGTTTTCTTCATGATATGAGAGCGATGCACTTCCACAGTGCGGAAACTGATACCCAATTTCCTGGCGATTTCCTTGTTGGATTGCCCTGCGACCGCAAGCATCATGATTTCCTGTTCACGCGCGGAAAGCCTCTCCAACAGACTTGCTGCCCGAAGATATTCATCTGTCATTGTCGAGATTTTCTGATTGCGCGCCAGCGCTTCCTTAATCTTGGAAATCAGCACGCCGCCGTCAACCGGCTTTGTCAGGAAATCCAGGGCGCCAGCCTTGATGGTGCTGACCGCAGTAGGAATCGTTCCATTGCCGCTCAGGAAAATTATGGGCAGCGAAACCCCTCGCCTTGACAACTCTGCCTGCAACGTCGGCCCATCCATTTCAGGCATGCTGACGTCAAGCACAAGGCATCCGCAATTTCTTGGGCCCGCATCGAGGAAGGCTGCCGCACTTGCGAAAGCTTCCACGGAGTAGCCCGCGGCTTTGAGCAGCATGGAAAGAGCGTGGCGCATAGCTTCATCATCGTCGACAATGAATATCTTATCTGCGATGCTCATGTGGCGAATGGCAATGTCAGATGGAAAGTTGCGCCGGGCTTTTCATCGGGATCGACCCACAGCTGTCCCCCATTGGCTTCGATCAGTGCGCGGCTAATGACAAGCCCCATTCCGATTCCGGTAGCCTTGGTCGTGAAAAAGGGCTCGAAAAGCCTCTTGACTAATTCAGGCTTGATGCCAGGGCCTTTGTCCCGGATGGTAACCTGGGCTCCGCAGCCGTCCTGCTTCGTGCGGACGGTCACTGTAATTGCGGGCTTAGGCACGCCTGCCGCTTCCATGGCCTCTATGCCGTTTTGCAGCAGGTTAAGCAGCACCTTGTGCAAATGGATCCGGTTTGCCAAGACCGGAGGCAAGCTCTCATCCAGGCGGAGCTCCCAATGGAACTTCAATTCACGGTCCGTTTTCGCTATGGCAAGGATATTCATGATTTCCTTGTTCAAATCGAAAGGCTCGGCGCTGACCGATTGCAAATTGAGCAAATGAAGCAGCTCGTGAATGGATTGGCCTGCTCTCAATGCCTGCTGCTTGCAACTTTCGATGGCGCTCCTGATTTCCACGAGATTGGGCTGCTGGGCGCCCAAAAGCATCAGCGCGGCTTCGCTGAACGTGGAAATGGCCATGAGAGGTTGGTTCAGTTCATGGGCGATGGCTGCCGCCGTATGCGATGCGACCTGCTGTTTCTGCAGCAAGTCCATTTCGTTCCTGTGTTCCTGAATCATCTTCTCAAGGCGCTTTCTGTCGCTGATGTCCCTCACGGACCCCAGGACGAAAGTTTCTTCATTGAGCTCCATCTTCGTTAGCAGCACAGCTGCAGGAAATACGGTTCCGTCCAGACGCTTGTGAGTCCATTCGAAGAAATGATGTCCCTTGCGCAATGCCGTCTTCAGCATCTGTTTGGCTTTCTCGGCAGAGCGGATGCCGTCCGGCTGGAATTCAGGGGAAATATCCCAAGGGGACAAGTTCAAGAACTGCGCTTTGTTTTCTATGCCGAAAAGCTGAAGGGCGGCACGATTCACCGATGAAAATTTCCAGTCGGGAGGGGAATTCTGCATGAGTGCGTCGCGGGAATTCTCAAACAGCATGCGATATCTTTTCTCGCTGTCAGCCAGCTTGGCGAGTCCCTCGTGACGCCTTGTGACATCGCGAAAAGTGCCGAAACAGGAACCGTCAGGCAGGCACATTGCATTGATTTCCACCGGGATGAACGTCCCGAATCGATGCACAAGCAACGTCTCGCTGCGAAATCTCCCTTCGAGCTTGAGTGTGTCAAACGTGCTTCTGAGCTCTTCCCTCTTTTCAGGCACGACAATATTCAGAATATCCGTATGCAGCAGCTCGGCATCGCCGTATCCCAGCAGGCTTTGCGCCTGTCGATTGGTGTAGATGATCACGTGGTCGGCATCGGTAATGACGACTGCATCCAATGCATTTTCCAGTATCCATCGATGACGCTCTTCGGTCACGGAATCGGGATTCTTGCAGAGAGGGGTATCCTTTTTTTGCATCGTCCGTTGTTTTGCAAGCATTTTTCATGGTGATTGTGACATAGTCCGCAACCAACTTGATAATTCTGCGGCGATGTTACGTGTTTCCACTTACGTGGCTGCACGGATTTATTTTCCATCACATCGGTCTATATATTTATAAAGCGATAATCGTTTTTGTTCGCATTTTTAATGATAGATATTCGGTACTGGGCAGCTACAAAAGATGAACAGAACTTCGGGGGAGATGCAATGGGAACTCTTGAGAAAGCGGTCGCTTCGAGAATGCGCATTGGACATGAAGATCCGGCGGCACTGACGCTCGATGAACGCGGCATGATTTGCGATTGCAGCAAGGCCGCCGAAAGGCTTCTCTGTTGCCTGCGCAGCGACCTTGTCTGGCGTCACGTTTCACTCCTGCTCCCTCAGTTCGTCGAAGGTGTGCTCATGCAGGATGGCCAGCTCAATCCCAGAATCAGCTTCTTGTGTCATTGCGGCCACTTGTTCCAAGTGCAGGGCCCTGAAGGCCGCGCTTTTTCCAGTGAACTGCGCCTTTTTGAATTGAACAATTCGGGGCGTCGTACCGTGCGGCTGATCCTTTGTCCTGTCGATCTGTAATCCTGCAAAGGATTCAGAAGTCAAAGAGTGGGCGCAGAACAGGTCAAGGATAATCCTGCCTGGTCGGACGCACCATGATGTCGCTGATATGCACGTGCGGCGGCTGATTCACCACGAAATGGATCGCTTCCGCGATGTCTTCCCCGTAGAGAAGCGGGCCGAAGCGTTCATCGAACTGCTTCACCATGTCGTCCCCGTAGCCTGCGCCTTCCTGGAATCCGCTGACCACGACGCCGGGCTCGACCAGGGATACGCGGACCCCGAGCGGTCCGACTTCGCGCCGCAAGCCTTCGGCGAGCGAATGGACCGCGAATTTCGTCGATCCGTATACCGCGCTGAAAGGTGAAATGTGACGCCCGACCACAGAGCCCAGGATCACGATGTCGGCTGCCTTGTTAGGATAGTCGATCCCCTCCAGCAGGCGCTTCGCCGCCTTCTGCAGCAAGGCCAGTGTGCCCGTCACGTTGAGCCTCAATATCTCCTCGAATCTGGAAAGATCGGCGTCCTTCACCGATCCGCCCAATCCCCGTCCCGCATTGGCGACGACGATGTCGGCGCGGCCATAGCGCGCTTCTGCGACATCGAACAGCTCATCGAGCAGTGAAAAGTCGGACGCGTCCCCTGCAATGCCGCAGAAGGAGGGACCGAGCTCCTTCTCGAGCGCCTTCAGCTTCTCTGCATTGCGCGCATTGCCCACGACCCTGATGCCGTTTGCCACGAATTTCCTGGCCGCAGCCTCCCCGATTCCGGATGATGCGCCCGTGACGATGGCGATTCTTCCATTCATAGTGTCCTCCATGTTTCCTTGCAAAACCCAAGTTTAGTGCATAGCGCGCGAAGCCTGACAGGGCTGTCACAAAAGCATCACAATTCTTTCACGTTATCCTAAGTCTAGACACGTAAATTTCTGCCCACTAGCTTCACGTTACCAAATTCACTCGGGGAGAAATGATGAAAAAGGGATTCGGATTCAAGAAAAAACTGATCGCCCAACTGGTCATCGGCGGTCTTTTCGCAGCAGCTCAGGCGCATGCCGAGCAAACGGTCGACGTGGGAACGGCGCAGCTCGGCGCAGGTTCCGCATCCTACGGAACGGATTCCGCGCCCTACCAGGCGCCCACCCAAGGCTCTCTGGTCTCGACCCAGCCTCAGTCTGTCATCAGCCAACACTACATTCAGGAAAATGCAGCTGCAACGTCCAACTACACGGACCTCGTCAACATCGCGCCATCCGTCTACAGCATCGACCCGAACGGCCCCGGCATGATGGAGTCCCAGTCCGGCGGCCCGTACATCCGCGGCTTCCACGACGGGCAGTACAACGTGACCTTCGACGGCATTCCCTGGGGCGATTCGAACGACTTCACCCATCATTCCACTTCCTACTTCATGGCGCAGGATCTGGGCGGGATCACGGTCGATCGCGGCCCTGGGGACGCGAGCAATATCGGCTACGCGACCTTCGGCGGCACCATCGCGGTCCAGTCGAAGAACCCGATGGCGTCCCCCAACTTCAATGTCTACGGGACGGCCGGTAGCTGGAACACCAGGATGCTGGGCGGCGAATTCGACACCGGCGTGATGCAGAACTACGGCGACGGCGCCGCCTTCATCGACTACAGGAACGTCCAGACGGACGGCTATCTGACCGATTCCAAGCAGAAGCGCGGCAACCTGTTCGTCAAGTACGTGAAGCCGGTGTCCGACAACACCGTTCTGACCTTCGTGACGATGCAGAACACGGTTCATCAGAACATCCCGTACGGCGCCACGCTCGCCACCATCGCGCAATACGGCAAGAATTACGGCCTGAGCGCGAACCCATCGAGCCAGGATTTTTACGGCTACAACTATGACGAAATCAGGTCCGATTTCGAATATGTCGGCCTGAACACCACCCAGGGCAACTGGAAGATCGACAACAAGCTCTACACCTACGCCTATTACCACAACGGCTACAACGGTGCAGGCGTGGGAATCAATCAGCCCAACGTGGGCGGCCTCGTTGCAGGTGACGTTCCCGGCGGCGCGATGTTCATGGATTACCGTTCCTGGGGCGACATCCTGAAGACGTCCTATGCCGTCGGCAAGGACAATCTCGATCTCGGCGCATGGATCGACCGCCAGAACAACAACCGCGCGTCCTGGAATACCGATGCGACGCTCGGCAATGCGTTCGTCAGCTTTGCAGGCGGAAGGTACATGTACGACAGCCTGACCACCGTCCAGCCTTACGCACAGTACGCATGGCATGCAACGGATGCGCTGACCGTGACCCCAGGCGTGAAGTACACATCCTTCACGCGGGACAACAGTTCTCCGATCAATCAGGGCACGCTTGCGGCCAATTACCAGTCTCAGACCTGGACCAAGCTGCTTCCCGCGATCGTTGCCCATTACATGATCCAGCCCAACTGGAGCGCCTATGCCCAGTATGCGGAAGGCTTCCTGGCGCCCAACCTGAACGCCTTCTACAAGGCCAATGCCAACCTCGGCACGCTGAATCCTGAAACGACGCAAAACTTCCAGATCGGCACGACCTGGAAGAGCAAGCAGCTCACGCTTTCGGGTGACATCTACAAGATCGACTTCACCAATCAGGCCCAGGCCATCGCGTGCGGCGCTTACACCTGCTTCCAGAACACGGGCGGTGTGAAGTACAACGGCATCGAGGGCGAAGCGACCTATTATGTCGGGCAGGGATTCAGCCTGTACGGCAACTATGCCATCAACAATTACTCGATGAGCACGGCAGGGAACTATCTCACGGATGTGCCCAAGAATACGGCTACCGCAGGCGTGATCTACAATCAGGGACCCGCCTATGCTTCTCTGATCGCCAAGGAAGTCGGCAGCCGCTACGGCTTTGCTCAGGATGCCAATGGCAACCCGATCCCCTTTTCGAGCTTCACGGTCACCAACTTCAGCTCGAGCTACGATCTCAAGGAACTGGGCGGCTGGGGCAAGGATATGAAGATCGGATTCCAGATCAATAACATCTTCAACTACAACAACATCTACGACTCGGCCACCAACGATACGACGACCAACGCCCCGATGTATTTCGTGTATCCGGAGCGCAACTACGAGCTGACCCTGTCGATCGACATGTGAGAACCTGATGAACATTGAAACTTTTCAACATGTGGCCGCAACTTCCGGCGGGATAGTCTACCTGATGGGGCTGCTGCTTCTGGCGGCCCTGACGGTGACGATAGAGCGAGGCTGGCATCTCTGGCGGGTCTTCACCCAGGGCAACCAGGTGATGGCAGAGCTAGAATCCGCGGCGAAAATCGAGGAAGGTCTGCTGGGACACCTGGGGGAGAAATTCCCCAGGCTGCCGCATACCAGGGTGCTTGGCGTCGCCCTGCAGCATGACCTCAATCACGATTTCGACCGCATTTCGGACAAGCTGGAAGAGGCGATCATGAGGGAGGCGCCCGGGGTGGACAGGTATCTCTGGATACTGGACACGATCGTGACGCTTGCCCCGCTCTTGGGGCTGCTCGGCACCATCATCGGCATGTTCAACGCATTCCAGGTCCTGGGGGATGCGGGAAGCGCGCCGACGAAAGTGACGGGCGGGGTCGCCGAAGCGCTGCTTGCGACGGCCTCCGGCCTTTTCATCGCGATCATCGGGCTGTTCTTCTTCAACGCCCTGAACAACCGCGTGCGCATCATCATCCATCAGCTCGAGACGCTGAAAGTCATGCTGGTCAACCGCATGTATCCCCATTACCGGGAAGCCGAAGCCCGCGCGAGCAAGGTCGTATCCGACCTCAGGTCGCGCGCGCTCTGAAGGGACGGACATGCGCTATTTCGAGGTCAAGAAGGCGAGGATAGAGATCATTCCGATGATCGACATCATGTTCTTCCTGCTGGTTTTCTTCATCATGATCACGCTGCACATGATCCCTTCCACCGGGGTGGCTTCAAGCCTTGCGAAAAGCTCGACGGCAACGCAGCTCGAATTGCCCAAGCTCCTCGTCAGCGTGGATGCTTCGGGCAAAATCTTCGTCGAAGACAAGGAATTGAGCGCGGCGCAACTGACGGCCATGCTCCAGCAAAAGGGGCAGCGCACCATCGTGACCATAGCAGGCACAAAGGACACGTCCTTGCAGCATCTGATGGACGTCATGGATGCATGCAGACAGGCCGGCGTGACGCAGATCGGCCTTGCGGCAAGAAAGCAGTAGGCCGATCATGAAATCAGCGCTTTACAGGGCCGCCCTGATCGCTTTCGCGCTCGAGATCATGATCGTCGGCGCCTGCGCCGAATTCCTCTCGCAAAAACCTGAAAAACCCAAGCCCAAGGTCGTGATGCTGACCTTTCCCGCGATTCCCGCGCCGCCAGAGCCGCCCAAACCCAAGCCCAAGCCGCCCGAGCCGAAGAAGGTTCCTCCGAAGCCGATCCGTCACGAGCGGCCGAAGCAGCAGCACGAAGTGCAGCCCAAGCCAGAGGTCCAGAAGCCCGAGCCGTCCCCGGTGCCTTCGGCCCTGCCCACGCCGCCCGCGCCTCCAAAGCCCGCGACCCCTGCGCCGCCCGACATCACTTCGACCTTCAGGGAGGAAGTGACGGCTGCGGTCCAGGCCGCGATGCAGTATCCCTATGCGGCCAGGATGGCGCACATCGAGGGAAAGACGCAGGTCGCCTTCGATTATCTGGACGGATCTGCATCGAATCCTTCAATCGCCTCATCGAGCGGATACGACATGCTCGACAAGGCGGCGATCCAGGCGGTCGAGTCGGCCCATTATCCGCCTGCGCCGCACAGTCTTTCCGGAAAGCAATTGAGGATACTGATCTGGGTGCGCTTCTATCAATTGGGTCAATGATGAAGCGGATTGTTGCGTTCATGCTGTTTGCGTTGTCGTTCAACGCTTTTTCAAGTCCGATCAGGCATGTCCTCCTGATCAGCGTGGACGGGCTGCATGCATTGGACCTGCGCGGCTTCCTTGAAAAGCATCCGCGTTCTGCGCTCGCCAGCCTGGCCCGCCATGGCATCGAATACACGGATGCGAACACGCCGACCCCGGCCGATTCCTTCCCGGGGCTTCTTGCGCTCGTCACGGGGGGCACGCCTGAAGCCACCGGCGTCTATTTCGACGTGAGTTATGCGAGAAGGCTGTCTCCGCCGGGAAGCCGCTGCAGGCGGCAAGGCGCGGAAGTGGTGTTCGACGAATCGATGGATGCGAAAGGAGGCGGGCTCGATCCCGGGAGGCTTCCGCTCGATCCCGAGACCTGCAGGCCGCTTTATCCGCATGATTATCTGAAGGTGAACACGGCCTTCGAGGTCGTCAGGCAGTCCGGGGGATACACGGCCTGGATAGACAAGCACCCGGTCTACGAAATCGTCGAGGGGCCGAGCGGGAAGGGGGTCGACGATCTCTATACGCCCGAAATCGGACAGAATGCGGAAGGGGAAACAGGCGGGATCACGTCGAAAACGTCCTCGACCGAGCGTTACGACGAAATGAAGGTCGATGCATTGATCCGCGAAATAGACGGCAGGACGCACGACGGCAGAAAAACTGCGCCGGTGCCCGAGCTTTTCGGGCTGAATATCCAGGAAGTGAATGTCGGGCAGAAGCTTTACGGTTATGCGGATGGAGAGGGTGCGCCTTCCAGCGGCCTCGCACAGGTCATGCTGAACTGCGACAGGCTGCTGGGCAGAATCGCAGCTGAACTCAAGAAGAAAAAGCTTTACGATTCCACGCTCGTCATCGTCACGGCAAAGCACGGAAACGGTCCGATCGATCCGGGAAAACTCAGGCATGTGGATGAAAAGGCGATCATGCGCGCGATCGAAAAAAACGGCGTATCGGCCCATGTCACGGCCGACAGAAGCGCGCTGATCTGGCTGGAAGAGCGCTCCAGAACCGCTGGCGTCGCCCGCGCATTGCTGGCGCAAAAAAAGCAACTGGGTATGGACAAGCTGCTGTACGGAGAATCGCTTTCTCTGCTGTACCCCTTGGACTCACGGTCGCCCGACATCGTCGTCCTGCCGCAAAGAGGGGTCATCTATTCCGGGGCGGGAGACAGGAAAATGATGGAGCACGGCGGCTTCGATTCGGACGATACCCATGTCGCCCTGCTCGTCTCCAATCCTTCGATCAAGCGTGCAATCGTCAGGGCGCCGGTCTCGACGGCAAGCGTCGCGCCGACGCTGCTCGCAGCGCTCGGCCTGTCGCCGGACAAGCTCGAGGCCGTCAGGATCGAAGGCACGGCCGTGCTGCCCGGCTGGGATAAGGGGGGGCTTCGTGGTAGGATGTGAAGCTCCAATGGAGCAGAGCATGCGCGTCCTGCTTATCGAAGATGATCCCATGATCGGCCGCAATCTCGCCATCGGCCTGAAGGAGGCGGGCATGGCGGTGGACTGGTTCCAGGATGGAATCGAAGGGCTTTCCGCCGCAGAAACAGGACACCATGCCGTGATTCTGCTCGACCTCGGACTGCCGAGGAAATCGGGAATAGACGTGTTGAAAACGCTGCGCAGCCGGGGCAAGGACACCCCGCTGCTCATCATTACGGCCAAGGATGCGATCGACGACAGGGTGGAAGGGCTGGATCTCGGCGCTGACGACTATCTCGTCAAGCCCTTCAGCTTCAAGGAACTCATCGCAAGGATACACGCCATATTGAGAAGGCAGGCAGGGCATGCCACATCGACCTTCTGCAACAGCGAAATCACCCTCGACCTCTCATCCAGGCAGGCCGCGTATCGAGGCAAGACGCTGGCCTTGTCCGCCAAGGAATTCGCACTGCTTTATACGCTCGTCTCTCATCCAGGCACGATATTTTCGCGCAGCCAGATCGAGGAGCATATCTACGGATGGGGCGAGGAAGTCGAAAGCAATGTCGTCGACGTGATCATCCATTACCTGCGCAGGAAATTCGACAATGAAATCATACGGAACGTGCGCGGCGTGGGCTGGATGGTGGTGAAATGAATTCGCTGAAGAAGCAGCTGATCGCGCTCCTGATCGCGCTCCTCAGCATCGTCGGGGTGACGGCAGGAAGCATTTCCTATCAGCTCGCAAAAAAGGACGCAGGGGAATTGCTGGACCACCAGCTGAAGGAAGTCGCGCGCAGCATCGACGAAGGATCGCAGCTTCCCGCCATGCAGGCGAGATTCTCGACGGAAAACGAAGAGGAAAGGGAGAGCGATTTCGTCATCCAGGTCTGGTATGAAAAAGAACCCGTCAGGACATCGAGGCCCGGCTTCGATCTGCCCAAAGGAAGCGTGACGGGTTTTTCGAACGCATCCTCCCAGGGGAAAACATGGCGGACCTATACCATCGTCTATCAGGACAGAACCGTCCAGGTTTCCCTCTCGAATGAAGTGCGCAGGGAAATCGCAGCATCCGCCGCGCTGAGATCAATACTGCCTTTCGGGGGGCTGATCCCCCTTGCATGGGTGCTCGTCGCCGTCGTCGTCGGGCGCATCCTGAAGCCGCTGGATGCCGTCACCGAGGCGGCCACGCGGCGCGACGCATCCAGCCTGGCCCCGTTGCCTGTCGAACATGTCCCCCAGGAAATCGCGCCATTGGTGCGAGAAATGAATGCTTTGCTCTTGCGCCTCGGGGAAGCGCTCGAGTCGCAGCGGCAGTTCGTTTCCAATGCGGCGCACGAACTCAGGACGCCGCTTGCTGCCCTGCAGCTTCAGATCGACAATCTTTCCCTATACAGATCCGAAGCCGACATCGAATCGAGGATCGCCGAATTGAAGTCGGGCGTGTATCGCGCATCCCGCCTCGTCGACCAGCTGCTCAAGATGGCGCGCTTCGAGGCGGCGAAGGAGCCGCAGAGGCAGGGCCTGGATCTGGGCGAACTCGTGAAGTCGTGCATCGCCGGTTTCATCGTGCTTGCCGAGAAGAAGGGGATCGATCTCGGCATGGTGAGGGACGATCCCGCTTTGATCGAGGCGAACGGGGCGTCCTTGCGCATCCTTTTCGACAACCTGCTCGACAATGCGATCCGCTATTCTCCCCAAGGGGGAAGGATAGACGTCAGCGTGTCCGTATCGGGGAAAAAAGCATCGGTTGAAATTTCCGACAATGGCCCTGGAATCCCGGAGCATCTTATCCAGAATGTATTCGAGCGCTTTTTCAGGGCGAGCGGACAGGAAATCGAGGGAAGCGGCATCGGGCTTTCCCTCGTGAAAGCCATCGCAGAGCGTGAATCCGCTGAAGTTGCGCTCTACAACAGGACGGATGGCCCAGGATTGATCGCGAAGGTCTCCTTCGACATCAAGGACGCGTGAATCTAATTCTCTTCTAATTTTTCTTCTTCAGAATTGCAGATTCATACTGCAAAGACCGATGAGCAATTTTCAGAAATACGCGTGCGCCGTGATTCTCGCATCCGCGCTGGCAGGATGCGCAGCCTACCGGGCCCAGCCTTTGTCCACGAAGGCAGGCTGGCCTGAAGGATTGAATCGCCTCGAAGTCGACCCTTCGAAGATGCCGCTTGACGAACTCGCAACCCACACATTCGATCCCGCGGACGGACTCGACATGACGGAAGTCGCCATGATCGCGGTGGCCAACAATCCGGAATTGAAACTCGCGCGCGACGATGCGGGAATCGCAAGCGCTCAGGCGTTTTCGGCGGGCCTTCTCCCCGATCCGCAAATCGGCTTCTCCCCCCAGTTTCCCCAGAACGGCATACCCGGAGAAAACGTGACGGCCTTCGACCTTGGGCTCACCTACAACCTGGGCGCGATCATGACCCATTCGTTGAAGAGCGGAGCGGCCAGGTCTGACCTTGCCAAGGCCGATCTTGCCCTGCTTTGGCAGGAATGGCAGGTGGTCGGCCGAGCGCGCCTCCTGTTTGCAAGAATATGCTCGATGCGCAACGTGCTGGGCATCCTGGAACAAAGCCGGAATCTTGCGATGATGCGCCATGCAAGGGAGAAGGATGCATTGCGGGACAACGACCTGACGCTGACGAAGCTGGCCGCAGACGAAAATGCCTTGCAGGGGATAGACAGGCAGATCATCGACACCCACCGCCTGATCGAAAAAGACCGCCATGAACTCAACAAGCTGCTCGGTCTTGCTCCAGATACCCGTTTGCACCTTGTCGGGGAGGCGAATATTTCCGCGCCCGACAAGCGGGAAATCGCGAAAAGGCTGTCCGATCTTGCCGCAATACGCCCCGATCTGATGGCCTTGCAGGCGGGATACAAGGCCCAGGACATGCGTTTGAGGCAGGCCATCCTTTCGCAGTTTCCGGCCATCAGTTTCGGTTTGGTGCGCGCCAGGGACAATACGGGAATCAATTACGAAGGCTTTTCCGTCAGCCTGAATCTGCCGATCTTCAATCGGAACAGGGGCAACATCGCGGTAGCCCGCGCGACGAGAAGGCGCTTGCACGACGAATTCCAGATCAGGCTGAATCAGGCCCGAAGTGACGCCGAACAGATCCTGTCCGACCAGGCATTGCTCGAAGCGGAACTTGGGCAATTGAACGGAGATGTTGCGACCCTGTCGCGGTTATCAAGCAGAGCCGATGTTGCATTTGGTGCGGGCGACATGGATTTGGCCGCCTATTTCGGACTGAAGGATACCGAACTTTCCAAGAAAATCGAAAAGAATGCCGTCGAGGAATCCATCCTGGAGGAACGCATTGCGCTGCTCACGATGATCGGCGGGCAATTGAAGGAGTCGAAATGAGGAACAGGATCTTTTTATTCCTGCTGTTTTTTTCCTTTTCAGCCCATGCGGAGGACAGCGTGCTTGTCAAAACAGAGCCCATGCGAAAAGAGGCTCTGACATTCAGGATTTCCGGCTATGGCACGGTATTTCCCGACCCTTCGGGCATTGAGAACATCAGCGAGCCCCGGTCCGGGCAGATTGCGCGTCTATCCGTCATTGCGGGACAGGTCGTCAAGCGGGGCGATACGCTGTTCGAATTTGCCACGGATCCCCATGAGGCGAATGCCTTTGCCCAGGCCCGATCTGCGCTGGAATTGGCTGGGAGCGATCTCGATCACATGACGCGGCTTTTCAATCAGCAATTGGCGACGAATGCGCAGCTGGCCTTCGCGAAAAAGGCATTGCAGGACGCGCGAAGCGCTTATCAGGCACAGCAGGCGCTTGGCGCAGGAAAGACTCGGGAAACGGTAAGGGCGCCGTTCGACGGCGTCGTTTTGAGTTGCCTTGCATCCCAGGGCGACCGCATTGCTGCCGGGAAGACTGTGCTGCAGATTGCAAGGCGGGACGGATTCCTGGCGCGGATCGGAATCCAGCCGGAAGAGGCGCTCAGGGTCAAGACAGGAATGAAGGTTTCGCTTTTCCCGGTCTTCGACACATCATTGACGCTGCAGGGGGAGGTGGGGGAAGTCCAAGGCATGATCGATCCCGGGACCCGTCTTGTCGATGTGATCGTCAAACTCGGCAGGAAGGACAGTTCGGATCTTGTGCCCGGGATGAAATTGAAAGGCGAGATCGACATTCACGGCGCAAGCGAATGGGTCGTGCCGAGATCAGCGGTATTGACCGATGAAAACGGCGCTTACCTCTTCCAGGACGACAAGGGATACGCCAGGCGCGTCAACGTCAGCGCGAAGGAAGACGGGAAGAATACCGCAGTCCAGGGCAAATTCGATCCCGATCTTCCCGTCGTCGTGCTCGGCAACTACGAATTGAAAAACGGCATGAAGCTTCGTAAGGCGCGCCCATGAATTTCGGTTCCTGGATGCAGTTGCATCGCCGATCCGTCCTGTTTTTCCTGCTCCTGCTTTCCCTGGCCGGAGCCTTTTCGGCTTTCAAGCTGCCCGTGACGCTTTTTCCAAACGTCGATTTCCCGAGAGTAGAAGTGACGCTCGATGCGGGGGACAGGACTGCGGAACAGATGGCGCTCCAGGTGACCATCCCTGTCGAGGAAGCGGCAAGGCGCGTACCCGGGGTGACGGATGTCCGCTCCACGACGAGCCGCGGGTCGGCTGAAATCGCCGTGTATTTCCCCTGGGGAACGGACATGGCAACCGCCACCTTGCAGGTCGACTCGGCCATTTCCCGGATATTGCCTTCCTTGCCGTCAGGCGCAAGCCTCCTCACCCGGCGCATGGATCCGACCGTGTTTCCGATCATCGCCTACAGCCTGACTTCCGACACCGTGTCGTTGACCGGGCTGCGCGATCTTGCCCAGTACCAGCTGAAGCCGCTGCTGTCTTCCGTCGATGGCGTCGCCAGGATACGTCCCATCGGCGGCGCGCAGGAGGAATACCGGGTCACCGTCGATCCGGACAGGCTGCAGGCATACGGCATGTCGCTCTTGGAAGTGGCGAAATCACTGAATATGGCCAACGTGGTGAAGGCAGTCGGGCGCATCGAGGACCATTACAAGCTTTATCTCGGGGTTTCCGACAATCGCCTGCAGAAGATTGAGGACATCGGAAACACTATCCTGCGAACGAGCCCTGACGGGATCGTCAGGCTCAGAGACATTGCCACGGTCAGTGACGGCACGGTACCTCAATGGATCAAGGTGAATGCTGACGGGCACGATGCCGTGCTGCTCAATGTCTACGAGCAGCCGGGCGGGAACAGCGTGCGCATCGCGCATGACATAAATGCCAAGCTGCGAGATTACAAATGGCCTGCCGGGGTGAGAATCGCAAAATGGTACGACCAGAGCAGGCTTGTGGTGGATTCCGCGGCTAGCGTCAGGGATGCGATCCTGATCGGCATCGCGCTCGCAGCGCTTGTTCTGCTCTTCTTTTTGCGCAACATCAAGATCACCCTGATTGCCATCATCGTGGTGCCCGCTGTCCTTTCATCGACTGTCGTGATCCTGTACGCATCCGGAATGAGCTTCAACATCATGACCCTGGGCGGCATGGCAGCCGCCGTGGGATTGATCATCGATGACGCCATCGTGATGCTGGAGCACATCGCAAGACGCCTGAGGGAATCCCGAGGCGACCATCACGGAAAAGTGATGGCCGCGGCGCTCGAATTCACCAAGCCGCTCGCGGGTTCGTCAGCTGCGACTGTCGTGATCTTCGTGCCGCTCGCTTTCCTGGATGGGGTGACTGGCGCCTTCTTCAAGGCGCTGTCATTGACGATGGCGTCCTCCCTCGTGATTTCCTTTCTGATCACATGGCTCGCCGTGCCCATTCTTGCCGACCATCTGCTCAAGGAAAGGGACAGCGAACAGGAAGAAGGGGGCTCCAGGCTGCGCGAGCGCTACGGCGAACTCCTCCGAAAATTCATGAGGCGCCCCGTGCTGATCCTTTTCATGATCATCCCATTGCTCGCCTTAGGCGGTTATGCCTATTCGAGGACGGGCTCGGGATTCATGCCTTCCATGGACGAGGGCGGATTCGTCCTGGATTACCGGTCCATGCCGGGTACTTCCCTGACCGAGACGAACAGGCTGCTGAACCAGGTCGAGGCGATCATCAAGGCCAACCCGAACGTCGAGACCTATTCGCGCAGGACCGGGGCTCAGCTGGGAGGCGGGATCACCGAAGCGAATCAGGGAGACTTCTTCATCAAGCTCAAACCCCAGCCCAGGCAGCCGATCGAGGAAGTCATGGATGAAATCAGGAACAGGATCGAGAACAGGGTTCCCGGGCTTGAGATCGAACTCGCGCAGCTCATGGAAGACATGATAGGCGATTTGACTTCGGTGCCCGAGCCGATCGAAATCAAGATCTTCGGCGACGATCAGAAAGTTCTGGAAGCTTCGGCCGGGAAGATTGCGGCACTGATCGGCAGTATTCCCGGGGTCGTGGACATGAAGAACGGCATCAACCCTGCAGGGGACGCGCTCGAAATCCATGTGAATAGGGAAAAGGCGGCATTGGAGGGGGTGGATCCGGAAAGCGTCACGGCCATGCTTGAGGGCTACATGTCGGGCATCGTGGCAACCCAAATCCAGGGCAGCGTGAAAATGATCGGGGTCAGGGTATGGGTTCCGGACTCAGTTCACAAAACGCAATCGGACATCAAAAAACTGATGCTGCGCGCCCCGGACGGGCATCTTTTCCCGCTGGAAAGGATCGCCGGCATCGAGACGGTGAGCGGGAAGCCGGAGATCAGCCGGGAAAATCTCAAGCGCATGATCGCTGTGACCGGGCGCATCAGCGGGCGGGACATGGGATCGGTAATCAGAGACATCAGGCGGGTCATGGGCAGGACCGGCGTTCTCCCGCAGAACGAATATTACGAACTGGGCGGGCTGTACAGGCAGCAGCAGATCGCCTTCAGGGAGCTGATCCAGGTGTTTGCCGCTGCGGTTGCACTGGTGTTTTTCCTGCTGCTTTTCCTGTACGAGCGCGTCAAAATTGCGGCATCCGTCATGGCGATCCCGTTGCTGTCGATCCCTGCGATGTTCATAGGGCTCTGGGCGAGCGATGTCGAGCTCAACATTTCGGCCATGATGGGCATGACCATGATCGTCGGCATCGTGACCGAGGTCGCGATCTTCTATTTCTCGGAGTATCAGAGCATAGGGCAGGGCATGAAACTGGAAGACGCGCTGGTCGAGTCGGGGAAAAACAGGATGCGTCCGATCGCGATGACGACGATCGCTGCGATCCTCACCCTGCTGCCGCTCGCCTTCGGCCTGGGCCAGGGATCCCAGATGCAGCAGCCGCTCGCGATTGCCATCATTTCCGGGCTGATCGTGCAGCTGCCGCTCGTGCTCCTCGTCATGCCCGTGCTGTTCAAATTGTTGCAGAAGCGGGGTTCATTCGGTCCACAAGTGGTGGATGAGGGAAGCGATCGCGGCTGAAACGAGGCGCGCTTGCGGCGGATCCGATCGAGAGGGCAGCATGATCGGCACGCTTGCGCCGACCACGACGCCGCCCATCGTGGCCCCCGCCAGGTATTCGAGATCCTTGGCGAGGATGTTGCCTGAATTGAGTTCGGGAACCAGCAGGATGTCCACGTCCCCCGAGACTTCGCTTTCTATCTTCTTGGTCAGGGCAGCTTCCTTCGAGATCGCGTTGTCGAATGCGAGCGGACCGTCCACAATCGCATGTTTGATCTGGCCGCGCTCGGCCATCTTGGAGAGGCAGGCAGCATCGATGGTCGAGGCGATCGCGGGCTTGATCTCCTCGACCGCTGAGAGCGCGGCCACCTTCGGCCTGTCGATGCCGAACAGCCTGGCCAGATCGACCGCATTCTGCACGATCGCGGCCTTGGTCATGAGATCGGGGGCGATGTTGATCGCGGCATCCGTGACGAAAAGCAGCTTGGGGTAGCTGGATAGCTCGACGACGAAGATATGGCTGACCCGGCGCGCGGTCTTCAGATGAGCGAGCACGGGATGCATCAACACGTCCGTGTGGATCCACCCTTTCATCAAAGCCGAGGCTTCTCCCGCCAAGACCTTCCCGATGCCGATCTCCGCGGCGTCAAGTTCGGATGCTGCATCGATTATTGTGCAGGCGTCCATTTGCAGGCCCTGGGTATCAAGCGCCTCTTCGATTTCACGGCGGTTGCCGATCATGATGGGCTTGATCAGCCCCGCGCGCGTGGCTTCGCATGCCCCGACGATGACATGCTCTTCTGCGGCATCCACGACGGCTACAGGGATCGGAGGAAGGCGTCTTGCGCGCTCGACGATCTCGCCCATGCGCCTGGGAAGTGAAAAGCTGGAGTTCATGGCCTTCATGATAGCATTCC
>JAJZRS010000036.1 GCA_021802545.1 Pseudomonadota bacterium
TTATGGCGATGCGGGGGTAGAGAAAGAAATCAATTCCCCCAAAAAACTGACTCTTTATCCCCAAAAACAATCGGTAAACAAAACTCCCCTTACGCCGTTCGACGTTTTTACACAGCCTCCGGCCATTCAGGACACCCAGCTGATCGTGGAGATCGGCTCATGGGTGGTCAATCACGTCCTCGACCAGATGAGCGAATGGCAAAAGGAAGGCATCTCTATCGACGTGAGCATCAATATCGCCGGGCGCCAGCTCCACGACCCGGATTTCGTCGACATGCTGAAGGCGGCATTCGATTCCCATCCGGATGTCGAACCTTCGAGGATAGAACTCGAAATCCTGGAGGAAGCCGCCATCGCGGACTTCGATTCCGCCTGCAAGATCATTTCGGCCTGCAGGCAGATCGGCGTGCGCTTTTCCATCGACGACTTCGGGACGGGGCATTCTTCCCTTTCCTACCTCAAGAATCTGCCCGTCGACAGGCTCAAGATCGACAGGACTTTCATTTCCAGCATGCTGGACAACAACGACGATCTCGCCTTCATCAAGGGCATCGTCAGCCTCTCGAAAATATTCAACAGGGAAGTGATCGCGGAAGGCCTGGAATCGATCGAACAGGGCCGGATGCTGATCAAGATGGGATGCAGCATCGGACAAGGTTACGGCATCGCGAGGCCCATGCCAGGGGAGGCTTTCCTGAACTGGATGGAAAAATGGAACAGGAATCCGCAATGGCTCCACTAGAAGCGCTTCACCCTGCGCCTGAAATCTGAAAAATCGGCTTCGGAAGCGCCTTTTCCGTAGCGCAACATGATGTAGCGCCGAACAATGCCATCGACCCGGGATGACAGGTCCGGCCTGAATGTCTTTATCCTTTTCGAATACTCGAGCGGGCCTTCCGAAGCTTCCCTTTCCAGGCCAATCCGCTTCATTTTCCTGCAGAAAAGCAGGTAGGTTTCAAGCACCCTGTCCCGCTTTGCTGATCTGAAAAAGAGGAGCAGGGACACCAGGAGCAGGAAGACCATCACTGCAATCGCGAATGCGGCCGAAATATCGGAAAGATTGACGCTCTTCATCCCGAAAGCCGAGAAGAGCTGCTTCTGGCGCGCCTGCCCGAATCCGACCACCCATCTTTCCCAAAGATCGGCGGCAGTATCCCATCCGAAGCGCAGGCGCCTGAACCCGCCTCTCATCATGAAAGGCGCCGCCTGCGGCAGTGCAGCCGACATGCCCGATTCTATCCTGGCAGGCGCAACGATCGCCGTCGGATCGATTCTCACCCATCCCCTGCCCTTCGACCATATCTCGACCCAGGCATGGGCGTCGGACTGCCTGACCGTCAGATAATGGTCGAAAGGGTTGATTTCGCCGCCCTGGTAGCCCGTCACGATTCTCGCGGGAACGCCTGCAGCGCGCATCAGGAAGGCGAAGCTCGATGCGTAGTGCTCGCAGAAGCCGCTTCTCGTCCTGAAAAGAAAATCGTCGATTTCATCCTTCCCAAGAACGGGAGGGCGCAACGTATAGACGAAATGCCCGGCCCTGTAGAATTTGACCGCCTCATCCAATATTTCCGGAACGGGTTTCCCTTTCCATTTTTCCGCAAGCGATACCGCTTGCGGATCGAAACCCTCGGGCAGCTTCAAGGCTTCCCGAAGATTCGCCTCCCCCTCGTCCAGACCCATTTCGTATTCGAGGCTGGAAGCCAGCGAATAGCGCATCCTGGATTTCACCGGGTTCGACGCGAGAATTTCTCCATCCGGAGAAATCAAGGCATCCCTGGGCGGGGACAATGGCATGTCGAGGGCGAAAAGCCAGCGTCTGCCGCTCGCCTCGAGCATGACATCGTATTCCGAAAAGGCTTGCATCGCGCCCAGGGAGTATCCGGCCTGGGCGCGCGCGCCCCGAGTCCATGTTTTTCCATCGTAATCCCACAATACCGGCCCGCGCCAGTAAAGATCGGGCTGGTTCGGGATTTTCGTCCTGAATTCGACCCTGAAGGCGATCGCATCGGAAAGCGCGAGATTGCCTATGCTTCCGGGAGACAAGCTGTCCGAGAGGCCGCTCGTCGCTCTGGGCGCATGCCTGGGGAGCGTCCAGATCGGACCGGGAATGCGGGGAAAGAGCAGGAAAAGGAGAAGCGAGAAAGGCGCGGCCTGGAGCAGCAGGATTGCAGATGATCTCAGTGCATCAGGAAACGAAGAAGAACCCGAGTTCACGCTGATGAGATTCGCCGTCAGGAAGACGAGCATGGCCAGCATGCCTGCTGCCGCAAAGACGGACTCCGAATCGAAGAACCATGTCATCAGCAGGAAATAGCACAGGAAAACGACAAGCATCGCATCCTTGCGTCCTTTCTGCTCGAACAGCTTCAGGCAGACGAGGAGCGAAAGGAGCGCGACCCCGGCCTCCCTGGACAGCAGCGTGCCGTATTGCAGGAAAACGCCGCATGCAGTCCCGATGGCTGACAATTTGAGCAGCCATCCCCTCGTTTCCCATTTTCCGTAGAACCGGTGAATGACGGCTGCGAGACAGGCCAGATCGACCCACAAAGGAAATAGATGGAAAAGAGGCAGAAGGGTCAGGAAGACCGAAAGGCAAAGCCACCTCATGCTTCGAAAAGGGCGAGCGCAGCGAGCGCAAGCAGCTTGTGCTTTTCCCCCTCCCCCAAGGGTATCGTCTTGTCAGGCAAGCGCAGCCCGAAGCGGCCCGCATCGAGAACAAGCGCTGTCAGCCTCGACAGCCGCTCCTCGACATCCCCCTGAACATGGTACCAATCGAGCCAGAGCGGCTCGACCCCAGCAGGTTCCTCGAATTCCTTGACCTGCAGTTCCCCGCCCGAAGCCGCGCTCTTCCAGGCGATGCGGCTTGCGGCATCCCCATGCCGGTAGGGCCTCAGGCCTGAAAAATCCTCGCTTCCCGCCCTGGCCTTTCCCCTTCTTCCCGATGCGCCGCTGGAAGCGGGCATCTCGGATTCCAGAGGCCTGGGGTAGACGAGACAGGGCATGGCGAGCTCGACATAGGACCATGCCCTGAAGAGTCCGAGCGGATGGAAGGTGGATACCGTGAAGCGCCCCGGATGGAGCCAGCCGCGCTTTTCGGCCTTCAGCCTGAATTGCGCAATCGACGTCTTTTCGAAGTCATGGAAGGATTCCTCTTCTCCTGATGCAATGGCGATGCGGCTTCTCCGAGAGCCTCCCGAATCGAGAAGAACGGAAAAGCGCGCATCCTCGCCTGCGAAGACCGGAGAAACAGGCCCTGATTCGATCGCGAGTCCGGAGAGATTGGAAAAGGCATGGTAGCTCGATGTGAGAAACAGGCTGCCGAGCAGGAAGGTCAGGACGAAGCCCAGGCTGAGATCGTAATTGATCGACCCGGTCAGCATCAAGAAAAGGATCAGCGCGAAGAGCATGCCCTGCCTCGTCGGCAATACATAGATCCTTTTACGATCCAGAACCGCCCGCCTCTGACGTGGACTCCTGCGCACCATCCAGCCGAAAGGCAGCTTCATTCAGGGAATCGGCACTTCGGCGAGCAGCATTTCGGAAGGCGCGCCTTCCTTCGCGGAATACAGCCTGTGGTCGACGACGCCTGGAAGGACGGCCCTGACGTCCTCAGGCAGGATCATTTCCCGCCCTTCGAGATAGGCCCAGGCGCGCGCCATGGAAAGCAACGCGAGCCCCGCCCTCGGGCTCAGGCCATTCGAAAACGCCGAACGGCTGTATCCGATGAGCGCCTGGACATAGTCGAGCAGGGCGGCAGATGCATGAACCTGCCTCACTTTCCCGAAAATAAGGAGCAGCTCTTCGCTTTCGATCGCACGCGCAAGACCGGAAAGCATTTCCCTTCTCGGCCTCCCCAAAAGCAGATCCCTTTCAGCCTCCATATCGGGATAGCCCAGGCTGATTCTCATCGCGAACCTGTCCAGCTGGGATTCCGGAAGCGGGAAAGTGCCGTACTGCTCAAGCGGATTCTGGGTCGCGATGACGAAGAAGGGATCGGGCAGCGGCCTCGTTTTTCCTTCGACCGTCACCTGCCCTTCCTCCATCGCCTCGAGCAGCGCGCTCTGCGTCTTGGGCGTGGTGCGGTTGATTTCGTCGGCCAGGATCAGATTGGAAAATATCGGCCCGGGATGGAATTCGAACCCGCCCGAATTGTAGACCGAGACGCCTATGAGGTCCGCAGGGAGCATGTCGCTCGTGAACTGGATGCGCCTGAAGTCGAGCCCGAGCGAGATTGCGAGGGCGTGGGCAAGCGTCGTCTTGCCCACGCCGGGAAGGTCCTCGATGAGCAAATGACCTCGCCCCAGCATGCACGCGAGCGCGAGTCGGATCTCTTCATCCTTGCCGAGAATGACAGACGAAACCTGATCGATGACGGGCCGTATTGGCATGGTGTTCAGAATTATAGCCGATGCTAGAATGGAGCATGAAAAGACTCGCCGTCGTCAGCCATCCAGACTGCCTGCTTCACGACATGGGCCCCTGGCATCCGGAGCGCCCGGAGCGGATTTCGGCCATCATGGACGCCCTGGAAAAGTCCGGAATCGCATTTTCGAGACTCGAAGCCCCGCTCGTTGCAAGAGAAGCGCTGCTGCGCGTCCATTCGGAAGCTTATGTCCAGGAAATCGAATCAGCCTCGCCGGAATCCGGACTGATACAGCTCGATCCCGACACGGCGATGAACCCGCATACCCTGGATGCGGCGAGGCGCGCATCAGGGGCCGTCGTTCTTGCCGTCGACAAGGCCTTGTCGGGCGAAATCGATGCTGCCTTCTGCAATGTCAGGCCGCCCGGGCACCATGCGACGAGAAACAGGGCGATGGGATTCTGCATCTACAACAACGTGGCCGTGGGCGCGGCGCATGCCCTCCAGAAGCTCGACCGGGTCGCCATCGTCGATTTCGACGTGCATCACGGCAACGGCACCGAGGACATTTTCAAGGACAACGACAGGGTCATGATGGCCTCCATTTTCCAGCACCCCTATTATCCCTACAGCGGCATCGAAGGCAGATCGGAACGCATGGTGAACATTCCGCTGCCCATGGGAAGCGGCGGGCAGGCATTGAGGGAAGCGGTCGAAAAATACTGGATTCCCGCTCTGGACGCATTCGAGCCTCAATTGATCTTCTTTTCGGCAGGGTTCGACGCGCATGTCAGGGACGAGATGGCAGGACTTTTATTCGTCGAGGAAGACTATGCCTGGGTGACCGGAAAGATACGGGAAATCGCCGGAAAGCATTCGATGGGAAGGATGGTCTCGACACTGGAAGGCGGCTACGAGCTCGATTCGCTCGCAAGGAGCGCGCTCGCCCACATCATGGAACTCGCTAAAGGATGATGGCTGCCGCGACGAGCCTTCCCTCGCCCATCAGGATGTTGTAAGTCCTGCAGGCTGCGTCCTTGTTCATGACCTCGACCCCTATTCCGCCGTCGATGAGGCTTCTGTACAGTTTCGGGTGCGGGAAGCGCTGGCTTTGCCCCGTGCCGAGCAGAACGATTTCAGGGGAGGCATCGAGCAGCATGGAAAAATGACCCGGCGCCAAGAGGCTGAAATCCTCGACGCCCCATGCCATGACAGGGGATTCAGGCATGACGATGAGGCTGAATGCGAAGCGCTCGCCGTTGACCATCACGTAGCCATCGCCGTAACCCGTGAACTTGTTGAATCCGGAAGGGATATCCTGATGCAGCTTCATTGCCTCTCCATTTGCGGCCCAATCCGCGCTCAGGTAAAATTATAGCTTTTTTGCGGGGGACTGCCACGCCGCCATGGAAGAGTTCTACAGGATCAAGCGTCTGCCTCCCTATGTCTTCAACATCACGGGGGAGCTCAAGGCAGCAGCGAGGCGCGCCGGCGAAGACATCATCGATCTTTCCATGGGCAATCCGGATCAGCCCACCCCGCAGCACATCGTAGACAAGATGGTCGAGACGGCCAGGAAAGGGGTGACCCACCGGTATTCCGTCTCGAAGGGCATTCCCAGGTTGCGCAAAGCCATCTGCAACTGGTACAAGAGCCGCTTCGACGTCGATCTCGACCCGGACCAGGAAGCCATCGTCACGATAGGCTCGAAGGAAGGCATCGCGCATCTTGCGCTCGCCACCCTCGCCCCGGGCGACATCGTCCTCGTTCCGAACCCGAGCTACCCTATCCACATCTACGGCCCGGTCATCGCAGGGGCGGACATACGCCACATCCCGATGAAGCGTGGCATCGACTTCTTCGAGGAACTCGAGCGCGCCATCCGGGATTCGTATCCGAAGCCGAAGATGCTGATCCTGAATTTCCCGAGCAATCCGACCGCGCAGTGCGTCGAGCTTCCCTTCTTCGAGCGCGTGATCAAGCTTGCGAAGGAGCACGGCATCTATGTCGTCCACGACCTCGCCTATGCGGACATCGTCTTCGACGGATACAGGGCGCCTTCCATCATGGAAGTGGAAGGCGCGAAGGATATCGCAGTCGAATTCTTCACCATGAGCAAGAGCTACAACATGGCAGGATGGCGGGTCGGATTCATGGTCGGCAATCCAGCGCTCGTCGCAGCGCTCGCCAGGATGAAAAGCTATCACGACTACGGCACCTTCACCCCCATCCAGGTGGCTTCCATCCTTGCCCTCGAAGGCCCGCAGGATTGCGTCGAGGAAATCAGGCAGATGTACCAGAAGAGGCGCGACATGCTGGTCTCAGGACTGCATTCCTCGGGATGGCCCGTCGAAAACCCGAAGGCGAGCATGTACGTCTGGGCGCAGATTCCGGAACCTTATCTTGCCATGGGCTCGCTCGAATTCTCGAAAAAGCTCCTCAAGGATGCGAAGGTCGCCGTCTCTCCCGGAATCGGGTTCGGCGAATACGGGGACGACCACGTGAGATTCGCCCTGATTGAAAATGAAGAACGTATCAAACAAGCCGTCAGAGGTATAAAAGACATGTTCAGGAGAGATCATCTTGTTTGAAAAGACATGCTTCATTTCGGCGCAGGCTAACTTTCGCGCTGCGAAAGTTAAGCGCAGCGGCCGGAACCAAAACGAGGAAAGAATCAGGCAGGCAGTACGCTGCATCAAGGACATGTTCAAGAATGACGGAATCAGGGCCTAATATGCAGCCAGTTCTCAAATCATCCAAGCTTTACAACGTCTGCTACGACATCAGGGGACCCGTGATGGCTCATGCGAAGCAGATGGAAGAAGAAGGGCACAGGATCATCAAGCTCAACATCGGCAATCCTGCCCCTTTCGGATTCGACGTGCCGGAGGAAATCAGGCAGGACGTGATCAGGAACCTGCCAGAGGCATCCGGCTATTCCGATTCGAACGGCCTCTTTTCCGCGCGCAAGGCGATCATGCAGTACAGTCAGGAAAAGAACATCAGGGATGTCCAGATCGAGGACATCTACATCGGGAACGGCGTATCCGAGCTGATCGTGATGGCGATGCAGGGGCTCCTGAACAACGGCGACGAAGTGCTGATCCCTTCCCCCGATTATCCGCTCTGGACGGCCGCCGTGACCCTCGCGGGCGGCGTCCCCGTGCACTACGTCTGCGACGAGCAATCCGACTGGCTTCCGGATTGCGACGACATCAGGGGAAAGATCACGCCCAACACGCGCGCCATCGTGATCATCAACCCGAACAATCCGACTGGCGCCCTCTACCCTAGGGAACTGCTCGAGGAAATCGTCGAGATCGCAAGAGTCAACCAGCTCATCGTCTATGCCGACGAAATCTACGACAAGGTGCTCTACGATGGGAATACCCATACGTCGATCGCATCGATCGCCGACGATGTCCTCTGCATCACGTTCAACGGCTTGTCCAAGAATTACAGGGCTGCGGGCTACAGGGCGGGATGGATCGTGGTGTCGGGAGAAAAGCATCACGCCAGGGACTACATCGAAGGGCTCACCATGCTCGCCTCGATGAGGCTCTGCGCGAACGTCCCCGCGCAGTTCGGCATCCAGACTGCGCTCGGCGGATACCAGAGCATCAACGACCTCGTCGCGCCATCGGGGCGCCTGTGCAGGCAGAGGGACGTCGCATGGGAGCTGCTCACGCAGATTCCCGGGGTCGGCTGCGTGAAGCCGAAGGCCGCGATGTATCTTTTCCCCAAGCTCGACCCTAAAATGTATCCCATTGCAGACGACCAGCAGTTCGTTCTCGAGCTCCTCCAGAAGGAAAAGGTTCTGGTCGTGCAGGGAACGGGCTTCAACTGGATCGAACCCGACCATTTCAGGGTCGTGTTTCTGCCCAACGTGGACGACCTGACCGATGCGATCGAGCGCATCGCGCGCTTTCTCGACCATTACCGCAGGCGCCACTGAATTCATACGAAAGAAAAGAAGACATGAAAGCAATCAACGTAGGTCTTTTGGGAATCGGTACCGTGGGATCCGGAACGTTCAGGGTCCTGTCCAGGAACGCCGAAGAAATCTCGAGGCGTGCCGGGCGCGAGATCAGGATAGGCATGATCGCGGACAAGGACGTCGAGAAGGCTAAGCAAATCGCAGGCAATTCTGTCGCCGTCACGGATGACGCATTTGAGGTCGTTTCAAACCCAGAGATCGACATCGTGGTCGAGCTGATCGGCGGCACGAAAATCGCCCGCGATCTCGTGCTGAAAGCGATCGAAAACGGAAAGCATGTGGTCACGGCGAACAAGGCCCTGCTCGCCCTTCACGGCAACGAGATCTTCGAGGCCGCCCAGAAGAAGGGCGTGATCGTCGCATTCGAGGCTGCGGTCGCAGGCGGCATCCCGATCATCAAGGCGCTGCGGGAAGGGCTGACCGCGAACAGGATAGAATGGATCGCAGGCATCATCAACGGCACCAGCAACTACATCCTCTCGGAGATGCGTGACAAGGGCGCAAGCTTCGAGGAGGCACTGAAAGACGCGCAGGCGCTGGGTTACGCCGAGGCAGACCCCACTTTCGACATCGAGGGAATCGATGCGGCGCACAAGCTCACCATCATGGCTTCCATCGCATTCGGCATCCCGACCCAGTTCTCGAAGGCCTACACGGAAGGCATTTCGAAATTGACGAGCGAGGACATCCGCTATGCGGAAGCGCTAGGCTACAGGATCAAGCTGCTCGGCATCACGAAAAGAGTCGAAAAAGGCATCGAGATCAGGGTCCATCCCACATTGATTCCGGCAAAGCGCCTGATCGCCAACGTGGACGGCGTGATGAACGCGGTCCTCGTGAAGGGGGATGCAGTGGGCGCGACCATGTATTACGGGGCAGGAGCGGGGTCCGAGCCGACGGCTTCCGCCGTGGTCGCAGACCTCGTCGACGTGACGAGGATGCACACGGCGGATCCCGAGCACCGCGTTCCCCATCTCGCCTTCCAGCCGGACAGGATGTCCGACGTTGGCATCCTGCCGATGAGCGAAGTTGAAACGGCCTATTATCTGAGGATGCGCGCCTATGACAAGCCTGGCGTGCTCGCCGACGTGACCCGGATACTCGCCGATCTCGGCATCTCGATCGATGCGATGGTCCAGAAGGAGCCGCACGAGGGGGAGGAACAGGTCGACATCATCATGCTCACCCACAGGACGCTCGAGAAGCACATCGACGCCGCGATTGCGAAGATCGAGGCGCTTTCCTCGATTTCCGGCGCCGTCAGGAAGATACGTCTCGAAGAACTCAACAGGAACTGAAATGACCCATTACACAGGACTCATCGAACGCTACAGGGACAGGCTCCCGGTCAGCCCTTCCACCCCCATCGTCTCTTTAGGCGAAGGCAACACGCCGCTCATCGAGCTCAAGAATCTGCCCAGGCTGATCAAGAAGGACGTCAGGATCCTGGTGAAATTCGAGGGACTGAATCCGACAGGCTCCTTCAAGGACAGAGGCATGACCATGGCCGTGACCAAGGCGGTCGAGGCGGGATCGAAGGCGATCATCTGCGCTTCCACCGGCAACACTTCGGCTGCTGCCGCTGCCTATGCCTCCCGCGCCGGGATCACTTCCTTCGTCCTGATCCCGGAAGGCAAGATCGCGCTCGGCAAGCTTTCCCAGGCGATGATGCACGGCTCCGTGGTGATCCAGATCAACGGCAATTTCGACGACGGCATGAGGCTGGTTCGCGAAGTCGCAGAAAGCGCGCCGGTGACCATCGTCAATTCGGTGAATCCCTTCAGGCTTCAGGGCCAGAAGACCGCGAGCTTCGAGATCATCGAGGAGCTCGGGGATGCGCCCGACTACCACGCCCTTCCCGTGGGCAACGCCGGCAACATCACGGCGCACTGGATAGGCTACAGTGAATCCATCTGCGCTGACACCCAATCGTGCGTGCATTGCGGCGGAAAATGCCCCTACCACAAGGCGAAAGCCGCGACGAAAAGGCCGAAGATGCTGGGCTACCAGGCAGCAGGCTCCGCCCCCTTCTCCAGGCTCGCCTTCGTCGACGATCCCGAGACGGTCGCCACCGCGATCAGGATAGGCCATCCGGTTTCATGGAAGCAGGCGTGGACCGTGAAGGAAGAATCGGGCGGCTGGTTCGACGAATGCACCGATTCGGAAATTTTGCGCGTGCAGAAGCTGCTCGCCCAAAGCGAGGGCGTGTTCTGCGAACCCGCCTCAGCGACTTCCCTCGCAGGGGTGCTGATGGACCTTGAAAGAGGAAAAATCGAGGAAGGCTCGACCATCGTCTGCACCTTGACGGGCCACGGGCTCAAGGATCCGGACACTGCGATCGCCCAGAGCACGAAGCCCGTCACGGTGGAAGCGACGAGGAGCTCGATCGAGAAGATCATCCTGGAAAACCTGGCGAACTAGGCGAGCATCGAGAGTTCGAGGCGCATCGAAAGGTCGATCGCCTCGACGTCCTTGGTGAGCGCACCGATGGATATCCTGTCGACCCCGGTCTCGGCGATGCTCCTCACGGTTTCCAGGTTCACCCCGCCGGACGCTTCAAGAATCGCGCGTCCAGCCGTGTAATCGACGGCATGCTTCAATCCTTCGAGGTCGAAATTGTCGAGGAGGATCAGCTTCGCCCCGGATTCCAGCGCCTGCTTCAGCTCTTCCATGCTCTCCACCTCGATCTGGACGGGAAGCGAGGACTTAGACGCTGCTTCCAGCGCGCCCTTGATGCCGCCGCAGGCCAGAATGTGGTTTTCCTTGACGAGGATGGCGTCATAAAGCCCCATTCTCTGGTTCCGCCCTCCCCCCATCCGTACCGCGTATTTCTGCGCGAACCTGAGCCCAGGAAGGGTTTTCCGGGTATCCATGACGACTGCCTTCGTTCCTTCCAGCATCAGGACATACTGGCGGGTTTTTGTCGAGATGCCGGAGAGAAGCTGGAGGAAATTGAGCGCGCTGCGCTCCGCAGTGAGCAAGGCGCGCGCATTGCCCTCGACGGTGCAAATCACGTCGTCCGGCCCGATGGGTGCGCCTTCAGGAAAACGCCAGGTGATTTCGACGGCTGGATCGAGGCGCCTGAAGCAGGCTTCGAACCAGAGGATGCCGCAGAGCACGGCATCGACCCTGGAGATCACCGCAGCAGTAGCGATCGCATCTACGGGAACCAGATCCGCCGTGACGTCCCCGGAACCGATGTCCTCGAGCAATGCGGCTTCGACGTCCTTTTCGACCGTCTCAAAAAGATCCATATGAAGGCGGAAAAAGCCTCATTCTACCTTATCGTTCCCGCCTTTTGCCGCCTCGATGTCCATTTTGCAGAAATATTCGGCCTCCAGCCAGAGCACGTTGATGATGCCGAATGCCATCGCGAGGCCTACGCCGAGTATCCAGGAGAAATACCACATATTCGATCCTTTCAGTAAACGCTGTGATCGTTGGCCCTGATCGTGTCCACCGTGATCTTCCCTCTCAGCACGCGATAGACCCAGGAAGTGTAGGCGAGCACGATGGGCAGGAAGATGACGACCACCCAGAACATGATCTGGAGCGTGCCGTGGCTGGACACGGAATCCCATACGGTGAGGCTGCTCCTCGGATCCGAACTGGAGGGCATGACGAACGGGAACATTGCGATTCCCGCCGTCAGGATCACCCCTGCCAGGGACAGCGAACTCGTGACGAAGGCCAGAATCCGCTTCCCTGCGGAAGAAAAGACGATCGTCATGGCAGCCCCCAGAAATCCGAGCAGAGGCGCAATCCAGAGAACAGGATAGGCGTCATAGTTGGCAAGCCACGCCCCGGCTGATTTTTCGACAACCTTGTCGAGCGGGGTGGAGGCGACGTTGGCTGAGAGCATGGAGACGATCTTGTAGCCTTCTATCCCCTTGTAGATCCAGACTCCGGCTGCCGCGAAAGAAACGATGAGGAGAATCGCCGCATATTTGCTGGCGGCCACCGCGCGCTTTTCGATCACACCTTCGGTCCGGATGCTGAGATAGGTCGCGCCGTGCATGAGCAGCATGGAAAGGCTCACGACGCCCGCTAGGATGGCGAAAGGATTGAGCAATCCGAAAAAGCTGCCCGTGTAAAACACGCGCATGTCCTCGTCGAAGTGGAAGGGCACGCCCTGCAGCAGATTGCCGAAGGCGACCCCGAAGATCAGGCTGGGAACGAACCCGCCGGCGAAAAGCCCCCAGTCCCATGCCGAGCGCCATCTACGATCATCGACCTTGCTCCGGTAGTCGAATCCCACCGGCCTGAAGAAGAGCGCGAACAGGGTGAGGATCAGGGCGATGTAGAATCCCGAGAAGGCGGTCGCATAGACGAGCGGCCAGGCTGCGAAAATGGCCCCGCCCGCGGTGATGAACCAGACCTGGTTGCCGTCCCAGGTCGCGCCGATCGAATTGATGACCACCCTTCTTTCCTCGTCGTTCCTGCCGATGAAGGGAAGGAGCGCGCCGACGCCCAGGTCGAAACCGTCCGTGATCGAAAAGCCGATCAGGAGCACGCCGACGAACAGCCACCAGATCACTTTGAGCGTTGCATAGTCGAAAATCATGATTGTCTCCTCAAGCTTGGCCGTAGCGGCCGTTGTGCAGGCTCTGCGGCCCCAGTCGGGCGTACTTGAACATCAGGTAGAGCTCGGCTACGAGCAGCAGGCTGTAGAAGCCGACGAACCCGGAAAGGCTGAAGTACAAGCTGGCAGTCGACAGGCTGGACGTGCTCAGCTGGGTCGGCAATATGCCGCTGATGGTCCAGGGCTGCCTGCCGTATTCCGCGACGAACCAGCCCATCTCGGCCGCGATCCAGGGAAGCGGAATGCTGTAGAGCGCGAGCTTGAGAAACGTCTTCTTCTCAGCGATCGTCCTTTTCGCGACATAGTAGAAACTCAGCGAGAACAGGACCAGGAGCCAGAATCCGAGCAGGACCATGACCCTGAACGTCCAGAAGAGCGGAGCGATTTTCGGGATGGTGTCGTCTGTCGCATGCTTGATCATTTCAGGCGTTGCATCGACCACGTTCGGCGTGTATTTCTTGAGGAGCAGGCCGTAGCCGAGATCTTCCTTGTATTTCCCGAACTCGGCGGCCGTATCCAAGCTCTTGTCGCCCGACCTCAATTTCTCGAGCGCGGCATAGGCCTTCATGCCGTCCGCGATCCTCGCCGTGTTCTGTTCCTTGAGCTCGGCAATGCCCGTGATCTTTTCGTTCGTCGATCTTGTCGCGATCAGCCCGAGGACGTAGGGAATCTTGATCGCATAATCGGTGCTCTGGGTTTGTTCGTTGGGGAATCCGAAAGCGGTGATCGAGGCAGGAGGAGTCGTCGTATGCCATTCCGCCTCGATCGCGGCGAGTTTCACCTGCTGGACTTCGCCTGCCGTATATCCCGATTCGTCGCCGAGAACGATCACCGAAATGCTGGATGCGAGCCCGAACCCTGCGGCCACTGCAATCGAGCGCATCGCAAACGCGGTATCCCTTCCCTTGAGGAGATAGTAGGCGCTGACGCCGAGGACGAAAACGGATGCGGTGACGTAACCTGCTGACACGGTATGGACGAATTTCACCTGGGCGACCGGGTTGAACAGGAGCTGGGTGAAGCTCGTCATTTCCATGCGCATGGTATGGTAGTTGAACTCGGCACCGACCGGATTCTGCATCCAGCCGTTCGCGATCAGGATCCAGAGCGCAGACAGGTTCGAGCCCAGGGCGACGAGGAAGGTCACCATGAGGTGCTTCACCTTGGAAAGCCTGTCCCAGCCGAAGAAGAACAGGCCGACCATGGTCGATTCGAGAAAGAAGGCCATCAGTCCCTCGATGGCGAGCGGCGCGCCGAAAATGTCGCCCACGTAATGGGAATAGTAGGCCCAGTTCGTTCCGAACTGGAATTCCATGGTGATGCCAGTGGTTACCCCAAGCGCGAAGTTGATGCCGAACAGCTTTCCCCAGAACCGGGTCATGTCCTTGTACACTTCCCTGCCCGTCATCACGTACACCGATTCCATGATGACGAGCAGAAATGAAAGGCCGAGGGTGAGCGGAACGAAAAGAAAATGGTAGAGGGCTGTCGCTGCAAACTGCAGCCTAGACAGGTCGACGAGCTCAGTGGATGGCACCATGATCGGATTCCTTTACAGATTGCGATAGGATCTGGGCGGCCATCTTCGAATCGTCGAGTTGGTCGCCCACGGGATTGGAAAACCATGCATACCAGATCAGCGTCAGCACGAAAATCTTGACGGCGAGCGTCAGGACGATTTCGCGCCAGTAGCTGTCCTTCCTCATGTCAGCCCCTTATTTCAGCCTGTCTATGCCGATCTTCGAGAGGATGTATTTCTCGTAGATCGGCTCTGATGTGCCCTTCTTCATCTTGCGCATGAAATATTTCTCGAATGCGATTTTCGCGAGATGGACCCATTTGCCCTTCTTGAACCAGTTCACGTTCCTGGGACCGATCTGAGGGATGGCGACGAATGCGGCGCCCGTGTCTCCCATGTCGGCCAGGCAGATTGCATTCCAGGTGCCCGACTCGGAAGCCGGCTTTCCTGCGAGCTCGTCGCGGATGTTGTGCGCAATCGCCGTGACCATCGTTTCGATCATGAAGCCCGTCTTCGGTGCGCCTGTCGGGACGGGTGTGACTTCGACGGGCGGGATTGCGACGCAAACGCCAGCCGAATAGATGTTCGGATATTTCTTGCTTTTCTGGTGCTCGTCTATGATCACGAAGCCTCTCGGATTGCAAAGCCCTTCGACGTTCGCCACTGCATCCACGCCCTTGAAGGCGGGCAGCATCATCGAATACTTGAAAGGCAGCTCGTGCTCCTTGATTACTTCGCCTTTCTCGTTGTGTTCGGCGACATGCATCTTTCCAGGCTCAACCCTGGTCACCTTTGCGTTCGTGATCCATTTGACGTGCTTGCCGCGCAATTCCGATTCGAGCATGCCCTTCGAGTCCCCCACCCCGGCGAGGCCCATGTGGCCGATATAGGGCTCGGAAGTGACGAAGGTCATCGGCACCTTGTCGCGTATCTTGCGCTTCCTGAGGTCGGCATCGAGGATGAACGCGAATTCGTAGGCCGGGCCGAAGCAGCTCGCCCCCGCCATCGCGCCGACCACGATCGGGCCGGGATCCTGGACGAATTGCTGGTAGGATTCGTTTGCCTTCACGGCATGGTCCACCGTGCAGACCGACTGGGTAAATCCGCTGACGGGGCCTGAGCCTTCGACTTCATCGAATGCGAGCTTGGGTCCGGTCGTGATGACGAGATAATCGTAGTTGACGACTTCACCATCGGCAAGGTGCAGCCTGTTTTGTTCCGCCTCGATCTTCGATACCATCTTGGCGATGAAATTGATTCCCTTTTTTTCGAGATAGGGCCTGATCTCGAAGGTGATGTCCTCGCGGCTGCGCCAGCCCACTGCCACCCAGGGATTGCTCGGCACGAACTGGAATTTTTCGGAAGCATTGATCACGGTGACCTGGTGCCCCTTGCCGACCGACTCCTTGATTTCATAGGCGGCCGGCATGCCTCCTGTTCCTGCTCCTAGAATGACGATATGTGCCATGATGATCCTCCGTAGTTATCATTTCAGTTTTCAGGGATGCTACATCGCCAATCTTTCAGATTGATTATAGGACACCCATGATTAATCTCTGCGCGAAGCAAGTTCAGAATATAATAATTTACTTATATACACAACGCAAGTAGGGGCGGATTTCCGCCCCGATATGTCAGAATTCCCTGTAGATGGAAGCGACGATATGCCCCGTTCCGGCATTCTTGCCGTAAAGGTTCAGGTAGGCAGGACCTGCATTCGTCGTCGTCGCAGCCAGCGACACGATGTATTTGCGGATGTCACGGCTGATCCCGATCCGGTAGTCAGTGTAGGAAAACAGGCTGTCGTTGGCAACCCCGTCAGGAGACATTCCCTTGAAAGACTGCCGGCCCGCATGCAGGGACAGCGTCAATCCGCTATTCCACAGCGGGATGTCTCCGTTCGCTTCCAGATAATAAGTCCCTGAGGAACCCGGTATCCCGAACAGCGTCCCGGTCGATTTCGAATATTTCACCGAGGCCCACTTGTATCCCAGGGAGCCGTACAGCTCGTTCGAGTTCGGCTTCACCAGCTTCGCGGCAGCAAGGGAAGCGGCGGGGAAGGTCCCGGGGTAATCGTAATGCAGGAAACCGACGTCGTAGCTCCAGCCTTCCCCGATTCTTCCCTTGTAACCGGCGTAACCGTCGATCTCCAGGCTCGAGCTCGCTCCTGTCATCAGATCGCTGTAAAAACTCGTGTTCGAAAGCCATGCGCCAACGTATGCGTGACCCTTGTACACGTAGTCTATCCCGCCTTGTACCGCCGGATTGCCGTTCGTCTGCGCAATCCCGCGATAGACATACTGCGAAACCAGTCCGAGATTCATGCTGACGGCATGCACCTCGGGAATCGGCGGCTCGCCTTCCTTTTCGCCTTCGGCCATCGCCGTCTGATACGTCATCGCCACCAGCAATGCGGGCAAAACCCTCCATTTCATATAAAACCCCTTTTGAATGATCATTTAAGAATATAACCGCCTGTAAATATTCATTTTGCATACCATGCGATTATTTCAATATCATGAATCGATTCACGGTAAAGATCAAGAAAATTGCACCGATTTGGTGCACGGTTGAAATCAAAAAATACAGCCTCATATTGAGCACATACACAAACTCGAGGAATGATGATGAGACTGGACAAACTGACCACGCTTTTCCAGGAAGCGCTGAGCGATGCGCAAAGCATGGCCGTCGGCCTGGACAATCCCTATATCGAGCCGCAGCACCTGCTCTTGGCTCTTGCCGAGCAGCAGAACGGATCCACCCCTTCCGTCCTGGCGAAGATCGGAATCAGCATTCCTGCCCTGAAGGATGCATTGAAGGGCAGCCTGAACAGAATGCCGAAGATCGAAGGCACCGGCGGCGAAATTTCCATATCCAGGGATCTTTCCAATCTGCTCAACCTGACCGACAAGGAAGCGCAGAAGCGCGGCGATCAGTACATCGCCTCAGAGCTCTTCCTCCTCGCACTGCTCCACGACAAGGGGGAAACGGGGCAAATATTCAAGCAGCATGGCGCAAAAAAGGAAAGCCTGGAAACCGCGATATCCGCCCTGCGCGGCGGAGAGAATGTCACGAGCTCCGATGCGGAAAGCGCGCGCGAATCGCTCAAGAAATACACGCTCGATCTCACTGAGCGCGCAAGAAGCGGCAAGCTCGACCCCGTGATCGGCCGGGACGATGAAATACGCCGCACCATCCAGGTATTGCAGCGGCGCACCAAGAACAATCCCGTACTGATCGGCGAGCCGGGCGTCGGAAAAACCGCCATCGTCGAAGGGCTCGCCCAGCGCATCGTCAACGGAGAAGTGCCCGACTCGCTGAAAAACAAGCGGATACTTTCATTGGACATGGCGGCGCTCCTGGCCGGCGCGAAATACCGGGGAGAATTCGAGGAAAGGCTGAAATCCGTGCTCAAGGAAGTCGCGCAGGACGAAGGCAGGATCATCCTCTTCATCGACGAAATCCATACGATGGTCGGCGCCGGCAAGGCGGAAGGCGCGATGGATGCCGGCAACATGCTCAAGCCTTCGCTCGCCAGGGGCGAACTGCATTGCGTCGGGGCCACCACGCTCGACGAATACAGGAAATACATCGAGAAGGACGCTGCGCTCGAGCGGCGTTTCCAGAAAGTCATGGTGGATGAGCCTTCCGTCGAGGACACCATCGCAATCCTGAGAGGCCTTCAGGAAAAATACGAACTGCATCACGGCGTCGACATCACGGACCCCGCCATCGTGGCTGCAGCAGAGCTTTCCCACCGCTACATCACGGACAGGTTCCTCCCTGACAAGGCGATCGACCTCATCGACGAAGCGGCCGCCAGGATCAAGATGGAAATCGATTCGAAGCCGGAAGTCATGGACAGGCTTGACCGGCGCGTCATCCAGCTCAAGATCGAACGCGAGGCGGTCAAGAAGGAGAAGGACGAAGCCTCCAAGAGGAGACTGCAGCTCATCGAGGAAGAACTCGACCGGCTCGAGCGCGAATACAACGACCTCGAGGAAATCTGGAAGGCCGAAAAAGCCAAGGTCCAGGGCAGCGCGCGCATCAAGGAGGAAATAGACAGGCTGAAGATCGAGATCGCGCGGTTCCAGCGCGAAGGCAAGCTCGACAAGGTCGCCGAATTGCAGTACGGCATGCTGCCGCAGCTCGAAGCGCAGCTGAAGGCCGCCGAGAAGGCTGGCGACGAAGAGGTGCCCAACAAGCTCCTGAGGACCCGGGTCGGAGCCGAGGAAATCGCCGAGGTCGTGTCCCGCTCGACCGGCATTCCGGTATCGAAGATGATGCAGGGGGAACGGGAAAAGCTGCTCACCATGGAAGACTATCTTCACCGGCGCGTTGTCGGGCAGGACGAAGCGGTGAGGCTGGTTTCAGACGCCATCAGGCGCTCGAGGGCAGGCCTTTCAGACCCCAACAAGCCCTATGGCTCCTTCCTTTTCCTGGGGCCCACCGGGGTGGGCAAGACAGAGCTGTGCAAAACCCTAGCCGAATTCCTTTTCGATTCCGAAGAGCACCTGATCCGCATCGACATGTCCGAATTCATGGAAAAGCATTCGGTGGCCCGCCTCATCGGCGCGCCTCCCGGCTATGTCGGATACGAGGAAGGCGGCTACCTCACCGAACTCGTGAGAAGAAAGCCTTATTCCGTGATCCTGCTGGACGAGGTCGAAAAGGCCCATCCGGACGTCTTCAACGTGCTGCTCCAAGTGCTTGACGACGGCAGGATGACGGACGGCCAGGGCAGGACGGTCGATTTCAAGAACACGGTCATCGTGATGACCTCAAACCTCGGCTCCCAGAACATCCAGGCCATGGCGGGGGACGATTACGGCGTCATCAAGCTCGCCGTGCTCGCAGAAGTGAAAACCTATTTCAGACCTGAATTCATCAACAGGATAGACGAGGTCGTGGTGTTCCATTCCCTCTCGGACAAGGACATTGCGAACATCGCGAAAATCCAGCTGATGAACCTTGCAGCGCGCCTAGAGAAGCTCGAGATGAAGCTCGACGTGACGGACGCAGCGCTTATCGAAATCGGCAAGGCGGGATTCGATCCCGTTTACGGCGCGAGGCCCTTGAAGCGCGAAATCCAGGCTTCTATCGAGAACCCATTGTCTCGCGCGATACTGGAAGGCCGCTTCTCGGCAAAGGACACGATCACTGTCGATTTCAGGGATGGAACCATGCACTTCGGGAAGGCTTGACTGACTCAGTCCGTTCGCGATAACCTCGACCTTTTAATTTGAATCGGAGGAGTCATGTTCCTGAAGCGTTCGACGCTTGCGCTTGTTCCACTTTTGTTTGCGGCGGGCTGTTCTTCCATGGATGGCGTTGAGCACGGCCTCGGAAACCTGTTTGCTTCCACTGCGAACAACCCCATCAGGATCCAGTCCGATCCTTCCGGCGCAGATGTCTACGTGATGGGCAAAAAGGTCGGAGTGACCCCGCTCAAGATCAGCCAGACCGATGTCTTCCCGAACAGCTATCCCAAGGACATGCAGGATCTTTACGGCAAGGTGACGATCAAGAAGGAAGGCTGTTCCGATTACGTCAAGACGGTCAACACGAAGATCGTCAATGTCGGATTGAAGGCGAAGCTCGACTGCGGGCAGAATTCCCCGGAAGCCCAGCAGGC
>JAJZRS010000049.1 GCA_021802545.1 Pseudomonadota bacterium
CAAGGAAGGGACCGTGCGAATGGACCACAATCCAGGGCCGCGCATTCCGGTGAAGGACGGGCAGCTCGTTATTTCCTGATCCTCGCTCCAAGCCAGGGAAAGGGGCAGCCTCAATTCGTTTTCTGTCTGCGTCTCGACAATCCGCGGTTCGTCAAGTCTCGCAGGAGGCAGCCGCTCATCCCCCGCAGGGGAGGAACCGTCCGGCGGCCTGCCCGATGAGGCCGAGATGGGTCGCCTTGAATCCTTCCGGGTATTTCAGGCCGTATCCGAGCATGCGGTCGAATCCGATATGCGCGAACCAGACGAGGGAAAGGCTCGGCAATAGCGGATTTCCCGAAAAGAGGCCTGCCAAGGCGAGTGCGCCCGGGAGCAGTTTCGAATGGGCGATGTTGTAACAGACAGCGCCTATTTTCGGGCCTGCCAGGTAGCCCAGCATCGAGATGTCGGGGGCCAGGATCGTCGACCAGAACAGCGTCCATCCGTAGGATTCGTGGCGATAGACTGCGATCGCGAGGAGAAATAGAACCAGTCCTTCGAGCCTCAAAAGGGCGTTCGGTTTTGCAAACATCGGATGCTCCGGGAAAGTTTCGATCTATCCTACTCTTCCGGCCTTCCAAATCCAACTCTCAAACCTGCCGGGAAAGCGCCATCGTGAAAACAGGAGGTTTGCTATTTCAGCCTGGTTCCGAATTCGGCCATGGCTGCGATGACGCCCTGCAGCTTTCTTCCCAGCTTTGTCAGCTTGTATTCCGTGCGCGGCGGAATTTCCGGATAGATGGTCTTGCTGACTATCCCATGACTTTCCAGGAATTTCAGGCGCGCTGCGAGGATTTTCGGGCTGATGCCTGAAAGCGACTGCAGAAGCTCGGAATAGCGCCTCTTGCCCGGAAGCAGGTCGCGCACGATCTGCGTGGTCCACTTGCCGTCTATGATCTGCGCGGTGCGCCGCACCGGGCAGCCGTCGTCGCAGGAAGATTCGTTGCCGCCTTTCGTTCCCATGGCTTGTTCCCTTTGTTCAAAGTTACCAAATGGTAACTACTTCCTTTTGGAAAGTAAACGTGTCAGGATTTTGTCGCGCCGTCGTGGCGGATATACAGGAGGCACAAAACATGATTTCAAGTCATCCCAGGTTGCTGCGCGCAACCCTGATCTTCATCGCGCTGCTGCTGATCGCCATGCCGCGCACGGCGAAGCAGGGCTGACGCATAAGTATCCGGGGCGGGAAACAGGCAGGTATGCCGCAAGCGGGGTGAACCTGAAGCGAAGTTTTTAGTATCATGTCGCTTTTCTCAAGGAATCGATACCAAAATGAGCGACCTGCCGAACTGCCCCAAGTGCAACTCCAGCTATACCTACGCCGACGGCGAAATGTACATCTGCCCGGAATGCGGGCACGAGTGGACGGCTTCAGGCGAAGCCTCATCCGACGAGCTCGTCGTGAAGGACGCCAACGGCAACCTGCTCAAGGATGGGGATACCGTCACGGTGATCAAGGACCTGAAGGTCAAGGGATCGTCCCTGGTGGTCAAGGTCGGCACGAAGGTGAAGAGCATCAGGCTGGTCGAGGGCGATCACGACATCGACTGCAAGATAGACGGCATCGGCGCGATGAAGCTCAAATCAGAGTTCGTCAAGAAGGCCTAGCCTGCCAGGCCTGCGAATCTTTCGAGATCGGAAAGCGCGCCTGTCGCGTCGGCGTGCAGGCCCAGCATTTCCTCGGGAAAATGGCCGCGGTTCGCCCAGAAGGTAGGGTATCCGAAGGATTTCGCCCCGGCGACGTCCCATCCAGCGAAGGCGACGAAAACGATTTCCCGGCGGTCAAGCTTCAGTTCTTTTTCCCCCATCTCGTAGGCGCGCGGATCGGGCTTGAATGCCTTCACCCTGTCGGTGCTCAGCAGCATGTCGAAGTAGCCTTCGAGATGGGAATTCGCGATGTTTTCGCTCAGCATCTTCTCGCTGAAATTCGAGAGGAACCCCATTCTTATTCCAGCGGCCTTGAATTTTTCGAGCGCGGGAAGGACGTCGGGCCATGCCTTGAGGCGGAAATAGGCTTCGACGAGTTCGTCCTCCTGCGACTTCCCCAGGTCAAGCTTCAGGGTTCGCGCAGCGAACCTCAGCGCATCCCGGATGACATCCGGAAATTCCTCGTAGCGGCCCATCAGGGTCCTGAGCCAGGTGTATTCGAACTGGCGGCTTTTCCAGAGCGCTGAGAGCGCGTCCCCTTTCCCGGGGAAAAGCCTTTCTGCGGCGGAGAAGACTGGACGCGGGTCGAAGATGGGAAATCCGTCGAAAAGAATTGCCTTGCACCGGACATCCTTCGCGAACAATTGAGAAGGGGCGATTGCCAAGGCGCCGGCAGCCGCGAGAAATGCCCGTCTGTCCATCGTTTTCCCCTGTCCTGGTTCGGTCAGGCAATCCTAATCCTTCCTCCAGGAAATTCCAACTGTAAGTTCTGCCAGGAAGAGCGCGCATACAGGGCTTGACGTTGACCGACCGGTCTACTATCATGCCGACATGAACGCACCAACCACAGATACCCAGCAACGCATCCTGGACGCTGCGCGCGAGCTGATCTACGCGCGCAGCTATGCCGATGTGGGCGTGGCCGAGATCTGCGAACATGCGGGCGTGCAGAAAGGCAGTTTCTACCATTTCTATCCGAGCAAGCGCGATCTCACGCTCGCAGTGATCGATGCGCATCACGAATTCTTCAAGGAAAAGATCGTCGACCGCGCGTTCGCGACCGACATTCCGCCGCTTGCGCGCATCGAGCGGTTCGCGAAATTCGTCTACGAATTCCAGGTGCAGCTCAAGGAAGAAGTCGGCCGGGTGCTCGGCTGTCCCCTCGGCAATCTTGCCAACGAAATGGCGACCCAGGACGAGCTGATCAGGGAAAGGATAGAAGAGCTCTTCAGGTTGGCCCAGTCCCGCATCCGCCATGTGCTGGAGGAAGCGGGCGAGCTGCAAGGCGAAAATCTCGATGCCACGGCCAGGGCGATGTTCGCCTATTTCGAGGGCGTCATGATGCTGGCGAAGACCCAGAACGACCCGGAAGTGCTGCGCAATTTGCTGCCTGCGATGGCGCAGATACGCATCAATACGCAATCCTAGGAACAGCTTGTGCCAGGGACGAAAATTTTTGTTTCATGTTGACCGACCGGTCGACTAGTGTGCGTGACCAACCATGAAAGGAGAACCACCATGCAAAATGCTTCACGTCCATTGCTGTCTCCCAGGCCTCCCAAAGGTGAAGAAGAGCGCATTGCCGCAATCTTCGCCTCCGTCGAACAGCATATCGGCTTCGTTCCCGACGGCCTGCGCCTGTACAGCCTGAGCCCGCCCCTGCTCGAGAATTTCATGAGCAATGTCGGCTACTTCAACAGCGGAGAACGCGTCTCGCCGATATTGATGGTCGTCATACGCTACCTCGTTTCGTCCGATGCGAAGTGCCAATTCTGCATCGACCTGAACGAGGGTTTCCTGGCGAACATGGGGGTCGATCTCGACCGGGCGCGCGCAGCGCGAAGCAACCTGGATGAGGCGCCGATCGAGGAGAAGGAGAAGCCGCTTCTGCGCATCGCCTTGAAAGCGGTGAAAGATCCGGACAGCGTGAGCGAAGCCGACGTCAAGGCTGCGCGCGAACAAGGGTGGGGCGACCGGGAAATCTTCGACGTGGTGGCGCAGGCGGCCAGCAACAGGGCATTCAACTACGTGCTCAGGGCGTTCAACGTCGAGCACCAGGGCGCCTTCGCCTGAAT
>JAJZRS010000037.1 GCA_021802545.1 Pseudomonadota bacterium
GAGCGGTTCAGAAACGCTGCAGAGCCGCATGACGCCATTTCCTGCTATCTGAAAGGCATTCACGAGGAAGCGAAGGCGCGCGGGTATGCCTTCGATGAAAGCAAGATCAAGCCGGCCCAAGTCATCCAGACCCTCGCCGTGAACAGGGGGCAGTTGCAGCACGAGTGGACGCATCTTCTGTCCAAGCTGAAGGTTCGCAACCCCGATCTTTTCCAGAAGTGGCGGAACATCGAAGCGATGGATGCGCATCCCATCTTCAGCATTGTCGAAGGCGATGTCGAGCCGTGGGAGAGGCTGCGTTTGTAGCTCAGGGCTTGACGGGTTTTCCCCAGGTGCCTTCGAAGAACCGGGACGAAGCGGGCTTTCGGGCTCTTTCCGCAATCTCCTGCGCCTTCAGCGCATCGTCGAGGATATCTGGGGACGCGGGATGGCCGACTGCGATCATCGACATGCACACATAGCGCTCCGGAATGGAAAAGGCGGCTCTCGCCTTGTCCGGATCGTAGCCGCCCATCTGGTGGGCGATAAGTCCCATGGTGGCAGCTTGAAGCACCAGGTTTTCGGAGGCAGCCCCAGTGTCGTACTGGCCGAACCGGTTGGGGGAATCGTTGTATTCGAAGAGCGTGTCGGCAAGCACGATCATCAGGACCGGGGCATTCTTCGCCCACACCTGATTGCCCGGAACCAGGCATTCGAAAGCCTTGAACCAGGCTGCCTCGTCCGCGAACCTGTCCCACACGATGTAGCGCCAGGGCTCGTCCCCGAAACAGGAGGGCGCCCATCTCGCGGCCTCCATCAGGGAATGGAGATCGCGTCGCTCAACAGGTTTCGAAGCATCGTATGCCCTGGGGCTCCATCTTTTTGCGATGACTTCGTGAATCGGATGCTGAGTTCTGGCCGGTTTTTCCATCATTCCTCGACGAGTCTGAGATACGGGTGGGATTCCATAAAAGGATAATCGGTGTAGCCTTCAGCCCCTTCACCGTAGAAGGTCTCGGGATCGTGTGTATTGAGCGGCCTTTTCAGCCTGAGCCGCTCGGGAAGATCGGGATTGGCGATGAAGAGCCTGCCGAATGAAACGAGATCCGCCCCTTCGTTTTCAAGGATCATTTCAGCCTTTTCCAGGTCGAATCCGCCGCTTGCGATCATCTTTCCCTTGAAGTACGGCTTGAAGCGCTGCGCATTGTCCTTCAGCACGTCGCCTTCCTTGCGGTCGTTTTCAAGCGGATCAACCATGTGGAGATAGGCGATGCCCATGTCGGAAAGACCCGTGACCGCCTTGGTGAAGACGATCATGGGGTCTGCGTCGATCATGCCGAAATCGCGGTTGGACGGCGTGAGCTTGACGCCCACCCTGTCCGAACCCCAGACTCGGGAGACGGCTTCGGTTATTTCGAAAAGGATGCGGCAGCGGTTCGCGCTCAAGCCTCCGTACTGGTCCCGCCTGACATTGCTGCCGGTCTGCAGGAACTGGTCGATGAGATATCCCCCGCCCGCATGGAGCTCGATGCCGTCGAATCCTGCATCCAGCGCATTTTTCGAGGCTGCCTCGAATTCCGAAACGATGCCCTGAATTTCATCCGTTTCGAGCGCTCTCGGGACGGGAAATTTGACGAACCCTTCCGGCGTTCTGATCTTGCCGTAAGCCGCAATGGGGGAAGGGGCGACCGGAGTTTCTCCGCCGATAAGGTGGGGGTTCGATACGCGTCCGCAATGCCAGAGCTGGGCGAAGATCTTGCCGCCTTTTTCGTGAACGGCATCCACCACGCGCTTCCAGCCGGAGATCTGGGCTTCGGTGCAGAGCCCGGGAGAATGCTCGAGTCCGCGTCCCATGGGAGAGACCCATGCGCTCTCGGCGATTATGAGCCCTGCGCTTGCGCGCTGGGCGTAATATTCCGCGTTCAAGTTGCCCATCACGCCGTCCTCGTCCGAACGCGTCCTTGCCATCGATGCCATGACGATGCGGTTTGGGAGGGAGAGCCGCCCCAGTTCGGTCGGGGAAAACAGGTTCATGTCAGCCTTTCAGGTCGAAAAGGAGAAGTTCGCCTTTTCCGGAGAGGAAGAGGGTGTCTTCGTTCCTGATCTTTGCGCCGTCGCCGGAGGAAAGATCCAGCCCGTTCAACCGTATGTCGCCTTTGACCACATGCAGATAGGCGATCCTGCCCGGCCCCATCCTGTGAGAAGCTTCTGCGCCGTCGAGCAGGGCCGCGTAGATGTCCGCATCCTGGTTGAGCGATACGGATCCTTCCCGGCCGCTTTTCGAGACGATGAGGAGCAGCCTGTTCAGCTTGTCCTCTTCACTGAAATGCTTCTGTTCGTACCCCGGCTCGATGCCTTTCTTTTCTGGAAGGATCCAGATCTGCAGGAAGTGGACGAGAGATGAAGAAGAAGGGTTATATTCGCTGTGCAGCACGCCAGTCCCTGCGCTCATGCGCTGCACGTCCCCCCTTGTTATGGTGGAGGTGTTGCCCATGCTGTCCTTGTGCGCGAGCTCGCCTTCTACGACATAGCTGACGATTTCCATGTCCCGGTGGGAATGCGTGCCGAATCCTTTTGAAGGCTCGACGCGGTCGTCGTTGATGACGCGCAGATCGCCATAGCCCATCTCGGAAGGGTCGTGATAATCGGCGAAGGAGAAGGTGTGGAAGCTCTTCAGCCAGCCGTGATCCGCGCGGCCGCGTTCTTCGCCTTTCCTCAGGATGATCATTCGAGTCCCAGATCCATTCTCACCTGGTCCATGTCGAGCGATTGCGCCTGCCTGATGATTTCCTCCAGGATGGGGGGAGGGGGGGCGCCCGCTTCCTTGAAAACGAGCGTCTTTTCCCTGAAGACGAGCAGCGTGGGAACGGCCTTGATCTCGAACTCCTGGGCCAACTCGGGCTCCCTGTCGGCATCGATCTTGCCGAAGGATATGTCGGTGAAAGTCTCCGCGGCATCCTCGAGGACCGGGGCGAAGGATTGGCAGACTTCGCACCATGAGGCGTAGAACTCGACCATGACGATGTCGTTGCTGATGACCTCGTGTTCGAGGCTGAGAGGGGTCAATTCCCTGATAGGCATGGGGTTTTCCGTTTGTTGAATGATTCAGTTTAGCATGAGGCGCCTGCCGATTCCATGCAAGAAAGCAGCATTCTCGCCTTGTGGCCGATTTCCTCGTATTCATCATGAAGAACCGAATCGTTTACGATCCCTCCCCCTGCCCAAAGGCATATGCTGCTTTTCGAGGCGGCCAGGGTCCTGATCATGATGCTGCTGTCCATGTTTCCGTCGAAGCCGATTCTTGCGATGCTTCCGCAATAGGGGCCGCGTCTGAAGGGCTCGAGTTCCTCGATGATTTCCATGGCGCGGCGCTTCGGCGCGCCTGTGATCGATCCGCCCGGAAAGGCGCCTTTGAGGAGAGAGAGGGCATCCTCCCCTCTGTCCAGCCTGCCGCTGATGGTGCTGACGAGGTGATGGACGGATGCGAAATGCTCGACATCGAAAAGCTTCTCCACTCTGACAGTGCCTGATTCGCACGCCTTTCCGAGATCGTTCCGCAGCAGGTCGACGATCATCAGGTTCTCCGCCCTGTCCTTTTCGCTTCTCAATAGCGATTGCGCAAGCAAGGCGTCTTCCAATGGGTCTTTCGATCTCGGCCGCGTTCCCTTGATGGGTTTCGTCTCGACGCGCCCATCCACGACCTTCAGAAAGCGCTCAGGGGAAGCGCTCAGGATGCTGCAATGCGGATTGGAAAGGTAGGCGGAATAGGGGGCCGGGCTCTTTTTCCTGATTTCACGGTAGAGCGTCCATGGGTCGCCCGAAAAAGGGGCCATAAAGCGTCTCGCGAGATTGACCTGATAGCAGTCGCCGGCAGCGATGTAATTTTTGATGCTCGAGAAGGCCTTTGCATAAGCTTCGAAATCGGGGACGGATTCGATCGGCCCAGAAAGCCTGAAGGGCGCCTGTTTCCTGCCTTCGGAGGAAAGCCTTTCCATCAGATTTTCAGGAAATTTTTCGCTTCTTGATACAAGATGCGCTTGCTTCGCTTCATGGTCGACGACGATCGCCCAGTCGTAAAGCCCGAAGGCGAGATCGGGAAAACCGGAATCTTCCTTTTGCGTAGCGATGCCGTTGAGGGAAAGCCCGAGGTCGTAACCGAAAAAGCCGATCGCGCCGCCCGCGAAGGGAAAATCGGATTTTCCCTCGAAGGGAAGAAGCCGTTTTCTCAGAATGACAAAGGGATCTTCATCCGAAAACGTGATGAAATGCCCGTCCGAAATTTCGGTCACCCCTCCTTTCGACACCAGCGTAACAAAGGGGGCTGCCGCGAGGATGTCGTAGCGCCCGAGCCCTGCGCTGTCCAGGAAAACCGGCCACGGCAGATCTGCAATCTTCTCGAAAAGATCGGGAACGCTTTCGGGATAGGGAATCTCTTCGATCACCTGAATGACTCCCAAAGCTTGTCCAGGCGTTTGCCTGACACGGGGAATGGCGTCTTGAGTTCCTGCGCGAAAAGCGAAACCCTCAGTTCCTCGATCATCCAGCGGTAGTCTTCGAGCTCGGGGCGCGGGTTTTTCAGATAGCGCTGCCACCTCGACGAGACTTCCGCCTGAAGCTGGGCGTCCCTGGGATTGGGCAGTTTTTCGATTCTGGCGAGCATCGCCTTCAGGTATCTCGGATAATGCCTGAGCCTTGAAAGGTCGGCGGTATCCAGAAATCCAGGATGGACGAGATGGGAGAACTGCTCCTTCATGTCCGACAAGGCGGGACTCGATCCTCCCTCAAGTTTCGGCCTGATTTTCCTGGCGAGCTCGATGATTTCGTCGATCAGCTTCACGATTTCAGAATGCCTGGCGTGAAGCTGCGGCTTCGCGTTCGACACCGCTGCTTCGAAAGCCGCCCTCGAGCGGGGCAGGTCAAGGAATATGGATGCGGCGAGGCGCGAGATGCGATCCCTCAGTTCCGCGGGACTGCAAAGCGACGAATAGCGCAGGCAAAGGGATTCTGGGACGCCTTTTTCGAGCTGGGCGAACTGCGCTTTCAGTGCCAGCCTGAACAGCCTGTTGATGCCCATTTTCGATTGCTCGATCGCTTTTTCCAGGGTGTCGAGCGCGACGAGCGATACGTGCGTATTCTCGTCTATCAAGGCAGGGTAGCTCGTCACCCCGGCCGATTCGATGTGCTCTAGAAGCTCGTCGAAATCCCAGCCGGTCAGAATCCTCTTCTCGAAGGAAACCGTTTTTTCGAAATCCTGCTCCGCTGCATTTCCCAGCCGCCTCTTCAAATCTTCCAGGTTTCTCCCCATTGCGACTTCATCCCCGGATCCATCGACAATCCGGTAATTCATCATGAGATGGGACGGCAGTTCGGGGAGAGAATCGATATCAATCTTCAGCGCTCTTTTCAGCGCATCCAGAAGCGGCCCCTTTTCGTCCATGCATTTGTCGACATGTACGGAAACCGGGATCAGGTGCTTTCTCAGCGCCTTGGGAAGCGATTTGATGATATGGGTGAGCTTTTCCCTGAGGAGCCCGGGAACGAGCCGGTCGAATGATGCCGCCTTTATCTGGTTCAGCAGATGTAGGGGAATCGTGACGGTGACGCCGTCCATGACATGCCCGGGCTCGAACCGGTAGGAAAGGGGAAGCGCATTGCCGTCGACCTCCATTGAATCTGGATAGCGGTTCGCCGTCACGTCCCCCGCGCTTTTGCGCATCAGGTCTTCCTTTTCGAGAAAAAGCAGGCGCGGCGTCGGTCTTTCGGCTTCCTTTCGCCATTTCTCGAAGCTGACCCCGCCCACGATCCCCTCGGGGATTCTTTCCGAATAGAATTCATAGAGGACTTGTTCGTCGACCAGGAAATCGCTGCGCCTTGCCTTGTGTTCGAGTTCTTCGACTTCAGCGATCAGTTTCCGGTTGCGCTCGAAAAAGGGCGCATTCGTTTCGTATTCTCCCTGGACCAGCGCGCTCCTGATGAAGATTTCGCGCGACAATCCTGGATCGATCGCGCCGAAATGCACGCGCCGCCTCGCTACGACGATGAGCCCGTAGAGGGTGACCTGCTCGAAGGCCGCGACCTGCGCCGATTTCTTTTCCCAATGCGGATCGAAATAATGACGCTTCAAGAGATGAGCGCCCGCCTTCTCGACCCATGCTGGGTCGATCTCCGCGATGGAGCGCGCATACAGCCTGGAGGTCTCCGTGATCTCCGAGGCCATCAGCCATTTCGGTTTCTTCTTGACCTTCGATCCGGGAAAGATCTGGAACCTGATCCCCCTTGCGCCCAAATACCCTTCTTCCGTCTTGAAGCCGATGTTGCCCAGGAGCCCGGAAAGCAATGCGTGATGGATTTCCTCGTAGGAGGCGGGTTTCTCGTTCATGCGCATGCCCATCTCGGAGATCTGAACGGAAAGCTGCCCATGCAGATCACGCCATTCCTTTAGCCTCGAAAGAGAAAGGAATTGGCGCCTGCATTCTGCGGCGAGCTTCCTGTTCGAAAGCGTCTTCTTCATCTCGTCGAAATGCCCCCAGAGCTTGAGCAGCCCGATGAAATCCGAGCGTTCGTCAGAGAAGGCCTGGTGAGCCAATTGCGCGGCTTCCCTCTTTTCGGTAGGAGATTCCCTCGGGTCCTGGATGCCGAGGACGGAGGCGATGATGAGCACTTCGCTCAGCGCGCCTTTTGAGGCCAGGATCATCCTGCCTATTCTCGGGTCGCAAGGGAGCTTCGAGAGCTTCAATCCGATTTCGGTGATATCGCGCTTCTCGTCGACTGCGCCGAGTTCCATGAGGAGCTGGTAGCCGTCGGATATCATCTTAGGGGAAGGGGGATCGATGAACGGGAAGGACTCGATTTCTCCGAGCCCCATGCTCTTCATCTTGAGGATGACCGAGGCGAGCGAAGATCTCATGATTTCCGGATCTGTGTATTCCGGGCGCGACATGAAGTCCGCCTCGGAATAGAGGCGGATGGAAAGTCCCTGCATCACGCGCCCGCTCCGGCCCGACCTCTGGTTGGCGGAAGCCTTCGAGATGGGTTCTATCCTCAGCTGCTCGACCTTGTTCCTGTAGCTGTAGCGGTTGATCCTGGCGAGTCCCGTGTCGATCACTGCGCCGATGTTGGGGACGGTGAGCGAGGTTTCGGCGACATTGGTCGCGAGCACGATGCGCCTGCTTCCCGAACTCTGGAAAACCTTTTCCTGCTCGGGAACGGAAAGCCTGGAATAGAGGGGAAGGATGTCCATGCGGACGTGCTTTCTCAAGGCCTCCATCGCGTTCCTGATTTCGCGCTCGCCCGGGAGGAAGACGAGGATGTCGCCGGGATGCCTTTCGGCCTCGGTCACGGCAGAAAGGATCGCGGCTTCCATGTCCGGGTCCTCCTCTTCCTCGAATGGGCGGTAGCGCACTTCGACGGGATAGGATCTTCCCGGCACGTTGATCACGGTCGCATCGAAATGCCCGGCAAAGCGCCCGGCGTCGATCGTCGCCGAAGTCACGATCACCTTCAGATCGGGGCGCCGGTGAAGGATCGTCTTGAGATAGCCGAGGATGAAATCGATGTTGAGGCTGCGCTCGTGCGCTTCGTCGATGATCAGCGTGTCGTATCTGGAAAGGAGCGGATCGGTGCGCGTCTCGGCGAGCAGGATGCCGTCCGTCATCAGTTTGATCGCGATATGCTCGCTCGTTTTGTCGGTGAATCTGACCTTGTATCCGACGTATTGCCCGATTCCCGACTTGAGTTCGCTCGCTATTCTGGAAGCGATGCTCCTCGCCGCGACGCGCCTCGGCTGGGTATGGCCGATGAGGCCGTTTTGACCGCGACCGATTTCGAGGCAGATCTTGGGAAGCTGGGTCGTTTTCCCTGAGCCGGTCTCGCCGCACACGACGACGACCTGGTTTTCCAGGATCGCTTTGCCTATTTCGGCCTTGAGCTGGACGACGGGCAATGCTTCGTCGAACGTGATCCTCATGCTGGATGCGGCAGCGCGGATTCGATCACCTTCCTGACGACAAGCACGATGAGATAGGCGGAGGCGAAACCTGCCAGGACGTCCGCCGGAAAATGCGCGCCCAGGCATATCCTCGAAATTCCCGCCCAGGTCACGAAGACGACGCCGGCCAGCCTGTAGCGTCTCGGCATCATCGGCCAGAGGCTGGCAACGGCGAGCATCGCGAAAGAGGCATGCCCTGAAGGCAGGCTGTCATGATATTCGGCCCTGCCGAAGACGTGCACGGAGGAGGGCGGCAAGGCGAGCAGTGGTCTCGGGAAATCGAACCAGGGTTTGACGAGATTCAGCATTTGTCCGTCGAGCATGTAGGCGACGCAGAACACTGAGATCGTCGCGAGCCATCGAACGGCCTTTTTTTCGGAAGCTTCGTTGGAAAGGCTGCCGATCGCGAACAGGCAGGCGATCCCCAGATACACCGGGAAATTGCCGTGCCCGGCAAGCAGGGTGCCGAGCATCATGAACCGGTCGGAGAAGCTGTTGTGGAGTCCGTTCAGGAGATGGAAGAGCCAGACGTTCGCGCCTCCCCAATCGTAAAGGACGGTCTTCATCCGGCGAGCGTGGTCACCCAGAGCACGGTTCCGCCGAAAGCCGAAACGACGGCCATGACGAACAGCCATTTCTTGCGGGTCAATGCCGTGATGGAAGCGAGAGAAATGGCGATCTGGATCAGGGTCATGGCCTGGGCGAGCCTGCGCCTCGGATGCATCAGCTCTTCGCTTTTCTCGTTCGCCGCCTTGGACTCGGCTTCGAGCTTGTCGGCATCCATCTTGATGGACTTTTTCTGCGCCTTGTATTTCTCGATCTGCGCTTTATAATAATCAGCCTTTCCGGGCGCTGCGAGGCTGGACGCGAGCTCCATCAGGTGTCCCTTGTTGCTGACGGCCTGGTAGTAGTTCCACTGGTCGGATGCCTGGGTTTTCTTCAGCACGGCCTCGTTCTTGAAGAGCATCGCTTCTTCCTGCGTGTCGCTGCCCTGATAGCTCACGATCGCGCCGAGCGTGGCGAGCAGCGCGGTGAAGATCGCAACCTGCTGTGCGAGAGAAGAGCCCGAATGCGCTTCGTGCTCGATATGATGGGACTCTGGCCCGTGTACGTGAAAACCTTCTGACATCTGAATCCCTCTATCCGAATTATCTGCATTATTATACTGGATGTGAACGCTGCATTTTAAACTCCATGGACCTTTTCGAAATTTCCGGAATACTGCTGACCGCTGCCGCATTCGGCAGCTACATCAACGACAGGTGGGTGAAGCTCCCTTCCTCGATCGGCCTCATGCTGCTCGCCATGGGCGCGGGTTTTGCCGGGCTTGCGCTCGAGGCGATGGGCCTCATCGACATCGCGCCGATCGATGCGTTCCTGCACGGGATCAATTTCAGCGAGACGGTTTTCCACGGCATGCTTTCCTTCCTGCTTTTCGCAGGCGCATCCCAGATCGAGATGGGCGATCTGAAAAGCGCACAGCTTCCTGTCGCGATCACGGCGACGATCAGCACCCTGATTTCCACGATCGTGATCGGCTCCATCTTCTATCTGCTCGCGCAATTCGCTGGGTTTTCCCAGGTGTCCTTCCTTTACGCCATGCTGTTCGGGGCCATCGTCTCGCCGACAGATCCCATTGCCGTGATCGGCATCATCAAGAAGATGGGCGCGCCGAAGGCCATCGAAACCAAGATCGCGGGAGAGTCCTTGTTCAACGACGGGGTGGCCATCGTGTTCTACCTGACCATACTCGAACTCATCACGGGGGGCAGCGAGCCGACGCTTCTGAAAGCGGTCGAGCTGCTCGTCCAGGAAGCGGGGGGCGGCCTCCTGATCGGCTGGGTGCTGGGCTGGTTCGCGCGCAAGATGCTGGCTAAGGTCGAGGCCTATCAGGCGGAGCTCCTCATCACGCTCGCGGTCGCATCCGGCGGCTATCTGCTCGCCGAAAAACTGCACGTGTCGGCGCCGATTTCGATGGTGGTGGCCGGCATACTCATCGGCAACAGGCGCGGAGATGCATTGTCGGCCAAGAAGCGCGAGCATATCGACTCGTTCTGGGAGCTTGTCGACGAGATCCTGAATGCGGTGCTTTTCATGCTCATCGGCCTCGAGATGATGGTGATCAGCATAGACAAGGCGACGGCCGTCATGGCCGTTCTGTGCGTCCCGATTGCGCTTTTCGCGCGCTTTCTCAGCATCGCCGTGCCCGTTCAGATGATGAGGCCCTTCTACGCATTCCAGCGCGGAACGACGGCGATCATGACCTGGGGAGGCTTGCGCGGCGCGCTTTCGATCGCGATGGTGCTTGCGCTGCGCGAAGAAGGCATGAAATCCATCTTCCTTCCCTGCGTCTATTTCATCGCGGTTTTCTCGATCGCCGTCCAGGGGCTGACCTTCAGCAGGCTGCTGAAAAAATTCGGCATGACCTGACATGCTGTCGAAATTGAATCCAGCCCAGGCAAGCGCAGTGAGGCACATCGACGGGCCGCTGCTCGTGCTGGCCGGCGCAGGCAGCGGCAAGACGCGCGTGATCACCCACAAGATCGCCTACCTGATCGAGGAATGCGGCTATTCCCCTTTCCATGTCGCCGCGATCACCTTCACCAACAAGGCGGCGAGGGAGATGCAGGAGCGCGTGAGCAAGCTCGTCAAGAGCAATTCGAGAGGGCTCACCGTCTCGACCTTCCATTCGCTCGGCCTGTCCATATTGAGGAGCGAATCGAAAAGGCTGGGCCTCAAATCTGGCTTTTCCATCCTCGACTCGGCCGATTGCCAGGGCATCCTCGCCAATCTGTGCAAGACGACCGACAAGAAGGAGACGAGGCGCGTTTCAAGCCTCATTTCAGGATGGAAGAACAGCCTGGTCTCTCCAGCGGATGCGCAAGGGGACGCTTTTGCCGCCAGGGTCTATGCCGAATACCAGTCGACCCTGCAGGCTTATCAGGCTGTCGATTTCGACGACCTCATCAGGCTTCCCGTCGTTCTTTTCGAAAGCGATCCCGATGCGCTCGAGAACTGGCGGAAGAAGCTGCGCTATCTTCTGATCGACGAATACCAGGACACCAATCTCTGCCAGTACAGGCTGATCAGGCTGCTTTCGGGTTCAAGAGGCGCTTTCACGGCGGTGGGCGACGACGACCAGGCGATCTATGCCTGGCGCGGCGCATCGAAGGAGAACATCGCCCAGCTCGACCGGGATTATCCCAATCTCGAAGTGATCAAGCTCGAACAGAACTACCGCTCGACCGTCAGGATACTGAAGGCCGCGAACAGCCTGATTTCGAACAACACCAAGCTTTTCGAAAAGAAGCTTTGGTCGGAGCTCGGGCACGGTGATCCTATCAGGGTGATCGCTGCCAAAGACGAGGAGCACGAGGCGGAAGCCGTGGTCAGGGCGCTGCTCGCCCACAAGTTCGAGAACAGGACTCGCCATTCGGATTATGCGATCCTTTATCGCGGCAACCATCAGGCGAGGCTCTTCGAGCAGCAATTGAGGAACGAGCGCGTCCCCTACAGGGTGAGCGGCGGCCTATCCTTTTTCGACCGTGGGGAAATCAAGGACCTCATCGCCTATCTGAGGCTCATCGCCAATCTTGATGACGATCCCGCCTTCGTGCGCGCCGTGACGACACCGAAGCGCGGGGTAGGGAACGGCACCCTGGAAGCGCTCGGGCGCTATGCGGGAAAAAGGCAGGTGAGCATGTTCGAGGCCGCATTCGAGGCGGGATTTTCCCACGAGATATCCGAGCGGCAGCTGGAGCCCCTTCTCGAATTCTGCAACTTCGTCAACAAGCTGCAGTATGAAGCCGAGAAAGCCCCTGCCGGGGAAATCATGAACGAGCTCCTGAAGGCGATCGATTTTGAGGCGCATCTCTTCGATTCCGAGGAATCCAGGCAGGCGAAGTCGAAATGGGAGAACGTGATGGAATTTTCGAGCTGGATCGCGAGAAAGGGCGAGGAAGAGGAAAAGAACCTGATCGAGCTCACCCAGACAATCGCGCTCATCAACCTGCTCGAAAAGAAGGAAGAAGATTACGATGCGGTCACGCTTTCCACGCTGCATGCCGCGAAAGGGCTGGAGTTCAGGCAGGTCTTCCTGGTCGGCGCCGAGGAAGGCATATTGCCCCATCAGGAATCGATGAGTGACGCGGGAATCGAGGAGGAGAGGCGCCTCATGTACGTGGGGGTGACGCGCGCGAGGGAAGGGCTGCATATCAGCTATTGCGCAAAGCGCAAGCGTGCTGGGACAATGCAGGTTTGCGAACCGAGCAGGTTCATCGCCGAGATGGGCGAGGACATCAAGCATAGCGGCAAGGAAGTCACCAAGGAACTGGGCAAGGCGCGGCTTGCGATGCTGAAATCGGCGCTGGGCGGAACAACATGAAAGGGGAAAAAATGACCAAAAAAATCATCAGCACGCATGACGCTCCGAAGGCGATCGGGACCTATTCCCAGGCGGTGCGCGCCAAGGATACCGTCTATCTTTCGGGGCAGATCGGGCTGGATCCTTCCACCATGCAGCTCGATGAGGGAATCGAGGCGCAGATCCACAGGGTGTTCAGGAACCTTTCCGCAGTCGCGCAGGCTTCAGGCGGAAGCCTTTCGGATCTCGTCAAGCTCAATGTCTATCTGACCGATCTTTCCCATTTCGCCATGCTCAACGAGATCATGGGAAGCTATCTCAAGGAACCCTATCCTGCCCGTGCGGCCGTCGGCGTGGCGAGCCTGCCCAAAGGGGCGCTGGTCGAAATGGACGGCATTCTCGTACTCGGCATAGGCGAGACGGACAAGGACTGAGTGAAGGACAGGCTCGCGCGGCTGGGCATCAACACGCTGTGGGACAGGGTGCTCCATCTTCCGCTGCGCTATGAGGACGAAACAAGGCTCTATCCGATTGCGGATGCGCCTGTCGGCGAATCCGTCCTCGTCGAGGGCGAAATTATCGAGTCGGGGGTCAAATATTCGGGAAGGCGAATCCTTTCCTGCAGGATAGAAGACAAGAGCGGCATGCTCGACATACGCTTCATGAATTTCTATCCGAGCCAGGTGAAAATGCTCGAAAAGGGCAGAAGGATGCGCTTCTTCGGCGAAGTGAGGGCAGGCTTTTTCGGGCCCGAGATGATCCATCCGAAAGTCTCCAGAGCCGAACTTCCGCTCTCGGATTCGCTCACCCCGGTCTATCCGACGACCGCAGGGGTAACGCAAAGCAGGCTGAAGTCGCTGATCGGCGAAGCGCTCGAATCCCTGGACTTGTCCGACACCCTTCCGGACGATTTGCTCTCCAGACTGGATCTTCCAGGATTCGACGAGAGCGTGAGATATCTGCACCATCCGCCTGTGGACGCAATTCGGATCGAGCTCGACGGAAAGACCCATCCTGCCTGGAGAAGGATCAAGTTCGACGAACTGCTCGCCCAGCAGCTTTCCATGCGCCTCCATTACCGCAACAGGAAGGAGAAGCGCGCGCCCGTCTTCGCCCCGGAAGGCAAGCTCGCCGTTGCGCTTCTGTCCTCCCTTTCGTTTTCGCTCACAAATGCGCAAAAAAAGGTTCTCGGCGAAATTTCGAAAGACCTTTCCTCGGGAAGCCCGATGCAGAGGCTGCTGCAGGGGGACGTCGGAAGCGGCAAGACCATCGTCGCAGCCCTCTCATCCCTCCTTGCGATCGAGTCCGGATACCAGGCCGCCGTGATGGCGCCGACAGAGATTCTCGCCGAGCAGCATTTCGAGAAATTCTCCAAATGGTTCGAACCCCTGGGCCTCAAGGTGGCTTGGCTCTCTTCCAGCCTGAAGAAAAAGGAAAAGAGCGGGGCGTTGGGCATGATCGAAAGCGGGGAAGCCCGGCTCGCGGTGGGAACGCACGCGCTGTTCCAGGAACAGGTGGCGTTCAAGAACCTGGGGCTCGCCATCGTCGACGAACAGCACCGCTTCGGCGTCCATCAGCGGCTTGCGCTGCGCCACAAGGGATTCGAGGCTCACCAGCTGATGATGAGCGCGACCCCGATTCCGAGAACGCTCGCCATGAGCTATTATGCCGACCTCGACGTTTCCGTCATCGACGAGCTACCTCCGGGGAGAACCCCGGTCGTCACCAAGCTGGTGTCCAGCGACAGGCGGGATGAAGTGATACAGCGGGTGAGAGGCGCCTGCGCATCGGGCAATCAGGTCTATTGGGTCTGCCCATTGATCGAGGAATCCGAAGCGCTTCAGCTCAGGACGGCGATCGAAACCCATGAAAGGCTGAAGACCGAATTTCCTGAAATCGAGGCAGGCCTCGTCCACGGCAGGATGCCCAATTCCGAGAAGACGGCCGTGATGCGCGATTTCCAGGATGGTAGAATCAAGCTCCTTGTCGCGACGACCGTCATCGAGGTCGGGGTGGACGTGCCGAACGCGTCCGTGATGGTGATCGAGCATGCAGAAAGGATGGGGCTCTCCCAGCTTCACCAGCTGCGCGGCCGGGTGGGCAGGGGATCCGAGCACAGCGTCTGCCTGCTGCTCTACCAGGGGCCGCTCGGCAAGATCGCAACCGAAAGGCTCAAGGCGATCTTCGAGACCTCAGACGGGTTCGAGATCGCAAGGCGCGACCTCGCGCTGCGCGGCCCGGGGGAATTTTTGGGCGCGAGGCAGAGCGGCGTGCCCATGCTGAGGTTCGCCGATCTTGACGAGGACGACCTCCTGGATGCTGCAAGAAGCGCGGCGGACGAGCTGCTCGCCTCCCACAGGGATGCGGTCAACAGGCATCTCGATCGCTGGATGGGCGAAAAATCGGAATATCTCAGGGCATGAATCAGTCATGGAAAGCCAGCCCCGTCGGCGCACGCGGGCTTTCGAAATGGGTGCGGAGCAGAGGCTCGCTCACGGCGCGCATCATGGAAAAATGCGGAAAATTTTCCGTGCGCCACGTGTCGAACCGGTTTTCCAGGGCGAATCGGGACGAGCTCGGCAGGATAGGGGTGAAAAGAAATGAAGCGGTCCTCGTCAGGGAAGTCTATCTCTGCTGCGCGGATACCCCCGTCGTGTTTGCCCATTCTGTCGCATCCAGAGGCAGCCTCAAGGGACCCTGGCGCAAGCTCAGGTTTCTCGGCCAGAAGTCGCTGGGCAGCGCCTATCTTTCGAGCCCGAGAGTGGAAAGGGACGATCTCGAATTTCTTTCGATTTCGAACAGGCATCCGCTTTACGAGAAGTCCTGCAAATACATGAAGATCAGGCCGGAAAAGCTGTGGGCTAGACGCTCTCTCTTTTTTATCGGAAGAAGCGCCATCCTGGTGACGGAGGTCTTCCTGCCTGAAATTGCGGAGCTGTCTTGAGCAAGCTTGCGCTCTACATGAAGCTGATGAGGCTGGACAAGCCGATAGGCTCCCTGCTGCTGCTCTGGCCCACGCTCTGGGGGCTTTGGGTCGCGTCCAGCGGGCATCCACGTCCCGAACTCCTCATCGTTTTCTTTCTCGGCACGATCCTGATGCGCTCCGCGGGATGCGTCGTGAACGACTATGCTGACATGGATTATGATCCGCATGTCGAGCGCACCAGAAACAGGCCGCTCGCTTCGAGACGGGTCACGAAAAAGGAGGCGCTTCTGCTCGCGGCCATCCTTTCCATTGCAGCCTTCTGCCTGGTTCTCCTCACGAACCGCCTCACGATCATGCTTTCCTTTGTCGCTCTTTTTCTCGCGGCAAGCTATCCCTTCACCAAGCGCTTTTTCGCGATCCCGCAGGCCTACCTCGGCATCGCATTCGGTTTCGGCATACCCATGGCTTTCGCGGCCCAGACGGGAACCATACCCGGCATCGCCTGGCAGATCCTGATCGCCAATATCTTCTGGACGGTCGCCTACGACACCGAATATGCCATGGTCGACAGGGAAGACGACATCAAGATCGGCATCAGGACTTCGGCCCTCACTTTCGGCAGATACGACGTTCTCGCCGTCATGCTCTGCTACGCGATCATGATCGCCTTGCTCGCCTCTGTCGGGACCGAACTCGGGCGCGGCCTGTATTACTATTCCGGGCTTGCCGCTGCGGTGATCATCATGCTCTACCATTATTTTCTCATCAGGGGTCGGGAACGGAATAGCTGCTTCAAGGCCTTCCTCCACAACAACTGGGTGGGCGGGGCTGTATTCCTCGGCATCCTGCTCGACTACCTCTGACCGCTCGTACCTGAATTTCGACCGCATGTCGGATTCGCCTTGTACGTCAATCGATCTGGTCTTAAATTTGGAGCCAGTCAATCCGGGGAAGAATGATGAACAGGTTGGAACTGATCGCGAGGCTCATTGCCAAGCATCCCGAGCTGAAGGTCGGGAAGATCGAATCCGCAGTCAATGCAGCACTCGATGAAATGAAGCGCGTCATCGTCGATGGAGAAAGGATAGAGATCAGGGGATTCGGCAGTTTTTCAGTCGTGAGGCGAAAGGCGAGGAAGGCGAGAAACCCGAGGACGGGCGAGCGCCTGACTATCCCTGAAAGGAGCGTTCCCCACTTCAAGCCGGGGAAGGAATTGAAGGGCAGGGTCCTGGAAAGCCGTGCTCAATACGCGAAACGGGACGAGGATTGAAGCTCAGCCGTTGACCAAGGAAAGCGCGAGAAAGAAAAGAATGGCTACGAATATCGCGGAAAGGAGATCCGTGACCCAATGCCTACCTTCGTGCAGTTGCGTTTCCATGGGGTCCCTCCGAGTAGTGGTAGTCTACGGTATGAATTTTAGTCGATAAGCTTCGTTCGCGTGGTCATATTTCGATTGAAGTTTCAGCTTGTAAAGTGCAGAATCAATCTGCAGAATCAGGACGTGGAAAAGGATCCAAAATGAAACAGAAGGTTGCGGCAATCATCGTGCTGGCCTCGATGGCCATTGCCGCTTTTGCCTCCGAGGCTTCCTGGTACAAATGGAAAAGCAGGGTGGACGGCTCAGTCGTCTGCATGCAGGTCTCCCCAGGCCCGGTCTGGGTCCGCTTTCGCGGCCCCTACAAGGATGCCCAGTGCACGAAGCCTGGCGATCCGCAGTAATTGCAGTCCTGCTTGCCTTGCCCCTGCCTGTTCAGGCAGCCGGGCAATATGCGCCCCATGCCGAGGAAATATCCATCCGCAGCAAGGCCATCGTGGCTTTCAGCCCGAACGGGGAAGCAACCGACGTGATCGTGGGGGCGATCGGGAAGGCGAAGCGTCAGATCCTCGTCCAGGCCTACAGCTTCACGAGCCGTCCCATTCTCGCCGCGCTGGCTGAAGCTGAGATGAGGGGGGTCGACGTCGAGGTCATCGCCGACAAATCCAACGACAGGGGAAGGTATTCAGGCGCGACCTACATGCGCAACCATGGCGTGCCAGTCTGGATAGACGACACGGTCAGAATCGCGCACAACAAGATCATGATCTTCGACGGAAAATCCGTGCTCACCGGAAGCTTCAATTTCAGCATGGCCGCGCAGAAGGACAATGCCGAGAACGTCCTGCTCGTCGAGGATTCGCCCGAGCTCGCAGCCCGCTATATCCGCGACTGGAAATGGAGGCAGTCCTGGTCCAGGCGGCTTCCCTAGACCCTGAATCTAGCCACGACATCATGCAGGTTTGAAGCGAGCTGCTCGAGGCCTCTCGCCGTCTTCGCCGTTTCGTCCACCGCAGCGTTGTTCTCTTCGATCATCTGGGCGATTTTTTCCACGCTGACTGCGATCTCGTTGTTCGCCACGCTCTGCTCCCTGAGCGCCGAGCCGATGTCGTTCACTGTGCCCACCACCTTCTGCGATCCGGCATTGATGCGGCCGATCGCCTCGCTCGTCTGCCCGGCCTGCTGCATGCCCTGATTCGCCTGGCTCACCCCTTCGTGCATGCTTTCCATGACCGAGGAGATGCCTTCCCTCACCTTTTCGATGACCGATGAGATTTCGAGCGTGGAATTGGCCGTCCGCTCGGCGAGCTTCCTGACTTCGTCGGCGACCACGGCAAATCCCCTGCCCTGCTCTCCAGCCCTTGCCGCCTCGATGGCTGCGTTCAGGGCGAGCAGATTGGTCTGCTCGGCGATTTCCTTGATCATGTTGACGATGTCGGCGATCTGCTCCGACTGCTGGCCGAGTTCCTCCATGACGCGTGAGGATTCGTTGACTGTCGTCGCGATGTCGCCCATCATCGAAATCATCTTCCCGATGACCTGGCTGCCTTCCTCGGCAAGCGCCCCGGATTCGATCGCGATTTTTTCAGCGCTGCCGGCGTGATCGGAGATCTGATTGACGCTGACCGACATTTCCTCGACGGCGGCTGCCATCGAGGAGGCGGCTTCGCTCTGGCTTTGCGAACTTGCGGCAACCTGGCTGGCAGCGCTGGACAATTCGCAGGACGCATCGGAGACGCTTTTCGAGTTCTCCCTCGCCTGTCTGATGAGGTTGGCGAGATTGCCGTTCATGGTCGAAAGCGCCTGCATCAGCTTGCCGATCTCGTCGCTTGATTCGACCCTGATCGTCGAGGTCAGGTCGCCTTCGGCTACCCGCGTTGCGACTTCGACCGCATGGTCGACGGGCCTCGTGATGCTGCGCGTGAGGAGAAGTGCGGTGATTGCGCCGAACAGGAGCGCAATGGCGGACAGGGCGAGCATCTGGATCTTGCCGGAAGCGTAGGCTTTTTCGGCCTGCTGCTCGGCCTGCTTGTCCAGGCTGTCTTCGATCTGGACCAGCTGGTCGAGCTGGTCCAGCCAGACCCTCTGGGGCTCCTTCATGTCCTCGAACAGGACTTTTGTGGCCTCTTCGTTCCTGTTGGCGAAGCCAAGCTCGACGGCCTTGTCTACAAGCGGCTTGACGGCATCCTCGGATTCATTGATCCTCGAAAAAAGCGCCTTCTCGTCTTCGGTCGTTCCGGGAAGGGCGAACAAGACAGAAAGCTTTTTCTCGACTTCGTCGATTTCCTTCCTGTTTTCCCGGATCTTCTCGAGCTCGGCCTTCATGTCCTCGACCTTGGTCATGAGGATCATGTTCCTCACCAGGATCTGCTTCTGGTAGACGAGGCTGCGCATGGAATAGACGAGCTTGGTTTCGGCGACGCCCACCTTGGCGATCCCGTCGAGCTTTTCCTGGATCTGCATCATGTGCAGAACGCCGACTCCGGCGACGATCAGCATCAGGGTCATCAGTACCGCAAAGCCTGCTCCGAGGCGGGTTCCGATCTTGAACTGGGTGAGGCGCATACTGGGTCCTTTTAGAGTTGTTCTACGGGCGGAATGCCGCAGCAGACGATGTTA